>JBDHRU010000213.1:0-3766 GCA_039807765.1 Nitrosomonas sp. | reverse complement strand
GGTTTAATTCTCTCAGCTTGCGCCAATGCGTCATCGACGGTTTTCTGGAAATCGATGACTGGTGCATGAAAATAATTTTTCAGCACAAAATTGTGATAATCGAGTACTTCGCCCAGTTTAGCCGCCAGTCGATCGCGATGAAATAAATCCTGCAATCGTATGGCACGCCGCGCGACTTTGTCTTCGTAAGACGGCCCGATACCGCGCCCGGTAGTGCCAATCTTTCCAGCACCTCTCGCAGCCTCACGCGCATTATCCAGCGCACTGTGGTAGGGCAGGATCAACGGACAAGCTTCGCTAATCCGTAACCGGCTGCTGACATCGATGTCATTGCGCTCCAGCATGTCAATTTCACTGAGCAACGCATCCGGTGCAATCACCACACCGTTGCCGATATAACAAATCACCGTATTGCGTAAAATGCCGGAAGGAATCAGATGCAATACGGTTTTCTTATTACCGATGACCAACGTATGGCCTGCATTATGCCCGCCTTGAAAGCGCACCACGCCTTGCGCATGATCCGTCAACCAATCGACGATCTTGCCTTTCCCTTCATCGCCCCATTGTGTACC
This sequence comes from Nitrosomonas sp., assembly GCA_039807765.1. GTDB lineage: Bacteria > Pseudomonadota > Gammaproteobacteria > Burkholderiales > Nitrosomonadaceae > Nitrosomonas. Next base: position 3,191 of record JBDHRU010000213.1, on the reverse strand, counting down.
AATGACGACAACATTCTTAGTCATATCTTTAAGCTCTAAAAGATTCCGTTTCTAAAAAATCAGATTTCTTTGACAATCCACTGTTCGTCATGAAACACCAATTGCCGGTCGCAATCCAATGACTTGCCCTTTTGTTCGGGAAACTCTATTACAACGATTTGCCCCGATTCACGCAGTTGCTCAATTTTGCTTTCCAGTGCTTTATTTCTTTTATCGTAAGGCGCGCTAATCGCTTTCGGATACGATGGGGGTTTTGTCATTCTGGACAATTCTCTGAGATCCATACTGAAACCGGTGGCCGGTCGTGCACGACCGAATGCTTTACCAATTTCATCATAGCGCCCGCCCAAGGCTACAGCGTTTGAGCAACCATTCGCATATGCGGCAAAAACCACCCCGGTATGATAATCATAGCCGCGTAAATCAGCCAAATCGAATGCAATTTTATCGATGACCGGCTTCAATTCCTCTTCAGCAATGCACAGTTCGTTAAGCGCCGATTTAATCTCAGGGTAATCAGGCAAGCGGCTGGCAGCATCCGACAATATTTTTCTATTGCCATAAAGCTCAGGTAAAAGCAGTAACGCCGCGCGCGTTTGCGGCTGCAATTTTGCACATAGCTCCTTCAAGGTGGATATATCTTTTGCCTGCAATACCGCATAGAGTTCAGCTTCGAGTTCGTGCGAAATACCCGCACCTCTGATCAATCCACGGAAAACCGCCACATGACCGAGATCCAAATGAACCTCACTCACCCCGGAAACAGATAAGCACTGCAGCATAAGTCGCTGAATCTCCAAATCACTTTCCAGACCGGAATGACCGTAAAGCTCCGCACCCACTTGCAGAGGTTCCCGGGTTTTAGTGATCCCAGACGGTACCGTGTGCAGTACGCTATTGGCGTAACACAAGCGCGTAATACCGTCAAAATTCAATAAGTGTGCATCAATCCTCGCCACTTGCGGCGTCATGTCGGCACGCAATCCCATCATGCGGCCACTCAACTGATCAATGACTTTGAACATGTGCAAATCCATATCGCTGCCACTGCCGGTCAACAGTGATTCCACATATTCCAATAGGGGTGGCATTACTTGCTGATAGCCGTGCACTCGCAACAAATCCATAGTTTTACGGCGCATACTTTCGATATGGATTGCTTCTGCAGGCAACACGTCTTCAACAAACTCTGGAAGTAACCAATTGTGCATAGTCATGATTGACAAACTGTCAACGAAAAATAAGAAACTTCAGCTAACGATGAAAAGCACCAATAATCCTACTAACATCGAAGTCAGACCGATAAAGCGTATCTGATTGTCATTAATCTCAGTTAATCTTCTAAATGCCTCTCGCCACGTTTGCGGAGATAAAAAAGGTAACATTCCCTCTAAAATTAACATCAATGCAACGGCATTAAGAAAATTTTCCCACATATATAACCAACTCCGGTTAAATCAGGTAAGCATTATATTTCTATAAGCGCAGAAAAATTAAGAGGTTCTGATGTAATCGTATATCAAGAATAAACGATTCTCAGAACCTCTTCTCATTCACAATATAGCAGAGTCACATAAGCTTACTTACATCATGCGATACTAGATCGCAATACACCTTCACCTTCATCCAATTCGTTGCAATTATTTACTGACTGCAGGATTCTTCAGGTACTTAAAGAAATCGGAGGTAGGCTCCAGTACCATCATATCTCCCTTATTCTTGAATGATTGCTTATAGGCATCAACACTACGCCAAAAAGCATAAAACTCCGAATCTTTCTGAAAGGCAGCCGAATAAATCGCCGCAGATTGACTATCACCGTCACCCATCACCTTCTGCGCTTCCCGATAGGCTTCCGCCAGGATGACCTCACGTTGCCGGTCGGCATCGGCACGAATCTTTTCTGACTCAGCAGCTCCGGTGGAACGCAATTCATTAGCTACCCTTTTACGCTCTGCTTCCATCCTTCTGTACACAGATTCGCTCACTTCCTGCGGCAGATCGACACGTTTCAAACGCACATCAACCACTTCCACACCGATAGCACGAGCATCATTATCTGCTTTCTGGCGCATAATCTCCATAATGACATCACGCTCGCCTGAAACTACATCATGTACGGTACGATTACCGAATTCATCACGTAAACTGGCATTGATCGTTTGTGCCAAACGTGTTTGCGCCAGCGATTCATCCCCACGCACACTGATGTAATACTGTTTTACGTCCACGATACGCCACTTCACAAATAAATCCACCAAAACGTTCTTTTTCTCTGAGGTAATGAATCGTTCAGGTTCTTCGGTATTCATTGTTAAAATGCGCTTCTCAAAAAAACGCACATTCTGAGCGATTGGAATCTTGAAATACAAACCAGGTTCACTTTTAACATCAATAACTTCACCCAGTTGAAACAGAATAGCTTGCTGCCGCTCGTCAACTATATAAATTGCCGAGCTTCCCAGGAAAAAAATTGCAATAGCAATACCTGAAAATACTGATGTAAAACTTTTCATCTATCTTGCCTCCCGATCGCGACTGCGAAATGATTCCCGTGCTCGTACACTGCTTTCAGGCGGTGTTTCCTGCATCATAGGCTGCACCGTCACTGGTGAAGCCGCTGGCGATCCGCTCATGTTAATCAGCTTATCCAGTGGTAAATACAGTAAGTTGTTGCCATTCTTTTGATCAACAATGATCTTGCTCGTATTCGAAAGCACCTGCTGCATCATATCCAGATATAAGCGTTCGCGTGTGACATTGGGCGCCTTGCTATATTCAGCAAAAATTTTCTCAAAACGGCTGGCATCACCCTCCGCACTTGCAATCACTCGCTGCTTATAACCCTCAGCTTCTTGAGCCAATCGCGCCGCATTACCCACAGCTCTCGGAATTACATCGTTCGCGTATGCCTGACCTTCATTCTTTTGCCGTTCTCTATCCTGCCCGGCTTTAACCGCGTCATCAAATGCCGACTGTACCTGCTCCGGCGGTTGCGCATTTTGCATCGTCACCCTACTGATCGAAATGCCAATCTGATAACGATCCAAAATCTTTTGCATTAATTGCGTTGCGTTAGCTGCAACTTGTTCACGACCTTCATACAGCACATAATCCATTTTACTTTTACCGATCACCTGCCGGATGGCCGTCTCCGCCGCCTGCAAAACAGCTTCGTCAGGATTTCTGTT
>JBDHRU010000212.1:0-3768 GCA_039807765.1 Nitrosomonas sp. | reverse complement strand
TAATATGAGTAACCATCCCTTTACCCATTTGGATGCGCTGGAAAGCGAAGCCATCCATATCATGCGTGAAGTGGCGGTGGAATGCGCGAATCTCGTTTTGCTGTTTTCCGGCGGCAAGGATTCGATTGTTTTGTTGCGTTTGGCTGAAAAGGCTTTCCGCCCCGGCCGTTTCCCATTTCCGCTGATGCACATCGATACCGAACACAATTCCCGGAAGTCATCGCATTTCGCGACCAGCGCGCAAAAGAATTGGGCGAACGGCTGATCGTGCGCAGCATGGAGGATTCGATCAAGAAAGGCCGCGTGGTGCTGCGTTCCGAAACGCAAAGCCGTAATGCGTTTCAATCGGTGACGCTGCTGGATGCGATTGAGGAGTTTAAATTCGATGCTTGCATCGGCGGGGCGCGCCGCGATGAAGAAAAAGCCCGTGCCAAGGAGCGTATTTTTTCCTTTCGTGACGAGTTCGGGCAATGGGATCCCAAAAATCAGCGTCCGGAATTATGGGATATTTATAACACCCGCACGCATCCCGGTGAGAATATCCGCGTATTTCTGATCAGCAACTGGACGGAACTGGATGTTTGGGAATATATCGCGCGCGAGAAACTGGAAGTGCCGGAGATTTATTTTGCTCACCAGCGTGAGGTGATCCGCCGCGCCGCCGGTTTGTTGCCGGTTTCTCATCTGGTGCAGCCGCAGGCGGGAGAAAAAATCGAGCATATTACGGTGCGTTTCCGCACCGTAGGCGATATGAGCTGCACCTGTCCGGTGGAATCGGATGCGGCGACTGTCGAGGCGATCATTGCAGAAACTGCGATGACGCGGATTACCGAGCGCGGTGCGACGCGTATGGACGATCAGACATCGGAAGCATCGATGGAATTGCGCAAGAAAGAGGGTTATTTCTAAAAAGCAGTTGCGTCAGCGTGCGTTGACTAATCTAAACTGTCCAGCTGCGGATCAATCAATTCTTAATAATTTTTCATGGTATCACCCATTTCCAGAAGGTTCTTAAATGTCGGCGATTGAAAAAATCTCACTTGATCAAACCGGGCTGTTGCGCTTTATTACCGCCGGTAGCGTCGATGACGGCAAAAGCACATTGATCGGCCGTTTATTGCACGACTTCCGCGGTTACATGGGACGGATTGAATCGGGCTCGGTGTGGATGGGGGATGCTGTTACCGTGCTGCCGTCAGACCTGAGTTCGCGCATCAAGGAAATTCTCGTCTACGAAGGGTCAGTTACCGAAGCCTTTGCGCCGCAATCGGTTACGTTGACCATTGAAGATCATCTGGATATTTCCCGCGGCGATATGCTGGTGAGGGTCGGCGATAGCCCGCAAGTAACCAAAGTGTTCGACGCGATGTTGTGCTGGCTTTCCGAGCAACCGCTGGAATGATTTCGCCTGCCGAAGGGGTGTGGCTGTTTGGGGGAGCGGCTGATGGCAAGACTGGGATTTGTATTGGATGTTGCTGTGAATTTACCCTGAGGATTTCCGGAAAGCTCATTGTTGAGGCTTTTGTTGGTAGAATGCCGGCCTGTATGTCTTAGTACGGCAGTGTCAACAATGTTAAATCAGGCTAACAGTATGAATCTAACAAAAGAGCAAGGTCGCAAATTAGCAGGATTTGCTGTGTTGGTTGTGGAGGATAATGAACTGAATCAGCAGGTTGCCAAAGGTTTGCTGGAATATTACGGTGCTACCGTAACTATTGCCAATCACGGTAAAGAAGCGTTGGATATGTTGCGGCAATCATCATTTGATTGTGTATTGATGGACATCCAAATGCCCGTTATGGATGGCTTGGAGGCGGCGCGCTTGATTCGCGCCAGTCCGCGGTGGGTGGATATGTTAATTATTGCAGTGACAGCCAATACCGATCAGCACCACAAAGATTTATGCCGGAGTGCGGGAATGAATGATTTTCTGGCAAAGCCTATTGATCCGGAGCGATTGGTCAGTACGCTTTTAAAATGGCTCACACCGGAATCGGGAAACGCTTCTACAGTGAGCACAAATATGTAACATGAGTGTGTTTGGGTTGGCGATGACAAGCTCATGCATGCCGTCGATATGCTTAAGGCTTATTTTGGATGGAATGAAATAATAAAAGATTGAATTATTGAGATTATGGAAAAAATGGATGCAACGTTGCACACGCAACAGGAAACAATAACGGCTGTATCAAATTTTAGCTTCAACTTTACTATCGCCGATTTTTATCGCCGTAGCAGCTTGGTTAAATTAGATCAAGTATTTTTGGATTTCCTTCGTACCGGCGATGAAGCGCTGTATAAAAAACTCGAACATGCGCGTGCGCATCCGGATCATTTGCTGCCCAAGGATGAGTCCGTATTATTGATCGATATCGCGCCTTGGCTGGAGGATTTCATCGCCCGGCTGTTCAACATTGAAAACGAAGTACAACAATTGGCCGCAAAGCATCACGAACTGGCGCCGCTTTATTTTTGCAAACGGCAATTTGTGCAACGTCGCGCCAAAGGTAAAGTGAGCGACGAAGAATTGGCAACTATCGACGGTTTTGCGCTGGAAAAAGAATTGGAGAAAGAGTTTGGTGTAGCTTTCTCGGAGCTTGTTTTTGCTACCAAGGTTGCCCAGTGGATGGATGCGGAAGCTGAAAACGAGGTCCGCTTGAACAAAGCGCTGCACTATGCCGCCTGGGCATTACGCACCCCGACCGGGCAGCGGCATACGCAACAGGGCATTCTATTCAAAACACCCGCAAAACTGGATTTTCAGCATTTACTATCATTGCAAACAGACGAGTCGGCGGGCTATCCGCTGCACAGTCTTGGGCATTTGCGCGAGCGTAGCGGTTTTGCATTGACCGATGACGGCACCGATCTGATGGGTGCGCTTGATGAAACCAATTACTGCATCTGGTGCCATGAGCAGGGCAAGGACTCGTGCTCCAAGGGATTGATACAAAAATCCAAGTCTCCGGATGAGCCATCCGCGTTCAAACGTAGCGAACTAGGTGCATTGCTGGCGGGTTGTCCGCTGGAAGAACGAATTTCGGAGTTTCATAAACTCAAATCGCAGGGTGTCGCGGTGGGCAGTTTGGCCATGATTACGTTGGATAATCCGATGTGCGCCGGTACCGGTCACCGTATCTGCAACGATTGCATGAAGTCCTGCATTTACCAGAAACAAGACCCGGTGGACATTCCGCAAGCCGAGACCCGTACGCTGAAAGATGTGTTGGCGCTGCCGTGGGGGTTTGAAATCTATAGTCTGCTGACACGCTGGAATCCGCTGAATCTGCGTCGTCCGGTGCCGAAAGCGGCATCCGGCCGCAAGGTGCTGGTGGTCGGTATGGGACCGGCCGGGTATACGCTGGCGCATCATCTGATGAATGAAGGGCATACCGTGGTCGGTATCGATGGTCTCAAGATTGAACCGCTACCGGAGGATATTTCCGGGGTCGATGCGCGCGGCGAGCGTGTGCCGTTCAAGGCGATCCGTTGCGCCAGTGCCTTGGAAGAAAATCTGGATGAGCGCATGCCGGGTGGTTTTGGCGGCGTCGCCGAGTACGGCATTACGGTGCGCTGGAATAAAAACTTTTTGAAGTTAATCCGCTTGCTGCTTGAACGCAGAGAGGAATTTGCTTTGTTCGGCGGTGTGCGTTTCGGCGGTACTTTAACCACCGACGATGCATTCGCGCTGGGATTCGATCACGTCGCACTGGCGGCGGGCGCCGGACGTCCCACGGTGCTCAACATGCCGAACGGCTTGGCGCGCGG
>JBDHRU010000211.1:0-3804 GCA_039807765.1 Nitrosomonas sp. | reverse complement strand
ATTTCCTTATCGCGCGCCACACTCAGGAAAATCCGCCAGAATCTGTTCTTTGCTTTCGTTTACAATACCTTGGGTATTCCATTGGCAGCCGCCGGCATGCTCAACCCGGTCATTGCCGGGGCCGCCATGGCGATGAGCTCGGTATCGGTCGTCAGTAATTCATTGCTATTAAAGCGCTGGCAAGCCAATCATTAAAAAGACAAGATTATTTTATGGAGTCGTCATCATGCAAACCACTATTATCAAAATCAAAGGCATGACCTGTATGGGTTGTGTCAACAGCATCAAAAACGTGCTTAAGAATTTACCGGGAATCGCTCAGCTGGAAGTCACACTCGATCCCGCGCAAGCCGTCGTTCAATTCGATCCCACCAGCACCAATCCGAATCAACTCAAGGAAGCCATCATCGATGCGGGATTTGACGTCATCGAGTAAATATTTCATCACTGCTTATCTACACCCTCCGAAATCTTTCCCCAAGTTATTCTGATTATAGTAAAATCCAGGCCGGTTTATGTAAGACAATTCTTATTTATTAAACTTCAAATCAATACTGCGTTATCCCAAAAAATATAAAAAAACGGGATTTTATGAAGGCAATCATCGAGCCGGTCCGGCTTGGATTAATACCGTGGGTAAGAAAAGCCGCAGCAGCTCATAGCGGCGCTAATACATCCGCTCACTTATCGTGCGCGTTCGCTGCAAACAACATCTTCGACACCACCGGAAAATTTGCCAGCGCTCCGTTGGCGATTCCGGGACATCGCCGCCGGATCGTGTTATACCGGATTTGATCATGATCCGCACACAAATAATCAATGATGCAGTACGAAAGATTCTGTCGGTTATCGATTCGGTTGTTATCGTTACCAACGAAAAAGGCACCATCATTGAAGCCAATCGCAGCGCCTGTCAATTATTCGGCTATAGCCCGGAAGAATTAACCGACAGCCCGGTGCATCTTTTACTGCCGCCGTATCACCGTGCGCAACATGCTGATGCACTCGAGCAATTTGTACTGAGCCCCGAAACGCACCACCGCATGGATCAATGCAATTCCGTATTAGGGTATTGCAAAGACAGCACTCTGGTTGAGCTCGAGGCCGGAATCGCCAAATTTCATACGGGCGATCAATGGATATTAGTGATTACGATGCGTGACATCACGCAGCACAAGCATCACGAGCAGGAACTGATCCGCCAATCGACACACGATGCGCTCACCGGCTTACCCAACCGCAAACTGATCCTGGAACGACTAAACCACGCCTTGCAACGCTCGTTGCGAAGCAAGCTGAATGTCGCCTTGCTCTTTATTGACCTGGATGGCTTCAAACTGATTAATGATAGCCATGGCCACGAAACCGGCGATGAAGTACTGAAAATAATCGCCGGCCGGTTGCTGGATCAAGTTCGGCCCGGCGATACTGTCGGGCGGCTATCCGGGGATGAATTTATTGTGCTATGCGAACAAATTGAAAAACCGGAATTAATTGCAAACCTAGCAATGCGCATCAACGATGCGCTCAAGGAAATGATTCAGTATCAAGAATTGAATCTATTTGTCACTGCGAGTATCGGCATCATTATCGGTCATGGCCAGCAGTATTCAGCCGATGAAATGATGCGTTCAGCGGATACCGCCATGTACGAAATGAAACAAAGCGGCCGTGATGGATGGCAATTCTTTAACGATCAATTGCAACAACAAGCGCAACAAAAAAATTCAATCATCCTGGGATTACGACAAGCACTTGAACGCAACGAATTTTCCTCTGTTTTTCAGCCGATCGTTGCACTTGATACGAAGCACATAGTCGGCGCCGAATTGCTGCTGCGTTGGAATCTGGGCGGAAAAGCCGTTTCCCCGGAAATTTTTATTCCGATTGCAGAAATGACCGGCATGATCTTTTCCATCGGAGAGTGGGTATTTCGCGAAGGCTGCAAAGCACAAGCCAATTGGCGGCAGCGCTGGAAAGAAGAAGCACCCTTCGTTGCAATCAATTTGTCAGCACGGCAATTGAATCAAAAGCAATTAGCCGCAAATTTTGCGGCGATACTGCAAGAAACGGGCGCCGATCCTTCCCGGATTGTGCTCGAGTTAGCGGAAATGGCTCTGATGCCGGATGTTGTTGAATCGAACTTGACGATACTTCATCAGTTAGCGGATTTAGGTTTACAAATCGCCATCGACGATTTCGGAACGGGGCATTCGTCATTAACGCAATTGATTCAATTGCCCATCAGCCAACTAAAAATCGGCAAATCGTCTGTCGATGATCTGTCGAATCAGCAGAATACAAGCGTACTGATCAATGCGATCGTCCGACTGGGGCATTATTTGGGATTACAATTAGCCGTGGAAGGCATAGAAACAGAAGCTCAATTAGCGGAACTGAAATGCTATAACTGCGATTTCATTCAGGGCTATTTCTTTCATTTACCCATGCATGAACAGAATTTCATTCAGCACATGAACCATCAAGTGATGAAAAACAACTGACAGTATTATTATTGGATATTGAATGTTGAATGCCGGAATGCAATCCACTTAAAAAGATTACAACAAACTTCTTACTACAGAAATGAACAATGCCCATCGGGGATATGTAATCTCTTCACCAGATGGGCATTGTATTCAGGATACTCGACTGACTCTGCCCTGCTAATCACTGATAGTGATGGTTTTTATTTTGAGAAATGTAAGTAAGTCTTTAGCAAAACAAAACCACGGGCACTGAAATCTTTTCAGTCTAGAATACGCCGTAAATAATTGCTCCAATAACAAGGAAAGCAGCTGTTGTAATGAAGAACAATCTTAAAACTTGCGCGTCTGTTTCTCTTCTGTTGATTTCGGCCATAACAATCTCCTTTGATTAAGAATTAAAACCGATCAGTGACCGGTCCCTCCACATACGATTACAAAACTTTATAACCGTTTAACTTTATTCTCTGTTCCCCAGACTCACTGCAATAGCGATCTTTCCTTTATAGAACCGAGTACATTATCCGCAATCATCTTGCACCATTCAGATTATTGCGCCCGCTGATTCTAGCGCACATTTAACAACAATGAAAGTATTGAAATTGAGTGCACCCTATTTTTATTATAAATAATGTGCGGAATCAGCAAAATATCTCATTTCATTTCCATCCGGAAGCTTAAGCAAGTGATCGCTCGTGGCTTCCATTCATTCAAACTAATAAGAAATGATCTATAGCTTCAGAGGCTTCGCATAACCCGTCAGCTCAAGATAACCGCGCCCGGCCGGCTGATTATCCCGGGTCAAAGTCACAGCGCCTTCCCAGTAAATCGAGCCGGTTGATTGACTGGAATCCAGTTCCTGATCGTCCAGCAACGGCGTGAGTCGCCATTCGATTTCGGCTGTGCGGATATGCATGGCAACCGGATAAACTGCTTCCGTATGCGGCGATCGCCAAGTGCGAATCGGAGTAAATTCCACTTCTCCCGGTGTAAAAAACCGCATACCACCGCTCGCATCGCGCAACGCGGCATACGCCCAGACTTTACCGCCGCCTTTGCGGCGAATCTGGAAGGCCATCAACGCCGAACCGTCATCCAGATTAACGCCGGTCCAATCCCAGCCATCCGCATCAGGATCAAGATAAGCCGTCGACCACTCATGATCCAGCCAAGCACTGCCCGTAACCTTAACTGCCTTACCGTTGTGCAACACGGCGCCGGTTACTTGCAAATGCGGTTCGCTGTAATAGTAGCTCGCTTGCTCCAGTTTTGGCCCTTTGCGCGAAAAACCGTTTTGGTCTTGCAGCATCGCCATTTG
>JBDHRU010000210.1:0-3811 GCA_039807765.1 Nitrosomonas sp. | reverse complement strand
AATTTGTTGAATCAGTATTGATAAGGATGAATGCAGACCATGGAATCGAATCAGCCAATCGCTCTGTAATCAGTGCTCTCCTTACGTTACTTGACTTTGGATCACCCTTTCCGAAGCCCGTGCTTAACGCTCAATCTTGGCGGATTGTATTGTTATTATGTGCGGCTTCCGATTATATTCACAATCGGCTGCCGTTGATAGCGAGATTCTCGCATCCTAGAACATATTTCGGATGCATGAGAACACTGGAACCGGAAGCACATGGACGGCTACCGGGTGAGTGCAATTTGCCATACACTCGCAGCAGACGTAGCTTTGAACAAAACAGATCCCCCAATTACAGGGCATTATCATGAAAAAATCTTTTGCTGTTCTACTCTCGATCATCGTTGTTTTCACACTGACCGCCTGCGCCACAACACCGGCTCCATTAATCAGTGATGGCCGGATACACGTCACCATCCTGCACTTTAACGATATTTATGAAATCACCCCGGTCAGTGGCGGCAAGGAAGGCGGAATCGCACGCGTCGCCACGTTACGCAAGCAACTGCTGGCGCGTAATCCGAATACCATCACCACCTTAGGCGGCGATCTGTTTAGCCCGTCCGCGATCGGCACCGCCCAATTTGAAGGTGACCGGCTCGCCGGACGGCAGATGGTCGATGTGTTAAATCACTTGCAACTGGACTACGCCACATTCGGCAATCACGAATTCGACGTCAAGGAGAGTCAATTCAACCAGCGCATGCAAGAAGCGAAATTCACCTGGGTATCCAGCAACGTATTCGCCGCCGACGGTCAACCGTATGCCGGCGTCAAACAAAATCTGGTGATTCCTGTCACCGATAAAAAAAGCGGAAAAACTTTCAGAATCGGCATGTTCGGATTGACGCTTGCGGTTAATAATCCGGGTTACGTGCGTTATTCCGATCCGATTGCAGCCACCGCTGAGCAAATCAAACAGCTCAGCGGCCAAACCGATTTTGTGATCTCCCTGACGCATCAGGCCATCGACGATGATATCGAGTTGCTGCAAAAATTTCCGCAAATCGGCCTGCTGCTCGGTGGTCACGAACATGTCAATTATCAAAACTGGCGCGGCAATTTTACCCCGCTGCTGAAAGGCGACGCCAACGTGCGCTCGGTTTACATGGTCGATCTCTATTTCGATCCGCAAACCGGTAAAACCCAAGTCAAACCGGAATTTGTCCCGATCAACGACAATCTTCCGGAAGATCCAGCCGTCAAAACCGTGGTCGACAAATGGATGAACATCGCCTTCGACGCCTTCCGGCAACAAGGCTTTGAACCCGAAGCCGTGGTCACAACCACCAGCGAAGCATTGGACGGACTCGAATCCAATGTGCGCACCCGCAAAACCAACCTGACCGAACTGATCGCCCAAAGCCTGCTGCGTCCCTACCCGGAAGCCGAACTCTCGCTCTACAACAGCGGCTCGATCCGCATCGACGACGTACTGCCCGCGGGCCAAATTACTGTCTACGACGTGATCCGGGTGCTGCCGTTCGGCGGCAAAGTGCAACTGGCCGCGATCAAAGGCAGTTTGCTCATAAAAGTGCTGAACCAAGGCATGGCGAACACCGGCGCGGGCGGCTTTCTGCAATCCGTCAATACCCAGCAAGTCAACGGTGCCTGGCAGATTAACGACACCCCGATCGATGCGAAAAAAACCTACCGACTGGCGATCAACGACTTTCTCGCTTCCGGCAAGGAACATGGTCTGGATTATCTGAAACCCGGCACCCCGGATTTCGTCATCATCAATCCGGGTGAAAACACCGACATCCGTCAAATGGTGATCGATCAGCTGAAGAATAACTGAGAAGTTTTGAGCGGCTGTCTGAAGGGATAAAGATAAAGCACGCCACAAGAAAAGTGAAACAGAAGCCCATGCAAATAGGCTTAGGTCAACCTGAGCAATTTGTCACCGCTTGCCATTACCGTTCTCATAACTTTCCATGTTGTTATTCTGGTCGGTGTAATGCAGCGCATTACTGTTGCACCATCGATGTTAACCATTGATTATGCTGAATTTTTTCTCGATTATCTCATCCATTAATCGCGTTAAGGTACAATGCAATCACCCCAACTTGCACAATTCCGGAGAAAGAGAACAACAAACGATCCAGCAAGATGGAATCAAGCAAGAAGCGCAGTGTGCGAAAAAGCATTGAGTATTTCGCACTCGAGTTAAACACTTCAAAGCACAATGCATCATATTTTCAACGACTTCCATGTTATCGTGATCAAAAATCAGGAACAACAATATGAATTACCACATCAACACGATCAGCGCAGTACTCGGAATAGTTTTATCGGCAATCATCACGGTTGACCATGCTTTTGCCAACAGCTTGGCGGATTTGTACAAACGCAGCGGCTTGGAAATCGGCGGCTGGATCAACGGCGGGGCAACCTACAATGCCAATAATCCGTCGGATGGTTTCAACGGCACGGTTACCTTCGCCGATCGCGCCAACCGGTTTCAATTGAATCAGCTCAATCTCTTCATCGAACGCAGCGTCGAAACGGATACTTCGAATTGGAGCCTGGGCGGACGCTTCGATTTCCTGTTCGGAACCGATGCCATTTACACTCAGGCCTTCGGTATCTCCGCGTTCGACGAAAATACCGGCGAACCGTCGGATCGCGGCAACTGGGATCTGAATCTCTGTTGCAAATCGACGCGCACCTATGGCATCGCGCTGCCGCAAGCCTATCTGGAAGCGCACGTACCGGTCGGCAACGGCCTGAATGTCAAGGCGGGACATTTTTATACACCGTTGGGTTATGAAAGCGTCCCTGCGCCCGACAATTTCTTTTACACCCGCGCTTATATCTTGAACAGCGGCGAACCGTTCACACACACCGGTTTTTTAGGCACTTACAATATCGATAAAAACTGGACCATCCAGGGCGCGGCGACGACCGGCAGCGCCACCGGCGGATGGGATGGCGGCTTTGACAAACAGCTCGACAACTGGGGCGGACTGGCCAATCTAACATGGAATAGCGACGATAAAAGAACCAGTATGGCATTGGGCGGCACCTATGGCCAAACGGCGGTAAATCAACCTTGGATGATGTACAGCGTGGTGCTGCAACATTGGTTCACACCCAAGATGCACGGCGTATTGCAGCATACCAACGGCTGGGCGGCCGACATCAATCTACCCGAAGGAATCCGCAACGCCGCCTGGTATAGCATCAATACCCACCTGACTTACGATCTGAAAAAAAACCTGTCGATCGGCATTCGCGCCGAACGGTTTCACGACCGCAACGGCTGGCGGGTGTTCTCCCCTTACCGCATTCTGTCGGCGATGAATAACAAGGGCGTTAGTTACGCCGGCAATATTCCTCTCGTGAGCGCACCCGCGGATTATTACGCCGTTACCGTGGGCATGAACTGGAAACCGGCGATGCACTGGAAAAAAGGCTGGAAACCGGTGCGCAATCTCAATATCCGCAAGAATATCCGCTACGACCGGGCGGACGGCATCGACATGGCTTTTCACCCATTCGACGGCAAAAAAGATCAACTTTTATTCTCGCTGGATGCGATGATTCCTTTTTAAATAGGCGCCAATCCAGGGAAGCTCGGAAAACAGAAGCAAGCGGCTGCCGGAAGACGATCATCGCGTGTAAGGCATGGTCGTTTCACAAGTTTCCTTTCGACCGCCCTAACCGGAATTGATCGGGTAAAATATCGTCATTGCGTTTTTACAACAGGCCAAAAGATGTTACGTAAAATCTTCATCGCCAATCGCGGCGAAATTGCGGTGCG
>JBDHRU010000209.1:0-3825 GCA_039807765.1 Nitrosomonas sp. | reverse complement strand
AACTGAATTTGATCTAACAGGCACCTCGTCAAATCGGGTAACTGTCTGATCGGGTTTGAATTACTGCATGTTATTTTTATAACGTATTGTTATAAAATACATTATTAATTATTGTTGGCTATTCACTGGCCAAACATTTCAATAGCTTTCATTCCCTGCTGTTCGGTGCTTTTAATCCATCGCGCATAAGTTCTGGCCGTGACCAATACATCGCCATGCCCCATTTGGTTCGATACCCAAGCCAGATTTTCCCCGGCAGAGAGCATCATCGATGCGTAAGTATGGCGTGTTTGATACGGATTGCGGTAACGTATATCTGCTTTTTGCAATATCGTTATCCAGGCGCGTTTCCTGATCTGGCTGTCGCCATTCCAGGGCTTGTTATCATGATTCAAAAACACTTTGTTACCTTGCAGCAGCGTGTGGCTTTTCTGATCGATTAATGCTTTTTCAACCGGTGGAAGCATATCAATTTCACGTTTTCCTGATTTTGTTTTTGTGGTTTCATTAATGCGACCGGCATTGGTGATTGCTTTGTTCACGTTGATTTTCTTGCGCTTCCAGTCAATATCTGGCCATTCAAGTGCGATTAATTCGCTGGTTCTCATTCCCGTCCAAAAGAATGTAATGATCTGATTTCTTATGGCGCCGGTTGCGGTGTTAATTATTGCTTGCTGTTCTTCCCGAGTGAATGGATCGATATGGCTGATCTTGTTTGGCGCTTCGTTACGCTTATATGTCCAGTTGTAGAGCGGATTCGCCTGAATCAGGTCATCGTGCTGTGCGTAACGGACTGAGAATGTTGGATATGCGCTTATTCGAGCACTCTAGCGTTGCTACCCATTGCCTGACGTCGTTGCGGCTCAGTGAGTGCAATAATGTCGCGCCAAACTGCGGGATTATGATGTTGTTTATTGTTTTGCTGTAATCGTGATGCGAGCTGGCTTTTAAAACTGGTTTTTTATTTTCAAGCCATTCTTCCAAATATCGTTTGACCGTGTATTGCGATGGCGCAAACTTTGCGGTGTTCTTTGAACCAGGAAACGTAACAGAGTAATCGAATGTTCCGGCGATTATCGCGCTCATAATCGCCGCCCGGTGCAGAGCGGCTTTTCTCAGGTTAGCGGGGGTGGGCTTGAGCTGGATGCGTTCGCGGCAGCGTGTACCGCGATAGTAGAAGTCGATCTCGATTGTCGCCTCACTGGCTGCTCTGACTCCTTCGTGCTTTGAATTGCCCATGCGTAGAATCCTTTTATGCTGATCAGAATCTTTTTATCGGGTGTTCTGAAGTATTCTTTTCCGTGCTGCCATACACCACTGGAAATTTTGCCACGGATCGCAGAGTCCGAATACCCGGTCTCAGAACAGAATTTTTCGATTGTGATGAGATCAACGGTCATTATTCAATTACTCCCGTCGTTTTGCGTGGAAAGTATCATGCGCAATTTTCTAGCGAAACCACGGCATGCGTCCATATTGCTGATAGGGGGCATGCGGTAGCGAATACCGGCAAGCAAGGTTCTTGCCTGCCGGTTTCGCGAGGGTAGCTCCATTTGGTGCACGGATAGGAGCTAGAGAAGGTGTGCTAGGTCTAGGATTTTTCCAGCCATCCGACTACGCACATGCGCTGGCTGGTGCGGTACGTCATGAAACTCGAGAATGCATGACATTCTCATTATTTCACCCTTCGAATAGTTTATATGTACGTAGTAACACTTATATTTCCCAGGCCATTATTTATTACCTGCCGTGCTAGCTGGCTTGACGGTCGCCTCAATCGCCGTCATATAAATCTCTTCCAGCGTGTTATTTGCCGCGATAATTGCATCGCGCATGGCGATGGCCTCATCCCAGGGCGCCGAAACATCGTGCCCGTCGGTACGCAGTTCGTTGAGCAGGTGCATGAGAGGTGAGACAAATGCCTTGGTATTCGCCAGCATGGAGAGATTCAGCCTGGCCGGGTGCTTGCCGTCGGCCGATACGAAGCCGGATTGCTCCAGCAGCTTGCGCGGGTAGTTGTAGTGCTTTTTGAGTTTTTTGTATTGCTGCTGGAATATCT
The DNA here is from genome assembly GCA_039807765.1 of Nitrosomonas sp. GTDB lineage: Bacteria > Pseudomonadota > Gammaproteobacteria > Burkholderiales > Nitrosomonadaceae > Nitrosomonas. The sequence continues at coordinate 1,766 of JBDHRU010000209.1, read as the reverse complement.
TCTCGATTTCCGCGATTTGCGCCGAATGGTCGGGGATTGGTTGTTGGTGCGCGTTGATCTCGTACTTACCAGTCTTCCTGAGCGTTGGAAGGATCTCATCCATCAGTTTTATTTCGAAACGTTCAGCTTCTGGTTTTTTGGATCTGATGATCGGGCGGTATAGGTTGCCTTCGTTGATTAACAGTGTTTCTTGTTCGCGACCAAGTCGGTCGATGATGCAACGTTTCGTTGTCCCATCCTGACGGCAATGATCTTTAACTGCTATTCCTGGCCTACTGTGTCCAAGAATAGCGCACACATCCTTAGCAACGAACCAAGGATTACCGAATTCATCGGCAATCGCACGGATGGAAAGGGAATTGAAATCGAATACGACAGGCGTGATTACGCCATTAGATTGAGCAACCATAATTGGCCTCCTACAGGTTGTGTTCAAATTTCGCTCCCTGTTCAGATGAGCGGCCGGGCACTTGAACACCGCCTGTAGACGGCCAGCAATATTTCCCCGAAGGGTATTGTATTGTTGCTCGCTACCCGGCCATAGACAAACTATGGACGTAAAAAAACCACGACTATCGGGCGCGGGGCAATCCGCTACAGGAGGTGTGTTCAGCACCGAACGGAAAGGATAAGCTTGGGCAGGATTGATGTCAATGTGTATTTTATGATTTACATATTGTAATCTATGGTTTACACTGCGTTCATGAAAACAATCCACACCACCGAAGTTTTTGATGACTGGTTTAACAATCTGCGCGACAAACAAGGAAAAGTGCGTATTGAAGCCAGACTGCGAAGAGTAGAGCAAGGTAATTTCGGTGACATGAAACCAGTTGGAGAAGGCGTTTCCGAATTGCGTATCGATTGTGGCCCGGGTTATCGGGTGTATTTGACCCAGCGCGGTATTGAAATTATCATTCTACTGGCCGGTGGAAACAAAAGCACACAGGAAAAAGACATAAAAAAAGCGCTTGAACTGGCGCAACAATTGTGAGGAGCAATCATGGGTACACTTAAACTGAAAAAATGGGATGTCGTCGAACACCTTAAAGACGAAGAAGATATACGCCTGTATTTCGAAGCCTGCATCGAGGAAGACCCAGGTGATGGCAGCCTGATCCGTGCAGCCTTGGGCGATATCGCGCGCGCGCGCGGCATGAGCCAGCTTGCCCGCGATACCGGGCTTGCGCGGGAAGGACTTTACAAAGCCTTGTCCGCCGAAGGTAACCCTGAGTTCTCCACGATCCTGAAAGTCATAAAAGCGCTTGGGTTGAAGCTGGAGGTCAAGCATCATGCCGAAACTTAAACCAGGAGCGATCTGACCCACACCGGAAGAAGACGCAAAACGCACCCAACCTCCAATTCATCCAGAATGCCTTGTAAAGAATAATCAGATGTACCGCTTTGTTCACCCTCAATCAAAGCACGGCGCAATGCTTCCAGTTTGGTTTCACGTTCTTCAAGCAAACGTAAACCTGCCCGTATGGCCTCGCTAGCCGAACCATAACGCCCTGTTTCAATCTGGCTGGCCAGAAATTTCTCGAAATGCTCACCCAGTGTTACGCTTGTATTCTTTTGAACAGGCATAATCGCCTCCATACAAAAATTACCAACAATTAATTATAATATTTATTGGTATATTCCAAGATAATTTTATTCAGTTTGTTCGACTCAATTAAGTATCAACCGTGGTTCCATTGGTCCAGATCGTTCAACATGATCGGATCGACATACAAACGATTTAGCACAAGGAACAACTCGACATG
>JBDHRU010000027.1:0-18410 GCA_039807765.1 Nitrosomonas sp. | reverse complement strand
CGCTCTACTGCAGCCTCCAGAGCTTTAGACTCTAATTCGATACGTTCTTGCATAGCGACAAGCGCAGCTGATTCTTTTCTGGCTTTTTCCAGCGCCACTCTCGTTGCACTTTTCTCCGCTTCGAGCTGAGCTCTGGTTTTATTGGTTGCGATAATCTTCGCTTGCGCTCGAGCAATGGCAAGTCCTGTAATTTTCTGTTCGATTTCCAACCGCTCAGCCGCCGCCTGCCTAGCTGCAGCCAATGTCTTGGCGCGTATTTCCGCATCCTCTTGCAATCTTTGCTCCAAGTCTGCTTGCTTGCTTATTTCTTCGGTTGCAAGGATATCCATTTGCGCTTTTGCCTCTGCTGCCGCTTTTAACCGCAACTCGGCTGCCAACCGGCTTTTTGCCGCGTCACATGCTACCTTCTCAGCCTCTGCACGTGCTTCAGCTGCTTTAATTGCTTCTTCATCGGCTTTTATGTGCTTCTGATGCTCTATGATTGCAGCAGACTCCGCCTTCTTCTTCTCATCGGCCATCGCTTTAGCTTCTTTTTCAGCACGCAGCACAGCCTCCGCTCCGGCTAACGCATCTGCTTCAATTTTCATTCGCTGATCGACTTCCTTCAGCCGCTCGGATTCAGCAGCCAATCGGGCTCTTATAGCATCAGCGGCCGCATTTTCCTTTGCCAGAATCGACTCAACCAGTTCGGCAGCCACTTTTTCCGCATCGGCTCTATTGCGGGCCGCAATAGTAGCCTGCGAATCTAACTCAGCCCTTTTTCTGGCTTCTTCAGCCGCAACAGCTTCCGCTTCAGCTTTCTCAACTGCTGCTTGCGTCGCGGCACTCTCCGCTTGCAACCTTTCTTCCTCTCTTTCACGCGCTTGCTTCTCAGCATCCAGCCGCCGAGTGGATTGCGCGAGTGCTTGCGCCTCGAGCCATGAACGGGCCTGTACCTCTTCGATCGCTTGCTGCTCTCCCGTCTGCTGTGCTTTAGCCAGCGCCAGCGCTCTCTGCGCTTCCTGAATCCTTGCTTGAGCCAGCACCGCTGCGCTATTTTCCGCTTCAATCCTGGCTTGCGCGGCCAGATACGCTTCGTCTGCTGCTTTGATCTGACGGCGAGCAGCCTCGGCAGCCTCAGTTTCTTTTAAAGCTGCAGCATGTGCCTTATCCAAGGCAACCGCTTCCTCCTCAACTCGCAGCTGCATTTTTTCAATAATCGAAGCTTCAGCTTTGATTTTGGCTTCCAATAAAGCATTCAATGCTTTTTCAGCCTTGACCTTTTCTTCCGCTAATGACTTTGCCTGTATCTCTAATTCCCGGCGGGCATTGACTTCCCGGATAACCAGCGCCTCAGCTTTCGCGCGGGCACGGGCTTGATCGGTAGCAATCGCCTCGGACTGAATTCTTGTCTCGGCTGCAATCCGGGCGTTGGCTTCAGCACGAGCACGCGCTTCAGCAGCCACCTTTGCGATATTTTCCGCTTCTATTCGCTTATGTGCCTCTTTAATCGCCTGATCTTCGGCGCTTAGTCGATCATGAAAAGCGGTATCAAGCAATTGCTTAATCTCATCGGCTGATGCAAATTGCTGCTTTGAGCCGGATTCATCACCGTCGCATTGCAATACACTTCCAGACACTGCAATTTCTTCATCCTGGTGAGATTCCGATGATGCAGAAAGCTTACGCAACGAACTGAATAAACGCGTCTTAAATGTCATAAATGATTAACCAAGCCAACTATTGTTAGGATTTTGCTTACAAAAGCAGATACTTTTTCCGATAAACAGATGACCACTTTAACAGCTTTGTATAAATGGCTTGTATTGAAAAAGAAGGGAAAAATTGCCTGTTTATACACTGAGAAGAGAAAAGCCAGCTTTCTTAATCACCTAGCCAAATTAACTCGTGTAAAGCTGGGAAAACAGCTATGGCATATTGATCTTATTGATATTAAGTATCCCCATTATCAAACTCAAGCCGTCATGCACCAAATGTTCCAGAATCGGCGCATAAAAAGGCATGCTCAATGCCAAAACAAACAAGCCAATGGATAGAGTTAGAGGAAATCCCACTGCAAAAATATTCAACTGCGGCGCTACGCGTGTCAGCACCCCCAAAGCCAAATTAGTGATCAGCAACGCGGTCAGAACGGGAAGCGATAATTGCAAACCGGATTTAAAAATTTCGCTGCCCCAATTAGCTAGTGTAGTCAATGTCGCGCCCGTCGTTCCCTCCAACCCCACCGGCAAAGTATCGAAGCTCTGTGAAATCAGAGCTATCATCATCAGGTGTCCATCAATGGCAAGAAACGCCAAACTAGCGATTACCCCAAGAAAACGACCGACGATATCGATCTGACCGGAATTATGCGGATCGAAGAAAATCGCAAAACCAAGCCCCATCTGCAAACCGATCAATTCGCCCGCCATTTCCACAGCGACAAAAACAACCCGCATGACAAATCCGATGGCGATGCCAATGAGTGCTTGCTGCATCAAGATAATTAAACCAACACCTGAGGCGGGATCAACCGATGGCAATGTTTTTTCCACCAGCGGCATAACCAGGATAGTGATTGCAACGGCCAGCCCCAATTTCACTCTGATCGGGGTGCTTGGATTTCCAAAAATAGGAGCGGTCGCCACCAGCGCCAGGATTCTGCTGAGCGGCCAGAGAAATGCCGCCAGCAATGTGTTCAATTCGGCAGTCGTTATACTGATCATGAGAACAGTTCATCCATGCGCTCAACCAACCGGATCCCAGGTATAAAGCCTGGTAAGCGCTTTACGGAATTAACCAAGCGCCAACCAAGGAATGCTGGTAAAAAGACGCTGCATATAATCCGTCATCAGCGTAATCATCCAAGGTCCGGCCAACACCACAACCAAAAACATGACCAGCAATTTCGGTATGAATGACAACGTCATTTCATTGATCTGCGTCGCCGCTTGGAAGATACTGACCAGCAAACCGGTCACCAGCGCCGAAAGCAGCAGCGGCGTGGAAATCATGAAGGTGATTTCCAGCGCTTGCCGGCCGATCGTCATTGCACTTTCTGGGGTCATAATAAATTCCCTTTCAGGTATAGAAGCTTTGCGTCAATGAACCAATAATCAGATGCCAGCCATCGACAAGAACAAATAACATTAATTTAAACGGCAGTGAAATGATCATCGGTGACAACATCATCATACCCATCGCCATCAAAACACTCGATACGACCAAGTCGATAATCAGAAAGGGAATGAAAATCACGAAGCCGATCTGAAATGCGGTTTTCAGCTCACTGGTGATATACGCCGGCACCAGTATTTTCAGCGGCACTTTATCCCGGCTTTCGATTTCCTCACTATCGGAAATTTGCACAAACAGCGCCAGATCCGTTTCCCGGGTCTGATGCAGCATGAACGATTTCAGCGGCACACTGGCTCTATCGGCCGCCTCCATGATATTGATTTTGTCTTGCGAAAACGGCAAATACGCTTCGTTGTAAACGCGATCAATGACCGGCGACATGATGAAGAAGGTCAGAAATAGCGCCAATCCGAGCAGCACCTGATTGGGCGGCGAAGATTGCGTACCCAGCGCCATTCGCAGCAGTGACAACACAATGATGATGCGCGTAAAACTCGACATCATGAGCACCACCGCCGGCAAAAACGTCAGCGATGTCAGCAGAATCAGTGTTTGTAAACTGAGTGAGTAAGTTGCGCTGCCATCCGCGTTGGATGCACTGGTGAATGCCGGGAAACCGGATTTCTGCGCAAAAGCGGGTACAGCGATCAAACCGGCAAACAATACGATAACCCGTAACAAGTTACGCATACTCAATTTACATGTGCAATATTCCAAGGCCGTTCGAAATAGGTTGCACTGCCGTAATGAACAAGTGATCGAGCTATACCGGTCATGCATGGTCTTTTTCCATACTCTGATTAAGCTGCATGGCGAACGCTCCCACCGGGAGACGATCCGGCTTGGCGGCAGGATCTGTTGGTGGCTTGGTCATCGTGTGCAGCTTGTTGACCCGTCCGGGTGCGACACCGAGCACCAGCCAGGTTTGATCAATTTCGACCACGACTACCCGTTCTCTCTGTCCCACACCGGTTGCCGCAACCACTTTAACCACACCCGACGCCACCACCGGCAGCAAAGCAAAACGTTTCAATAGCCATGTCCCACCCACGATAACCGCCAGCACCAGCAACAATGCACCAACCATCTGTAGCGTGCTTTCCGCGGATATTACCGGAGCAGGCGGCGCATAACCCGGCTTCGCAGTTTCCGCAGCAACCGTATAAGGCACTGCCAGCAATATAAAAATAAAAAATCGAATCAGCATTTAAGTGCCCTAGCGGTTAAGTTTCCGGATGCGTTCACTGGGCGTAATGATGTCAGTCAAGCGGATACCGAATTTATCATTCACCACGACGACTTCACCCTGTGCGATCAGGCATCCGTTAACCAGTACATCCATCGGCTCCCCGGCCATACCATCCAGTTCCACCACCGACCCTTGCGCCAGTTGCAGCAAATTCTTGATCGCAATCTTGGTACGACCCAGCTCAACCGTCATCTGTACAGGAATATCGAGAATTAGATCGATATCATGATGCGCATTATTCGCCACACCATCTTTTGAGAATTCCTGAAAAACCGAAGGGGATGCCGTTTGTCCACCCATGAGAGGGTTATCATTTTTCTCCGCGGATGGATTCTGATCGGCTACCGCTTGTTCCGCCATTGCAGCGGCCCAATCGTTCACCCCCAATTCTTGGCCCATGGCGTCATTTTTCGAAGATGTTGCCACCTGTTCCGCTATCGCAGCAGTCCAGTCGTCGGTTTCAGCTTGATTATTTGCTGTAGGCTCTGACATATATACTTCTCTCCAATAAATTATTCGGATTCCGACTGCGAGATCATGGAATTGACTCTGAGTGCGTAATGTCCATTCATGGTGCCGTAGCGGCAATTCATAACCGGCACTCCTGCGATATGTGCGGTAATGGTTTTAGGAATTTCCAGCGGGATGATATCCCCAACTTGCATGCCGAGAATTTGTTCAAAGGTTACTTTCGTCTGCCCGAGATTCGCAATCAGCTCGACCTCAGCCCCCTGCACTTGCTGCGACATTAATTTGATCCATCGCTTATCAACTTCCAGATGATCGCCCTGCAATGCGCTATACAAAGTATCCCGGATCGGCTCAATCATCGAATAAGGTATGCAAACATGAAACTCGCCCCCCTGATTGCCCATGTCAATATCGAATGTGACGGTCACAACGACTTCATTTGGCGTCGCAATCGTGGCAAATTGAGGATTCATTTCCGAGCGGATGTACTCAAACTTAATCGGATAGACTGACTTCCACGATTTCTCATAATTTTCGAACACCACTGCCAGCAACCGCTGGATGATGCGCTGCTCCGTTTGAGTGAAATCTCTTCCTTCCACGCGCGTATGATATCTGCCATCGCCACCGAACAAGTTATCCACGATCAGGAATATCAAGTTGGGGTCGAAAACAACCAATGCTGTCCCGCGCAACGGCTTCATCTGAATCATGTTCAGGTTAGTCGGTACTACCAGATTGCGCACAAACTCACTAAACTTGATTACCTTAACCGGACTAACCGCGACATCCACCGTGCGACGCATAAAATTGAACAAGCCGATACGGAAGAAGCGCGCGAAGCGTTCATTGATGATCTCGTAGGTGGGCATCCGACCGCGAACAATGCGCTCTTGCGTAGCAATGTTATAAGACCGGATTCCTCCGTGATCTTCCTCCTCCTGCGCTTCATCGCTCTCGCCCGTAGCGCCTTTGAGAAGTGCATCGACCTCGTCTTGTGAAAGAAAATCTTCAGCCATAAATAATTATTGAATCACAAATGAAGTAAATAACACTTCCCGGATATCGTCTCGCAGCTCTTCCGAGCTGAGCGATTGCCTGATTTCATCAACTATCTGCTGACTTAGCGATTGTTTTCCCTGAATACCCGCAATCTCGGATGCTTTCTTGCTGGAAAGCAACATCAGGATTCGATTGCGGATATCCGGCATTTGCTTGGTAATATCTTGAATTACCTCGGTTTCCCTAGCTTTTATCGTTAATCCGACTTGTAGATATTGATTGTTTTCTTCGGGCTGCAAATTAACGGTAAAAATATCCAAGTCCACAAACTTCGTTGGTTTCGGTTTGGGTTGCGCCGGTTCGGCTTCCTCTCCCCCTGAGGTTTTCATGAAATACCATGCGCCACCGGCGCCAGCGCCGATCGCGATGATTGCAATCAAAACGGTAATTATCAAACCCTTCTTTCCTTTTTTACCTTCCCCAGCTGCCGGTGCTTCCATCGATTTCGCCATTTCATTCGACTCCTTATTAAACAGGATCAATTATCCTTGACGTAATCGTATGCCGATGTCACAAATAACGCGGAAATAATGTCGCTATTTTCAGGTAAAGAAACCGATGAAAAGAGCGCATCCCTTTTGATTTTAAACCACAGGAAAGTAGAGTGTCGGCGCACTTCAACCGGCTAGAATGGACTGAAGAAAAAGAAATTAAATTAAGCTACTGCGACTGTATGCTGACCACGCTTACCGGGGAAACGTGATTCATTCGGCGGACGAAATGAAACGCGAGGTGCACGGAGCGCAGCAACCGAGAATCAACACGATAGCGAGGACACAAGTACCACGCAACGAAGTGATTCGCTTGTATCGTCAATTAATCAGCGTTTCCCTAGGATTATCAGCATGGCCAACAATATACAGAATGACTAACTATCGGGTAGAAAGTGAGGGTAGCCTCGCTAATCATCACGCATAGGTATTCACGAGCCCCTGATGATTGACTGGCATAGCAACCGTTTGCATTGAATTGGCGGCATCTTGTTCTGCATTATTCATATTACTGGCGCTCTTGGCAGCAAAAAAAGCTTGCTGCTGTTTATTTTCCTGTTGAAATGAATCAGCACCGACCATCACATTCCCCAGTTGAATACCACTCTCCGCCATCATTTCCCGCAAACGCGGCAAAGCCTCCTGAATAGCGTCGCGTACCGCCGGATGAGGAGACACAAATTGCGCTGTCGCTTGATCCTGGGTAATACTCAACATAACGTCAACAGGCCCTAAATGTGCGGGATTCAAGCGGATTTCCGCTACCTGATGCTGCTGTGTGCTCAGCCATACAATTTTTTGTGCGAACTCGCCGCCCCACTTATGCTGACCTATGGGTGCATCGATCTTGACATCCTGTGGCACCGCATTCTGCGGCGGAGTAGTCGCAGTGCTACCTAAACCGAAGGACTGTGATGCTACTGGCGCTTCCTGGTTTTTAAAAATCGACGCGGCATCGCTGAGCTGAATATCCTCACTCAACCTTGTAGCAGGGTACGTAAATTTGTCGTAAGCGGCGGAATCTGCCGTCCCCAAAAATTGCCAATAATTATTGGATGCAGCACTAACATCGATCACGTTTGAACTGGCCTGATTCTGACTTTGCTGCAACATTTGATTGACAATCGGAATCACAGCGCCGGTAATTTGTTTATTGTCTTGCGGCAGGAGAGTACCGGGAAGCACCGAAGTTACTGCTTGAGGCAATGCGGATGCCGCGATCACGGTGCCAGCGATTTGTTGATCATCTTGCGGCAGGAGAATACCCGGAGGCGCCGAAGTTGCTGCTTGAGGCAGTGCGGACACCGCGATCACGGTGCTAGCCATTTGTTGATCATCTTGCGACAGGAGCGTACCAGGAAGTGCCGAAGTTGCTGCTTGAGGCAATGCGGACGCTGCGATTGTTGCGTCCGAATTCACCTGCAATGAGGAAGGCGTTTTAAATGTTGTTGAAGCATCAATCAAAAGATTCTGGATGAAACTATCGGCATCGCCCACCGGAGCACCTGTGGAAGAATGAGCCGTACTATCCTTCTTATCTTTTGAAGAAAGATCGCTATCGGATCGGCTCTGCGCACGCGACGTATCATTTTTCTCTTGCTTGGTCGTGGTTTCGGATACTTCCCGTTCTAAAACCTTGCCAAAATCTTTGGTGGCAGGATCTTTGATTTCTGATAAGCCGGAGCTCATTGTCGCTGCTGAATTGTCCACGGGTGATTGTGATTGAATCTGAGGTGCAATCGATATATTTAACATAAGCTCATGGTCTCGTACGATTAATAACGCTACAAATGAATCAGCAATATCTGTTCCAGCTCAGCCACTGCCGACGATACCGCTCAGGAAGCTCTGAAAAACGACTGCGCTCAGCCATACCGCGTTGAAATCAGACTCAAAATGCTTATTTATCACTCGTAAACCGCGCTTTTTCACCTGATTTCGCTTTGCCTGGCTATCGCTCGCCACCTTTTTCAGAACTTCCCTAACCATCTTTGCGATAAAAGGAATTCAAAGCAAACTCATCCAGAGTTTTTTGTTCCTGTTGTATTTGTTTTTGACTCTCCGCATGCTGCTGACGCTGCGACAACGTGTCGTAAGATTTCAGTTTGCGCTGGCGGGATAAAAACTCGTCGTTGCCCGTCATTCTTTTATTTTGTGCATATAAAACCGCCTGGCGTTGCTCCATAATCGCAGCATCCAGCTTGTCCATGAAAGCGATAAAATTGAGCCATTCAATGTGATCCATCCCCTTTTCCATAGAGTTCTGAAAGTGAGACTGATAGTTATGGCGGTATTGCAAGAGCAAATTCAGTTTCTTTTCTGCTTCCTGCTGCTGCGCATTCAGTCTTCCGAGATTCTTCGCGGAAGCATCTGCTTGTTGTTGCGCCAATTCCAGCAGAACTTTTAATGACGACGACGTTGCCATGATAGTTTTTCCTTAATTACCGGATTCCTTCGTTTTCAAATAGCTTGGATAATTTCTCCAGACTATCGGCAAAGCTGTCGTGTTCAAACATGTTTTGCAATAAAAATTTTTCCAGTGACGGATACAATCTGATCGCCCGGTCCAGCTCCGCATCCGTTCCGGCAACGTATGCACCGACGCTGATCAGGTCGTGACTGCGCTGATAACGCGAATACAGGCTTTTAAATTGCCGCGCCATATCCGTCTGTTCTCGCGGCACCACGCTGGTCATGACTCGGCTAATCGAAGCTTCGATATCGATAGCGGGATAATGTCCTGACTCGGCCAATCTACGCGATAGGACAATATGGCCATCCAAAATGGCGCGCGCACTATCGGCGATAGGATCATTTTGATCGTCCCCTTCGGCCAACACGGTATAGAAAGCCGTGATCGAACCGCTGTTTTGATTGCCGTTACCGGCCCGCTCCACCAATTGCGGCAATTTGGCGAATACTGAAGGCGGATAACCCTTGGTCGCCGGCGGCTCACCGATGGCCAGAGCGATTTCCCGCTGCGCCATGGCATAACGCGTCAATGAATCCATAATCAGCAATACATGCTTGCCGGCATCGCGAAAATATTCAGCAATGGCCGTAGCGTAAGCCGCACCCTGCAAGCGCAGCAGCGGCGAGGTATCAGCCGGCGCTGCGACAACAACCGCACGGGCAAGCCCTTCTTCTCCAAGAATATTTTCGATGAATTCCTTAACCTCCCGCCCCCGCTCACCGATCAATCCCACGACAATGACATCGGCCGTGGTGTAGCGTGCCATCATGCCCAGCAATACGCTTTTACCCACACCACTACCGGCAAACAACCCCATGCGCTGCCCGCGCCCAACCGTCAGCAACGTATTGATCGCACGCACGCCAACATCGAGCGACTCAGTCACCGGAACCCGTTCCAGCGGGTTATAAGGCCGGCTGTACAGAGGCACGCTATGTTCAGCGCGAGTGGGTCCAAGACGATCCAGCGGCTCACCGACTCCATTCAGCACACGTCCCAACAATTCCGGACCGACGGTAACGTGCTTGGCGCGATCGGCCGCACGCCTGCGCGGATGCAAAAAGCTGCCCAAGCGAGGCAACTCACCCATAAGTTCAGCAGGAATTACTTTGGCGCCGGGTGTTAAGCCATATACATCGCTGGATGGCATGAGAAACAACCGATCCCCGGAAAATCCAACCACTTCGGCCGAAACGTTAAAGCCATTCGATAAGGAAATGGTGCAACTGCTCCCGACTGGCAACTTAAGCCCAACAGCCTCCATCACCAATCCGGAAACACGCGTGATGGTTCCGCTTGACAAGAAAGGGTTTGCAAAATCGATCAGTTGGGTGCAGTTCCTCAGGAAACCGTCCCATTGCTCATGGCGCGTCATGCTGATCTGCCTTATTCACTCATTAGTCCGCCCTATAGCTGACAGCACTCGCTGCCAGCGTACCTCCATACTGCCGTTAACTTCGCTGCCGCCAGCTTCGATGCGGCATCCACCGCGGGATAATTGCTTATCGTCACGAATACTCCAGCGATCCTGCTCCAGTTGTTCGCCCAAGTGCGCAAGCACAAGCTTTGCATCCTCGGGATGCAGAAAAAGACGAGGATGTTGCGTTACATTGGGTAAGTTACGGATGGCTTCTTGCACAACCGGCACAATCAGCTCAGGCTGCAGCTTCAACGCTTCCGTCACCATTTTCTTTGCCAGTGCGATGGCCAATTCAAGCAAACTGACCGCCACCTGCTGATCCATTTGTTGAAGATCTTGATCTAACTTGAGCAATACCGCCTGGATGCGAGCAACTTCAGCTTTGACTTCGGCTTCGGCAATAGCTCGGCCTTCCGCATATCCGGCCGTATGGCCTTCTTGCAAACCTACTGCATATCCCTCACCTTTTGCACCTTGAAAAATTGCTGCAACTTCTTTTTCTGTTGGAAATGCAACTTGCGGCGCCTGATCATCGGATTGGCAACTTGACTCGGTCAAATCTTCAGGAACTTCCGGTACTTCTTGCGGCGCGTCCGGTGTTTCGAAGGAATCCATCTCCCAGCGCCGGTACGCAGCTGATTTCACCTTAGGAACAAAATTACTCGCAATCATCGGCAAACACCATAGTTGAAAATAAATACACCACGCTATTCACTATCAATAGCTGATTGGACGGAAAAACCAGCGGTTAAATGAAACCATCGTCACCTTTTCCACCCAGTACAATCTGCCCATCATCCGCCAATTGACGCACAATCTTGAGAATCTCTTTTTGCTCGGCTTCGACTTCGGATACCCGTACCGGGCCCTTGCTTTCAAGATCTTCACGCAGAGCTTCAGCGGCACGCTGCGACATGTTCTTGAAAATCTTCTGACGCAATTCTTCCTGCGCGCCTTTCAATGCAGTAATCAAGGATTCAGACTGAATTTCGCGCAACAGCAATTGAATTCCACGGTCGTCGATGTCGATCAGATTATCGAAGACAAACATCTCATCCATGATTTTTTGCGCCAACTCTTCGTCATATTGCTTGACATTCTCTATGACGCTGGTTTCCTGCGCGGTCGGTACGAAATTAAGAATCTCGGCGGCAGCCCGGATTCCACCCATCGCCGCCTTGCGGACGTTGTTACTGCCGGATAGCAATTGCACCAGCACATCGTTGAGTTCACGCAACGCTTCGGGCTGAATGCTATCCAACGTGGCAATACGCAATAATGTATCGTTGCGCAACCGCTCGGTGAACAAACTTAGAATCTCACTCGCCTGGTCTCGCTCCAAATGCACCAGAATCGTGGCGATAATCTGTGGATGCTCGTTTTTTATCAACTCTGCGGCAGAAGATGCATCCATCCATCGCAATCCCTCAATGCCGCTGGTATCGCTGCCTTGCAAAATGCGATCGAGCAGATTAGCCGCTTTCTCATCACCCAGTGCGCTGGTCAGAACCTTACGGATATAATCCGCCGAATCCTGGCCCAGCGTAGTCCTTCCCTCGGCCTCATTGCAAAATTCCGATACGACACTCTCAATCTCGGAGCGTGAAATATTCTGCAACGTGGACATCGTCTCACCCAGTTTCTGCACTTCCTTGGGACCCAGCAACTTAATGACCGACGCCGCCTCCTGCTCGCCGAGCGTCATTAGCAAAATTGCGCTTTTCTTGATTCCATCATCAGCCATTTTTAGCCATCCAATCCTTTACCACATTCGCTACAATTGCAGGCTCATCCAATGCCATTTGCTTGGCGCGCTGGAGATTCTCATTAAAAAACGATTTCTGCGCCGCTTGCATGGCTGCTTCATCCACTTGTCCCGGTAACTGACCTATGGCTGCTTGCCCATCAGCCAGTTTCCCCTGTTCCAGTACCGGTGGGGGTAGCGGCGTCAGACTTTTCAAGAATGGTTTGAGTATCTTTAACAAGAAAAATAAAACCATAGCAGCGATCAATAACTGCTTGCCGATATCCTTGGTCAGCATGATCACATCGGGATCTTTCCAAAGCGGAACATCCAGTACTGTCTCACCCTTATCCGTGAACACGCTATTAGTAACCGTGAGTGAGTCGCCGCGTTTCTCGTTATACCCCATCGCTTCTCGCACCAGGTTATTGATCTCCTTAATTTCCTCGGCAGATAAAGGTTCTTGGACAACTTCACCATTTTCATCGGTTTTCTTGCGGTAATTCACCACTACGGCAGCGGATAACCGCTTGATGTTGCCGGTCGATTGCTGCACATGCTGCACTGTTTTATCGATTTCGTAATTAGTCGTTGATTCTTTTTTCTTATCCGTCGGTACTACCTTATTAGCGCCATCCTTGTTTTCCCCGTTTGCCTCAATCGGCGCCGTTGCAGGTTCGGGCGGACGGTTACTTAACGCACCCGGAATACCGCCATCAAGTTTTGAGCCGGTCGAAGTGGTCTCAAGCGTTTGCTGACTGCGGATAGCCGCAGCCTCCGATTCGGTATTATTGGGTCGGTAAATTTCTTCCGCGCGCTCAATCCGGGAAAAGTCCACGTCTGCGGTCACCTGAGCACGTACATTCGCTGCACCGGTAATGGGCGCGAGAATCGTTTCGATGCGGCGAATATAATTTTCTTCGATTTCCTTTATATACTCCAATTGCTTGGCATCAAACCTAGAATCTTGCTTATCGTTTTGCGTGCTGAGCAAATTACCGTGCTGATCCACTATGGTCACATTCTTTACCGGCAAATTAGGCACGCTGCTGGACATCAAATGCACAATCGCGCTGACCTGTTCGACACTCAAAACTCTACCCGGATGCAGATGGAGCAATACCGAGACACTGGGTTGCTGCTTTTCTCTTGAGAATACGGAGGGTTTGGCCATCGCCAAATGCACGCGCGCGCTTTGCACCGCCGATAGCGACTGTACCGAGCGCGCCAACTCACCTTCCAGCGCACGCTGATAATTTACTTGTTCAAGAAATTGGCTGGAACCGAATTTCTGATTCTCCATCAGTTCGAATCCCGCCAGCCCCCCCTTCGGCAACCCCTGACCTGCCAGACGCAACCGCACCTCATGCACTTGCTTTTCAGGAACCAGAATCGCACCGCCGCTTTCAGAAAACTTGTACGGAATGTTCAGTTGCTGCAAAGCGCCGATGATGGCGGCGCCATCTTGATCCGGCACATTGTTATACAACACGCGGTATTCCGGCACCTGACTCCACATCAAAGCACCAACAAGTAGGGCTACCACTGCTGCGGATGAGAGAATCAAACCCAATTTTTTTTGATTGGATAGTTGGCTCAACTGCCCCAGGCTCATCGTTGAAGCTGGTGCTGTTGTATTGGATTCACTCGGTACTGTTGCCATGTATTCTTCTCCGCTTAAATTCTGTGCTGCCAATCAATAGGTCATTCGTTATCGATAAAAAACCGAATTTTCTTTTACAAAACCAATGGAATAATGAACGGTGATTGCGGTGAAATGCCCGAACTCGCCGTTTACGGCAATACTCTTCAACTCAGCCATTGCCCCGTCGTAACACACATTAACCATCCTTATCCGAAAAAGATTTTTTGCGTGTGATGATTATCTATAAACCCATAAAATCTGAATGCGTGAATAGAATAGTTTTGCTTGCCTTATTTGCGGCATTGTCGAAACCGGGTGCGGTGATAAGCTACCAACCATCGACAATGACCGTCATCTAAACTCGTGCAAAGTAGAAACATCAGTAAAATTAATTCCATACCGGATGATCAGGAACAGCTCAAGCTGGCGTTCGCGGCTTTTAACGAGGCATCGGAACAGCTTTCCAGCGTTTATCAGGATCTACAACACCAGGTGACGCAACTCACACGTGAACTGGCGCTCGCCAACGGTGAATTGCACAAACAGCTAATCGCGAAAGAAAGTCTGTCACAGCAGTTAAGTCTCTTATTAAATGCGTTACCCGGCGGCGTGATCGCACTGGATGCGCGGGAACGTATCGAACAAGTCAATCCGACCGCGCTCGCCATCCTCGGCGAATCGTTGCTCGGCTCAGCATGGCAGCAAGTCGTTCAGGAACGTTTAGCGCCAACCGCAATCCTCCATGAGTGGCTGTTAAAACAAGAGCAGCACGCACAGCCACGGCGCCTTCGCATCGAAAGCAGCGCAACCGATCCGGCCGGCAGGCGGATTCTGCTGGTAAACGACATTACGGAAGCATATGCCATGCAGGAACTGATCCGGCGCAACCAGCGCCTGACTTCCATGGGTGAAATGGCGGCCAACCTGGCGCATCAGTTGCGCACACCGCTCTCAACCGCATTGCTGTACGCCAATCACCTGGGAAACGATACGCTCACCTCCACCGAGCGGGAAAAATTCGCCGCTAAAACCATCGAGCGTTTACATCATCTGGAGCACCTGACCAAGGATATGCTCCGTTTCGTAAAAGGCGAGGCAAGGCGACGCGAGCATGTCCTTATCAGCGATTTGCTAGCCGAGTTGCGCCAAGTTGTCGAGCCGCAAATAGCGCAACAGGACTTGCAATTCACCGTCGATGACCGGAGTGCGGGGGAAACCATGATTACGGATCATCAAGCTTTATGCGGCGCCATGATCAATCTGCTGGAAAATGCCATGCAAGCCTCGGCTCCGGGCGGACAAATCGTTCTTGCCTGCCGCTTGCAAGAAAAAAACATCATACTGAGCATTCATGACGACGGTCCCGGCATCGATGCCGCCTTGCAGGAAAGAGTATTCGAACCTTTCTTCACCACGCGCACGGAAGGCACGGGGTTGGGTTTAGCCATTGTCCGCGGCGTCATTGAGTCCATGGGCGGCGACGTACAAATTCATTCGGCGCCGCACGAAGGAACCGAATTCAGGATACGGTTGCCGAGAAATACAGGAGAGAAAGTATGAAATCATTACCCATTCTGGTCGTGGAAGACGATCAGGATTTACGCGAAGCCGTTTGCGCCACGATGAAATTGGCCGGCTACCAAGCTTTGGCGGCTGCGAACGGCCATGATGCCATGGCTGTACTGCAACAAACGCAAGTAGGTATGGTTGTCAGCGATGTTCAGATGAAACCCGTCGATGGATTTACACTATTGAAGAAGATCAAGGCATTCGATCCGGAATTGCCGGTGTTGCTGATGACCGCCTACGGTGGCGTGGAAAAAGCGGTTGCCGCCATGCAGTCTGGTGCATGCGATTATTTACTCAAACCGTTCGATCCGGATAATTTGCTTGCGCATGTCAAACGGCATACTTTGTCCCAACCAGAACAAGATGACAAAGCGGTCGCCAAAGATCCGCGTACCCGGGCATTATTATCGCTGACCAAACGGGTCGCCCAGTCACCCGCTACTGTCATGCTGACGGGGGAAAGCGGCTGTGGCAAGGAAGTCATCGCGCGTTTCATTCATCAGCATTCGGCGCGCGCCGCCAAACCGTTCGTCGCCATCAATTGCGCGGCCATTCCGGAAAATCTGCTGGAAGCCACATTGTTCGGTTACGAAAAAGGCGCTTTCACCGGCGCGGCACAAGCACAACCCGGAAAATTCGAACAAGCGCAGGGCGGCACGCTCTTACTGGACGAAGTTTCGGAAATGCCGCTGGATCTACAAGCCAAATTGCTGCGCGTCCTGCAAGAAAGAGAAGTAGAACGCGTTGGCGGGCATAAAACGATCAAACTGGACATTCGTATTCTGGCGACGTCCAACCGTGACATGCTGGCAACGGTTAAAAACGGCCGGTTCCGTGAGGATTTGTATTACCGCCTCAACGTGTTCCCGATCGAAATCCCCCCGCTGCGGGAGCGGCCGCTGGATATCGAGCCTCTGGCGCAGCGCGCGCTTGCGGAAGCATCCGCCGGCTCCGGCCGCACCGCCTGCACAATAACAAAAGCCGCGATTGATAAATTAACGCGCTATTCTTGGCCGGGCAATATCAGAGAATTGGAAAATGTCATGCAGCGCGCCATGATTCTGGCGGCGGATCATCTCATCGATGCGGAGCACATTCATTTGCCGCAAGCCGATCCTGGTCGGCAGGCCGATGAAACCGGTACGGAACTGCTTTCCGGGGATATCAAGACGCTCGAACGAAAACATATACTGGAAACTCTGGCATCCGTTAATGGTTCGCGCAAACTGGCCGTAAAGAAATTAGGTATTTCCGAACGCACCTTACGCTATAAACTGCAACAATACCGCATGACAAGCTAATTGTTGAATAACCGCAGATTGCTGAGCATGGCTTGGCAAATTTTTCATAATCGCAAAAAACATATTAAACATTGACCGTGGAGTAAATCATGGATAAAACTGGAATCGATAGTATTCTGCAGCAACTGCAAGCAACATCCGCACTTGCTTCCGGTGTAAAAAAATCAGCGGGTACGGACGAAGTTGCAAGTGTCGACTTCAGCGAGAAGCTAAAAGCAGCTGTCGATCAGGTCAATAACGCGCAGATGCATGCAGACAAGCTCAGCGAACAATTCGTCAGCGACCAATCGAATGTCAATTTACACGAAGTGATGATTTCATTGCAAAAAGCCAATGTATCTTTTCAATCGATGATTCAAGTTCGCAATAAATTGGTCACTGCTTATCAGGAAATCATGAACATGCAGGTTTAATACTTTTTGGTCATGGCACCCTACTTATTCTTCCAGCGCCATTTCCAGTTCCAGCCAGTCTTCTTCCAACTCGGCCACTTTTTTCTCGAGTGTGGCGTGCACCGTACTAAGCCGGTCGATTTCCTCGCGCGAACAATTCGTATACGTCGCCGGATCGGCTAGGCGACGGTTTGTCTCAGCTAATTCTTTTTGCGCAATCGCCAAAGTCGCTTCAAGTTTCGATTGCTTGGACAGCAATGCTTTTTTGTTTGGTTTGGGTACTGCTTTGGGTTGTGCTTTTTGCGCAGCCGCCTTTGTTTCCGCAGCTTCACTGGAACGGCGTGCTTCCAGCCAGTTTTTATAATCTTCCAGGTCACCGTCCAATAACTGCGCCCAACCATCCGCCACCAGCCACAACTCATCCGCCACGGCTCGCACCAGGCTGCGATCGTGCGAAACCAAAACCACAGCGCCGGCATAAGCCTCCAATGCCAATGTCAGTGCATCGCGCATATCCAAATCCAGATGATTGGTGGGTTCATCCAATAGCAACAAGTGCGGTTTTTGCCAGGCTAATAAGGCCAGCGCCAAACGGCTTTTCTCCCCGCCGGAGAAGCTGGCAACCGGACGATTCTCACCATCCCCGCCCAAACCGAATCGTCCCAGAAATTTCCGCAGATCCGGTTCGGTTTGCGCCGGCGCCAGTTTCTGCAGGTGCTCTAATGGCGTCGCCGCCCCATTGAGATTTTCCAGTTGATGCTGCGCAAAGTAGCCGATGCGGATATTTTGCGCCCATTCCACCGAACCGGTAGCCGGCCGGATATCTCCGGTCAGCAGTTTGATCAATGTGGACTTCCCCGCGCCGTTCGGCCCCAGCAATGCAATGCGTGTTCCTGCTTGCAAAATCAGATTCACCTGCTGGAATAACAACCGACCGTCGTAACCAAAGCTCATGTTGCTGGCACGCAGCAAAACATCGGGACTGCGCTCGGGCGCTTCGATCTGCAGCGCAAAATGACCGTCTTCAACCTGCTCCGGCGCTAAACGGGTCAAGCGCTCCAGCGCTTTGATACGGCTCTGCGCCTGCTTCGCCTTGGTTGCCTTAGCGCGGAAACGGCGCACAAAATCCTCCATGTGCGCGATTTGTCTCTGTTGTTGTTGCAAAGCTTGAGTATGTTGCAGCAGGCGTTCGGCGCGGGCGCGTTCGAAATCGTCATAATTACCGCTATAACCGTCGATTTGCCGGTTATGGATATGCGCGATGCGGTTGACACACGCATTCAGAAACTCGCGATCGTGCGACACCACAATCAAACTACCCGGGTAACGCGCCAGATAGTGCTCCAACCACAGAATCGCTTCCAGATCCAGGTGATTGGTCGGCTCGTCAAGCAACAGCAGATCGGCGCGATGCATCAAAGCGCGCGCCAGATTCAAACGCATGCGCCAGCCGCCCGAGAAGTGGTTGACCGCCCG
>JBDHRU010000026.1:0-18557 GCA_039807765.1 Nitrosomonas sp. | reverse complement strand
GAAACGATCACGCCGACAGGCGCCAGTACCAATGCAGCCGCGATAAAAGGAACTGAGCGCCAAATGGCCATGACCTGTTGGTGAAAAGACAGAATGGAAAATGGCGAAAGAAGCTACTATTACTATTCTATTGCTTCTTCCGCCGCCTTAATCTTGGTATTTGCCGCGTCTTTTTACTGATAACCGGCACGGTCCATCAGTTTGACGGCACTTGTTTGCAACTCCCCGGCTTTCACCAGATTGATCGGGTTCTGTTTGAAACTGCCCCAGGCTGCAACGAATGGATCCGCTGCAATCTTAGGATTGACCGGATATTCCATGTTGACATCGGCAAAAAGATTTTGCGCTTTGTCGGACGACAAGAATTCCAGCAACTTAATGGCGGCTTGCTCATGGCGCACATGACGCGTCACACCGGCGCCGGAAACATTGACATGCACACCGCTAGTGTTCTGATTCGGCCAGAAAATCGCCAAAGGCAGATTGGGATCTTTTTTCATCAAACGGCCAAAGTAATAAGTATTGACCAAAGTCACGTCGCACTTACCGGCAGCGACAAATTCCAGTGCACGCGTATCGTCCGATAAAGGATCCACCGCCAGATTAGCCACCCAGCCTTTGACGATTTTCTCGGTCTCGGCTTCACCGTGCTCGGCAATCATCATCGCCACCAGTGATTGGTTGTAGACTTTCTTCGATGTCCGCAAGCACAAACGTTTATTCCATTTAGGATCGGCCAGATCCTCGTACGTCGACAATTCTTCTGATTTCACTTTCTTGGTGTTGTAAATCAACGTCCGGGCACGAATCGACAAACCGAACCATTCATTGGCCGGGTCGCGCAAATGCGCCGGAATATTACTTTCCAGCACGGCGGACTTGACCGGTTTCAGTAACCCGGCCTGCGCAGCCGCCCAGAGATTACCGGCATCTGCCGTAATCAGCATATCGGCCGGGGTATTTTTTCCCTCCGCCTCGAGCCGGGCGAGCAATGCGCCTTCATTATCCGTAACGTATTTGACTTTGATTCCGGTTTCCTTGGTAAACGCATCGAACATCGGCTTGATGAGCTGTTCGATACGTGCGGAGTAAACCACGACTTCCTCGGCGTGCAGCGGCTTTACAGCAAATAAGGAAAGCAGAAAAAAAACAGCAATAGAGAAACGGCTTAGATTTGATTTCAACATGAAAATACTTCCAAGAAAACGTGCATCAATCGGATTAACAATTGACGGTTACTATAGTATGAATAAGAATAATTATCAATTGAATGATCGGAATCAATTTTCAGCCGTGGGTTGAAACAAAAAATCCAGTTCCTTACGCCCGATCAGCGGCAATTTGAGCGCGGGTGGATCCCAATCGACACCGAATGACAATCCCAGCAGATTGAATTCGATACCCTCCACCGCGCTGACCAGCATCCCCATCAATCCAAACAAGGAAATCTGCAAACCGCTGCCGCTCGGTGCTTGCGAAACCAATCGGTAGCCCAGATAATCCTTGCCGATCGCAGTGGGCGGCAAATCCAATTTCAGTTCTGGAACGGAGCGGGAAACCCAGGCGGTGAAGGTATTGGAATTCGGTCCCGGCCAGATCGTGTAATCTTTTGCGTAAGGATAATTGCGCGCAGCTTCATCGATTTTCTCAATCAGCGCACCCGCTTCTGCGCCGCGTTTCTCCAGCAATATTTCCGGCATGTTGCCATACCAGCGTCGGTCCGGCACATTGTCGTAAATCACCAGCACCGGCAGATTGCGGCGCTGCAACCAGCCGATCACTTCATAAATCGTATATGTCTGTGCCGCAGCCGGTTTCACCGCAATCCAGGTATGAATAGCAAAATAACCGCGCCAGCTGAAAGCGCGCGCACCGTAGACTTGCACCACCGCTTCCGGTGTTGTGGCGGGATCAGGCGCTAAACCGGCCGGCTCGCGACTCGCGCTCCACCAGTTTTGCGCCCGCACCCGATCCGGCATGACAATCATCACGGTCACACCCAAAACCAGCAACAGAACACTGACGATTAAAACCCGCTTCATTTCTATCCCCGTTCCACTAAGGAAATGCTGATTAATGACTATACGAGCGAATCACTTCGTTGCACGGTACTCGCTCCCTCGCCTATCTTGTTGATATGTCTCGGTTGCTGTGTTCCGTGCGCTTTGTGCTTCATCTCGTTTGCCGGATTAATCATCGCTTCCTTAATACCCGGTGCGCTTTCCCAATATTTCCGGCAAATCGCGCACAAACCGGCCGGCGCCAGCCATCTGACGCCGCAGCAGCACCCAATCCTCGGCGCGTTTCCGGGCGTCCAGGCAACGCATCAAGCGCACCCGCAACGCTTCATCCTGATGATTCAGGATCGCCGCCCACAAGGTATCGCCGACATTGTAAACCTTGCCCGCGAGCAGGCAGACGGGAATGACTTGCTCGATTGGCACGGCCAGATCGACAGCAATCGCCCGCACCGCGGCATTGATATTGGCCGCCTTGGTATTGAGCGAATCCGTCAGGTTGTAGGGTGGCTGCCATTCATTGACCGGCCGCAAGCGGTCGATAAAACTCGCCGCAATCAGCAGCGGCGGCGCACGCCGGTCCGTACGAGAAGCCTGAGCGGTACGCAACGTGTCCAGGCAATCACGCTCACCTTGCCGGTCCGGACGGTTGGCCGGCGTCACCCACAAAATCAGATCGGCGTTTTCCGCCGCCGCCAGCATGCGCTGACGATCAAACAACACGCTGTCACAGCCGGGGCTATCGAAAATCAGCGCTTGTGTCAGTCCCTCGCGCGACAAAACAAACGGTGTTAGCGCTTGCGTCGTATCCGGCAACACATCGGCTCGCGTGGTGACAGCACCGAACAACGCATTGATCAAACTGGACTTGCCCGAATTCGCCCGCCCCAGCACCAAAATGCGCAGCGGTTCAACAACTGCTTTCGTTGCCTGTTCGACCTGTCCGAGATCCGCTTGCGATAACGGCGTCGGCGCGGTGACAGATTCTTCCTCTACCAGCGGCAGACGGCCGCTGTATAAATCGATCGCGTAGTAACCGACCTTGCACACATAGGCGCGCAAAAACCAGCGATGCAATTCGTCCCTGGCTTGGTCAAAACTGCGCGCGCGCAAATGCCGCCAAGCCTCGCTCAGCAACGCATTGACCGGATTGATGAGCAAACTGCCGGCGCGGTAAATATTGAACAATCGATCGGCTTTTTCTTTCCAGCGTTGCAGGCGGAACAGGTCACCGATGGTCAGACGATTGCTGAACGGTATTTTTTCCGCGACATCCTGGCGCAGATCGCGGCTCGCCCGTTCGATAATCAGCAAGGTATGCGGTATGGTGAGTTCCAGCAGCGGTTTTTCGACATCCGGATAATAACAATGAGCCACCGTTTCCATCGTTTTCTGCCCCAGCGCCAGCACCCAACTGCCCTCCTCGATCGGCCAATCTTGCGGGTTGCACGTCTGCGCCAATGCTTCCACTTCCCGCCACACTTTTTCCGCGCTGGGCGGCCACTCCGGATTGGGCTCGGTGGCCGAATCCCTGAGCAATTGCCGTTCCCGCCGCACCAACCACACTTGCAAGCCGTACCCCAGACCGCCGCATACCACCAAAGCAATCAACCAATACTGCAAATTTTCGCTCTGCCACAGCCATAACACGCCCAACCCGAGCAATGCCAGCAGCGGCAGCAGCATCAGAATGAATACCAGCAGCCGCAGCGGATCGACGGACGGCAGCGGCGCTTTCATACGGATTTACCCTGTAACCGGTCTTTCAGGAACGACGCGCTACGTTGCAATTCTTGCGCATAAATCTGCCGCAAAGTATCCGCATCCACGCTCAAACCATCCTTGCGCCGCGCAAAAAAATAAATCGCCGCCTTGCCGAGGGCATAGGTGGCCGCGCCGCTGGAACTCGCCCCCCAGATTGCCCCCGCGGTTTGCCCCCAAACCGGAATCAGCTTCGCCACAGTGCGGCTCAGTAACCGGGTCAAGTAACCCGAAGCAATCCCAGCACCCGCCAGCCCTAGAAACTCGGTGATCGTGCTCCTGTCCCAGTGTTGGCCGTAGAGCTGCGCCAGACTATGCAGCAATTTCGCCTGCACCGCCGATACCGCAACCCAATCCACTACCGGTAAAGCGCCCAGCCCAGCCGCCGCCAGCGCATAACCGGTAATGTGCTGATGCGCGGCGCGCGTATACAAATCCTGCACCGCCGCGTCACCGCTCAACTGGTACTGCAAACCCAGCGACGTCAGCGATTCGATCGCCTGCCACAGCGCTTCCAAACCGTAATCCGGCGGATCGAAACCATCTTCCGGCAACGTCAAATCAACCGCCACCCAGCTAACCGGCGCGAAGCCGGGCAATGTTCCCAGCGCAGCACGCTGCGCCGCAATGGCGCGGCGCAAATCGAGTGGCACCGCCTCCGGTAACGAATCGCCGGCATACGGCCATGGCTGAATATGCTCGCTGCCATGCGGATACAGTTCGTGCAAACCGGTTTGCACCAGCAGCAACGGCCATTCCGGATGACGCCTGCGGATGGCGAGCAAGGCATCGAACACCGCGGCCTGATGAATATCCGCCACCTTCATCACCGCCACCAGCAAATGCGCCTGCGCTTCGCAATACCGCATATCATCAGCCGGATCGTACGCCACTTCACCCAAGCCGCGCGTATCGAGAAAGCGCACCAGCGGTGCATCGGCAGGAAAATCGTAAAACCGCGCGCTACGCGTGCACGGCTGAAAACCATTGCCGATTTCCGCCGCCGGGCTGCCGGTCAGCGCCCGGATGATCGAAGTCTTGCCGGATTGCGTTTTACCCAGCAGCCACAACACTGGCACCGGCATTTTGGCGCGCGCCTCGCGCAGCGAAGCCTCCAGCAAGGCCGCATCGACTTTGGGCTCGAGCAATGCCGTGCGCAACTGTTCCCAATACTCCGTCCAGTTTTTCAGATCATTCAGATTCATGCGGTCATCTTATCATCAGTAGCAAAAAACTGAGATGGCGCATGGCGTGGCTGGCATTATCAGCGAGACTGGCTATGAATGAGAGTGAATCGATGATGAAACAAAACCTGCCGAAAAAACCGCCTGAACAGCAACAATCCATGTGGTGCTTGGAATGGCACATCAAGAAAATGCCACCGAGTGAATTCCGATTCGTTCAACGCTTTATCGTAGCGGGCAAATGCTGCCACCGAATACGTCATGAAACGGCTTTTAGTTTTTATTTGACTCGGAGTACAGAAAAAAGAAGCTCTTGTTCAGAAAAATTCCAACTATAGTTGCTTTAATCGTAAAAATTTTATTTTGCAGCGAATTTTTTAATCTCACTACTTCTCATTTCTACTCGGACTAGCCTATTCCGCACCAATTATTAATCACACGGTCGCGCGCGAACGCTGCTTGCAAGCGTACCGGGAAACCGTGGGCTAGCAACTGGGTGGTATCAGTTGCGGTTTTGCATTTGGATTATTTCTTATAGTTACTGGCGGTTATACTCCGTGCCGGAGACTCCGGCCTTACTGAGTTAACAATATCTGACGCATTTCAATTCCATACTTTTTTTTTTAATGTTATCCTTACTGCGAATAAGTAATTTTCTTATTCATAATGAAACCATATCTTATTTTAGAGGTTTTTTAGGTTGCATGATCGAATGATCCTCTAAAAGATCTTTTCCTGCAAAAAGCAGCTAGATGCCGGATTAGATGTGGGATATGGTTTGTAGCTGATGAAGTTTCAACGTGACATTAAATTTGTTGATAAATAATTTTTGATTTTAATAACAAAGGAGATTCTCATGAAATACACGATTTTGGCTGCCGTCCTGTTAGCTTTTACCTTTACAGCCGCATTATCCGGATGTGGCGAGCCTAAACCATATAATAAACCACCTAGCTTATACAAAGATCCTACTACAGGAGAAAGGCTGGGTGCCGAAGCCGGTAAGGAATAACCGGTTGATTGATTATCAAACGGCTCCTATCAGGGGCCGTTTTTTATTGAGGATTACTCAACAAGGATAATTCTCTTAATCACAATTCCAATCTTCTCGTAACAATCGCATCATCCCGGTTATAGTTCAAAATTGTTTTTTTAATATCGTATCCATACTGTTTCAGACCAACCCGAATCAAGGTTTAAGATGCTGCGCTACGCGCCCCCGGATCGTCTGAATATTCCCGGCTCACTGCAAAATGGGCTTGACTCTGCACAAATAAAAATACGGCAGCAGCAATATGGCGATAACCGTATCGTTGAAACGTCGCAGACCGGCTGGCAGGATATTCTGCGTAATACAGCCGGAGATCCCATGCTATGGTTCCTACTTGGCACCAGTGCAATATTTCTGATCGTTGGGGAGTTTACAGAGGCAGCCATACTGCTCGTGGCGCTGCTTCCTTTTGTCGGCATGGATGCCTATCTGCACCGGCGCACGCAAGCATCCATCGCCGGCCTGAGCGATTGCCTGGCAACGCAAGCTACTGTCATGCGTGACAACCGGCAACTGCGGATCGCCGCTACGGAGCTGGTTCCCGGCGACTTGGTCTTGTTAAGCCCGGGAGAATCATGTCCCGCCGATGGATTGATCGAATACAGCGACGATGTATTGTGCGACGAGTCGCTGCTTACCGGAGAAGCCGATCCCGCACGCAAATATGCAATTGCTGCCTTACCACGGCGCGAATGCGATGCGTACATCGCCAGTGAATTTTGGTTGTTTGCCGGTACACGCCTGCTCAAGGGCAACGCCCGGCTGCGGGTAGTTTTCACCGGCGCGGAAACCCTGTATGGCGAGATCACGCATTCGGCCATGCTGGGCACCCATGCGCACACTCCGCTGCAAAATGCGGTTGGAAATCTCGTTACCATACTCCTCGGTGCGGCCGCCATCATATGCTTGGGCTTGGCGTGGGTACGCTGGCAGCAAGGCCACGGATTACTGGATGCTTTATTAAGTGCAGTCACACTGGCCATCGCCGCACTACCCGAAGAATTTCCTGTTGTCCTAACTTTTTTTCTCGGCGCCGGTGTTTACCGTTTGGCGAAACGGTATGCATTGGTGCGGCGCGCCGTCGTGGTTGAGAATATTGGGCGCGTATCGTGTATCTGTTCCGATAAAACAGGTACGCTGACGGAAGGCCGTCTACAGTTGGCGCATCGCTATCCGGCGGAGGGTATGAGTACAGAACGCCTGCTGGAAATTGCCGCGGCCGCTTCGCGTCAAGAAACGAACGATCCGGTCGATTTGGCCATCCTCAATTCATTGGCGACAACGCCGCAAGCAACAACGGTTGAAAATTTTCCATTTACTGAAGACCGTAAATGCGAAACCGCGATCATCCGATCCAATGGCGCGCTTTTCGCCGCCCTCAAGGGCGCTCCGGAAATCGTGCTGGCGCGCTGCACGTTGCCAGATACAATGCTTGCCGAGTGGCAAACACGCATTGACCGGCTGGCGGATAGCGGACACAAAGTGATCGCATGCGCCTGGCAAGCACTCGATGGCGCGAGCTGGCACGGTGGCGAACCTGATCGTGACTTCATTTTCACCGGTGTGCTGGCGTTCGAAGATCCGGTACGCGCAGGCGTAGCGGAAGCCGTTCGTCAATGCCGCGATGCGCGTATCCGCATCATCATGATCACCGGCGATCACCCCGCCACCGCACGTGCGGTGGCCAAAGAGATCGGTCTAGGCGGGGCTACGCCGCATGTCGTCTCAGCGGATGAGATTCAGGTCCGGCTGGATCGCAGCGAAGCGGATGTTCTGCGTACTATTGATGTGATCGCACGGGCAGTGCCCGCACAAAAATTGCAGCTGGTGCAAGCATTGCAAAACAATGGCGAAATCGTCGCCGTAACCGGTGATGGCATTAACGATGTACCCGCGCTGCAAGCCGCCGATATCGGTATCGCGATGGGACAGCGCGGCACCCGCAGCGCACGTGAGGTCGCTGCAATCGTACTGCTCGACGACAATTTCCACAGCATTGTGCGCGCCATCGCCGAGGGGCGACAACTATTCACCAATCTGCAATTAAGCTTCCAGTACTTGCTGATGATCCATTTGCCGCTGGTGCTCACGGCTGCGATCATTCCAATGGCCGGGTATCCGATGCTGTATTTACCAGTGCATATCGTCTGGCTGGAACTTGTCATTCATCCCACCGCGCTGCTGGTATTCCAGGAAATAGCTGCAGACAGCAAGCTGACGTACCAGCCGCGTCTGCAGAAACTGCGCTTCTTCACATCCTGGCAGTGGTTTGTGATTGCGCTGGTAGGATTCACCGTCACCGCCATCGTGATATTCGCCTACGCCCGCAGTCTTGAGGAAGGGTACGATATCGAGCACGCCCGCGCGATGGCACTGGTGACTTTGACTGCCGCCAGCGCCGGAATCACGGTCGTGTTAAGCGGATTGCGATCACATACCGCTTGGCTGATCACCGCAGTAACGATTGGACTGGCTTTGCTGCTGGTTCAAACACCGGCGCTGGCCGGATTCTTGCACCTCGCACCGCTGCATTTCGATGATTGGTTGTTAGCCATTGCCGGTGCAGCGACCGCCGCGGCATTAACCTTGCTCAGTTGTGCAAAACAGTGCATCGACCAGCCGGATCGGTTATAACAAACCCGCATCAGCCGGTTCTGAACGGCTGTTATTTTTCAGAAGGATCGGTAATAAAACCGATTTTTGTCATACCGGACTTAGCCGCAATACTCATGAGCCGGGCGACATGTTCGT
This sequence comes from Nitrosomonas sp., assembly GCA_039807765.1. GTDB lineage: Bacteria > Pseudomonadota > Gammaproteobacteria > Burkholderiales > Nitrosomonadaceae > Nitrosomonas. The sequence goes on along the minus strand of JBDHRU010000026.1, from coordinate 9,792 downwards.
AATGCGCCAGCTTATCGGCGCGGATATGCAGTTCCGTATTAGGCGCCTGCGCTACTTTTGCCGTAAAACGCGGCGCCAGCTGTTCCAATACCACCGGCTCGCCATTCCAGAAAAGACTGCCGTCGGCGCGAATCGCCAGTTCGACATGCTCAGGCTGCGTGATATTGGGATTGCTTTCCGCTTTTGGCAGATCGACCTTGACGGAATGCGTCAGCAGTGGCGCTGTGATGATGAAAATGATCAACAACACCAGCATGACATCCACCAGCGGCACTACATTGATCTCCGACATGGGTGCCTGACGCCCGCTATCCTGCATGCTGCCGAACGCCATTATTGCCCCCTCTCCATTGCAACATCGGCGATCCCGGCTGTAGCCGCAACCTGCGATTGCGATCCGGCAGCCGGTGACTCATTGTTATCGCCGACCGTGATTAGTATAAACAGATCATGCGCGAATGCTTCCAGACGCGCGAGCCAGATGCGGTTGCGGCGGACAAAAGTGTTATAGGCCAACACCGCCGGAATAGCCACCGCCAATCCTAGTGCCGTCATAATCAACGCTTCGCCGACAGGACCGGCGACCTTATCCAGAGTGCCCTGACCGGAAAGTCCGATTTGGATTAATGCATGATAAATGCCCCATACGGTTCCAAACAAACCGATATAAGGTGCAGCCGAGCCCGCTGTCGCAATCAGCGTGAGGCCATTCTCGACACGTGTTGCTTCCTGATCGATGCCGTTACGCAAGGTGCGCGTCAGAAATTCACTGGTGCCGCCGGCTGCGGCCAATTTGTGCGAACTGTGCATTTTGGAATCGGCTGCCGCATCGATACCCAGTTTGGCGAGTTCCGCAAATGCATTATCCGGCGCCGCATTCTTGAACTCGGTTTGAACCGCTTGGAGCGAATCGAAGCTCCAAAAGTGCTTTAAAAATGCTTCGGCGCGGCGCTTCGCGATCAGATTCGCAATACTTTTTGCAATGATCAGATACCAGCTTGCAACCGAAAGCGACAACAACAACACCAGCACACTCATGCCGACACCGTCGATCTGATCGAGAAAATTAGAAAAACCAAGCCCTTGTTCCATGAGTTAATTTCCTTGCAGTACAAAATTAAAGGGTTGTAAGGCCACCGCCCGTACCGGCTGACCATCGCGCAGCGATGGATTGCATTGCCAGCTCTTCACCGCACTCAGCGCAGCGGCATCAAGCCGTTCGTAACCGCTGCTGTTAAGAACTTTCGCTTTATCGATACGCCCGCTTTCATCCAATTCCACCCGCAACACCAGCTTCCCTTCTTCACCCATGCGCCGTGAAATGGCCGGATATTCGGGAGGTGTCAGTTTGGGGCAAGATACCGCCAATTCGGATGACAAGGCTACAGGTGCCGCTGACGCCGGTTTGGGCGATGCCGCAGGCGCAGACGCCGGCTCTTTTATCTGTTCGGTCGGCTTTGGTGGCTCCGGTGCAGGCTCGGCCTGTTTCTTTTCGGCGGGTGTTGTGGATTTCGCCGCAAGTTGCTCTTGTTTGGGTTTGACGACAGGCTTCCTCGCCGGTTGCAGTTTGACCGGTGCAGGTTCAGGTAATGCTTTAGGCGGTGTAACCGGCGCAGGCGGCGTAATCAATTCGGCAAACAAAGTCATTGCCTGCTCGGGATGCGGAATCAAGCGCTGATGCCACAAAAAATAAAACAGCGCGGCATGCACGCCGAGCACAAACAATAACCCGGGTAATGAGATAAGACGCTGCCGTTGCTCTAAATACTCGACATTTTTGCGGGATAATGAGTGCATTACAGAATAAACAAATCAGACGGACTTCTCACTTACTTGATCCAAAACACACCAGACATCAGCAATTTTGTTTTTTCACACACAGCTAAATCCTGAAAACCACCCTGTCCTACAAGTAATACACACGACTTCAGGATAAACCAACTTTCTTTCCAGCTATAATAACGGAAACGATAATAATTATCAATAACCGAAGCTTATATAAAACCCTATTTCAACATACAATACGCCGTTACCGATTTTGCAACGACTCATTCGCGATTGCACATCGACAGTTTCATTATTTTATTCACTATAACAAAACATGACATATTCCACACCCAAGTTCTGGCGACGCATCATCTGCCTGATTTATGACTTTCTTCTGATATTGGCTGTTTTGTTTATCGCCAGCTTTATTTTTCATTTTATTTTTAGCGATACACAAGCAGCCTACTTCAAGCCGCTTTTTCAATTTTACCTATTCACTATCATGGGGTACTACTTTACCTGGTTCTGGACACATGGCGGGCAAACGCTGGCGATGCAAACCTGGAAGATGCGGATTGTCTCCGCTGATGGGCATGGTCTGACAAAAAAGCAAGCAGTCACCCGCTACTTATTTTCCTTAACGGGTATTTTCTTTTTTGTAATTGTTAATTATCTATTCCCCATTAATTTTGTTTCCTATCATCAACTCGCGCTGGTCAGCGTGTTGATTTTCGGCTCCGGATTTATTTGGGCTTTGTTCGATCCTGATCATCAATATCTTCATGACCGGCTGGCCGGCACTCGCATTATTAAACTGGAGAGTTAATTATTGGCTAAAATTTCCAATGACACCTTGCCGGTCAACTGTATTTGCCGGCAAAAATTTATATACAAATTTGATAATCTCATTTTAGAAAGAATGTATAATGAATTGATTGTTATCCGGTTATTCAAAATATATACTCGTAAAAATTGATTTTCAGAACCCGCGGAATGTAAGCATTACAACTCTCAAACACTTCGACCGATGCGCAGCCCAATACACTCAGCAACTGCAGTTTTAAAACTCTTTTTCAGAGAATGTGCGATCCAGGCAAACATGCTCATCATCGTGGCCTTAATGCTTTGCATTTTTGTCATCGACTTAAATACACCATTGGGTGTGGCCGCCGCGGTCCCGTATGTGCTGGTTATCTTAGCCAGTCTATGGGTGAGCGGAATCCGGTTTACCTATTTCATTGCCGCCTTCTCGTTTGTTTTTACCATTGCCGATTTCTTTATATCGCCCGGCATCGTAATGTCGATGAATATTGTGCTGTTTAACCGCAGTTTGACACTCTTGCTCATAGTTTGCTCTGCATTGATGGTCATTAAGATCAAAAAAGCAAACCTCGATATGTCCGCTTTGATAGCCCAGATACTGATCGATCCGGTAACCGGATACAAGAACAGACAAGCTTTCGAAACCGAGCTGGATACCGAGATCTTGCGTTCGCGGCGCTATCATCGGAGTTTTTCCATCGCGATTGTCGATATCGATCTGCTGAAGCTATTCAGCGATGATTATGATTACAAAAATAAAAATGACTCGATAAAACAAATCTCGCAAGAAATTAAAACCAATATCAGGATCACCGATCTGTTCTATCGCATCGATATTAACGTATTCGCCATTTTGTTTCCCGAGACGGATTTATACGAAGCGAAAAAAGTGTGCGAATCCTTGCGTAAAAAAATTTCCACCCGGATAGATAAACATACCGAAAACAAAATCATGATCAGCATAGGCATTGCCATGCTAGACGAAACCGATGACAAGCTGAAGCTGTGTAAACGCGCTGAAGATGCGCTTTTTATCTCAAAACGCAATGGCGGAAACCAGATTTCCACTTTACCCCAAGTAATCAATAAAGAAAAACCGCCGGTTGCTGCCATCTTATCGCGCTCAAGATCGGCGGATACCGTCTAAGGAAGCGCTGCAAAAGATCGCGAACAACGGTCAGGCAAGGCGTTTACCGCAGTAATTGAAGAAATGACTGCACGTTCTCTTATATAATCCGGCGTATCCGTTAAATCCACCGAGTTACCCATGAGTTTAATGAACAAGCCAATGGCCAAGAAATCAAGCGGCCATTCCTTCTCACCCAGAGTCGCCCGGTTACTGCGGGAATCCGGCTTGCTGATGCTGATGGGCGCCGCGCTTTATCTGGTTTTGATATTCTTCAGTTACGACCGCGGCGACGCCGGCTGGTCGCATAGCGGCGATTTCAATCAAATTCAGAATTCCGGGGGGCATGCCGGCGCGTGGCTGGCGGATTTGCTGCTATATCTGTTCGGCGCATCGGCCTGGTGGTGGGTGGCCTTCTTCCTGTCAGCAATCGCCTGGAGCTATCGCCGCATCGATACTGCCGGAATTTTCGACCGCCACTCCCTGCTGTTGTCGATAGGCGGTTTCTTCTTGCTGCTGGCCGCCAGCAGCGGATTGGAGTCGCTGCGGTTTTATTCCATCAATATTGCATTACCGCTGATGCCGGGCGGCATGTTAGGCAGCACCATCAGCCATTATCTGTCGCAAATCCTCGGCTTTACCGGCGCGACAATGACCTTGCTGATTCTGATCGCAGTCGGTTTCAGTCAGTTTACTGGTCTATCGTGGGTGCGTTTCGTGGAGAAAATCGGCGAAAGCATTGAAAACTTGCTATTGCTGCTAATAAACAGCTGGGAAACGCGGCAGGATAAACTGGCCGGTATGATCGCGTCACAAGTGCGCGAAAAAATCATAGAGACTGAAAAGAAACGCATCGAAAGCACACCGGTGCTGCATATCGAACCACCGGCGACAACCATCATCAAGTCGCAACGCGTCGTCAAGGAAAAACAACCTTCGCTATTCTCCGATCTACCCGATTCGCCGCTGCCACCTTTGCACCTGCTGGACGAGCCAGAAAAAGATTTTGAAGTATTATCCAAAGAAACGCTCGAATTCACATCCCGCTTGATCGAGCGCAAACTCAAGGAATTCGGCGTCGACGTCAAAGTAGTCGCCGCCTTCCCCGGCCCGGTCATCACTCGCTATGAAATCGAGCCCGCGGTCGGCGTCAAAGGCAATCAGGTTATCAATTTGGTCAAAGATTTGGCGCGTGCATTGTCCGTGGCCAGCATCCGTGTGGTCGAAACCATTCCGGGCAAAACCAGCATGGGATTGGAAATCCCGAATCCGAAACGGCAAGTGGTACGGCTGCAGGAAATTCTCAGCTCGCAGGTCTACGCCGACTCCGCATCACCGCTCACCATCGCTTTGGGCAAGGATATCAGCGGCCGTCCGATCGTATCCGATCTGGCGAAAATGCCGCATGCATTGGTTGCCGGAACCACCGGCTCGGGTAAATCGGTTGCGATCAATGCAGTCATTTTGAGTCTGTTGTATAAAACCGCACCGGAGCAAACTCGCTTGATCCTGATCGATCCCAAAATGCTGGAATTATCGGTGTACGAAGGCATTCCGCATCTGCTGACACCCGTGGTCACCGACATGCGCGAGGCCGCCAGCGCGCTGCACTGGTGCGTGGGCGAAATGGAACGGCGTTACAAACTGATGTCGGCGCTGGGTGTGCGCAATCTCGGCGGTTACAATCAAAAAATTCAGGAAGCAGCCAAAAACGAGGAACCTGTCGCCAATCCTTTGCTGCCGCCCGGAGAAGAAACTGAGTACCTCAGCGAATTGCCGCTTATTGTCGTGGTGATTGACGAATTGGCGGATCTGATGATGGTCGCCGGTAAAAAAGTCGAGCATCTGATCGCCCGGCTGGCGCAAAAAGCGCGCGCGTCAGGCATCCATCTGCTATTGGCGACACAACGCCCGTCGGTCGATGTAATTACCGGCTTGATCAAAGCCAACATTCCGACCCGGATCGCTTTTCAAGTATCCAGCAAAATCGATTCACGCACCATTCTCGATCAAATGGGAGCGGAAGCCTTACTCGGCCAAGGCGACATGCTGTATTTACCGCCCGGCACCGGCTATCCGCAGCGCGTGCACGGCGCGTTTGTCGCCGATCACGAAGTGCACAAAGTCGTGGAATACCTGAAAGAGCACGGCGAACCGGATTATATCGAAGAAATCCTGCAAGCCGGAGATGAAGAAAACGATGGCAACGGCCCAGTCGAAATCAAAAAGCCATCGGAAGGCGAAGCCGATCCGCTTTACGATGAAGCGGTTGCAATCGTAGTCAAAACCCGCCGCGCGTCGATTTCCCTGGTGCAAAGGAATTTGCGCATCGGCTATAATCGCGCCGCCCGCCTCATCGAAGATATGGAGCGCGCCGGTCTGGTTTCATCGATGCAAAGCAACGGTAACCGGGAAGTATTGGCTCCGGCGCGTAACGAATGATCCGTTCCCGAACCACCACAACCGCATACCACAACTTCATTTTAGGAATATTATGATTCGCTCAAGCTGCTCCATTTTTCTTCTGCTGCTCAGCAGTCTGATACCACAAGGAGCCGAAGCAGCCGCTGTCGCCAGCCTGAAAACGTTCATCCAGGAAACGCGCACGGTACGCGCGAACTTCTCCCAGACGCTGTACGACAAAAGCGCGCGCACGATACAAGAATCGAAAGGCACGATGCAATTCGAACGCCCGGAAAAATTCCGCTGGACCTATGAAAAACCGCACGAGCAATTGATCGTCGGCGATGGCAGCAAAGTATGGTTTTATGACCGCGACTTGAATCAAGTCACCGAACGGCCATTCAATATCGCCATCGGCAGCAGCCCGGCCGCCCTATTGGCGGGCAGCAGCGCCATCGAAGACAATTTCGAACTGATCGAACTAGGTGTGCAAAACGACATAGAATGGCTCGAAGCCGTCCCGAAAAGCAAGGAAAGCGCGTTTGAATTCATTCAGATGGGCTTCTCTCCGGACGGCACACTCAAGATCATGGCGCTACGCGATAATTTCGGACAGACCACCGTCCTGTCTTTCTCCGATCTCGACAAAAACCCCCCGCTACCCACTGACTTGTTCAAATTCACTCCACCCGACAAGGCCGACGTCATCCGTGAGTGACTCTGGCCTATTTTCACCGCACCAACCCAAAGTACCGCTGGCAGAGCAGTTACGCCCCAAGCATCTGAACGACATCATCGGGCAAAGTCATTTGCTCGGAGCGGGAAAACCGCTGCGCTTGGCGTTTGAATCGGGTAAACCGCATTCGATGATTTTGTGGGGCCCGCCGGGAACCGGTAAAACCACGCTGGCGCGCATCATGTCGACCGAGTTCAACAGCGAATTCATCGCGCTATCCGCGGTGTTATCGGGCATCAAGGACATCCGTGCCGCCATCGAGCAAGCCGAACTGGTGTTACAACAAAGCGGACGACACACCATTCTGTTTGTCGACGAAGTACATCGCTTCAACAAATCGCAGCAGGACGCTTTTTTACCGTTCGTCGAACAGGGATTGATCACCTTCGTCGGAGCCACCACGGAAAACCCATCGTTCGAAGTCAATAACGCGTTACTATCGCGCGTGCAAGTTTACGTATTGACCGCGTTGTCGGAAACGGAATTAGCGCAATTACTGGAGCGTGCGCAAAAGCTGGCGCTGGGTAATCTGCAATTTTCCACTGAAGCACGGCAGTTACTGATCGAATTCGCCGATGGTGACGCCCGCCGTCTGCTGAACCTGCTAGAACAAATCCATACTGCGGCTGAAACCGGAGGCTTCGTGTCCATCGACAAGGATACTGTCGTGAATACCCTGTCGCGTAATGCGCGCAACTTCGATAAAGGCGGCGATGCGTTTTACGATCAGATTTCCGCATTGCACAAATCGGTGCGCGGCTCTTCGCCCGATGCGGCGCTTTACTGGCTGTGCCGCATGCTCGATGGCGGCGCCGATGCGTTGTATATCGGACGGCGGTTAATCCGCATGGCCACTGAAGACATCGGTCTGGCCGATCCGCGCGCGCTGCGCCTGACATTGGATGCATGCGAGACTTACGAGCGGCTGGGCAGTCCGGAAGGCGAGCTGGCGTTGGCGCAAGCGGCGCTGTATCTCGCTTGCGCACCGAAAAGCAATGCCGCCTATCTGGCTTACAATAAGGCACGCTCGTTTGTATCCCACGACAAATCGCGCCGGGTTCCGCTGCATCTGCGCAATGCGCCGACGAAACTGATGAAGGATATCGGCTACGGCGACACTTACCGCTACGCGCACGATTGCCCAGAAGCCTATGCCGCGGGAGAAAATTATTTTCCAGACGATATGCCCGAAGTCAGTTTTTATCAGCCGACCGCTTATGGCCTGGAACAGAAAATCCGGGAAAAATTGGCTTATTTGCGCAACCTGGACGAGAAAGCCCGGCATAAAATATAGGGAAGCTCTGAAAAATGACTGCGCTCGGTCATGCTGCATTGAAATCAGGCTCAAAATGCTCGTTTGCACCTTGTAAACTGCGTTTTTTCGCCTGATTCCGCCTTGTCTTGATCGTCGCTCGCTACCTTTTTCAGAACTTCCATAGCTTTTCGTTTACATCGATTATTTTTGGAGTCTTTGCATGCTAGAAATTCAACAATTACGCACCGACCTGGACAACATCACGCAACAGCTCGCCAAGCGCGGATTTGTTTTTCCTGTCGAAACCTTCAATGCCCTGGAAGCGGAACGTAAAGTAATCCAGACGCAAACACAGGAACTGCAAGCGCAGCGTAATTCGGCATCGAAAAGAATCGGTCAGGCCAAGAGCAAGGGCGAGGATGTCTCCGCCATCATGGCCGAAGTCGCCAATCTGGGCGATGCCTTAAAGCAAGCGGAAGATCACCTGGAGCAGATTCAGCAGCAACTGCAAAAAATACTGCTGGAAGTGCCCAATCTGCCGCACGCCAGCGTGCCGGAGGGTAAGGACGAAACCGGCAACGTGCAAATCCGCCGCTGGGGCGAACCGCGCGCATTCGATTTCGCCGTCAAGGATCATGTCAGCGTAGGTGAAGAGTTAGGATTGCTGGATTTTGAAACCGCCGCAAAACTCAGCGGTGCGCGCTTCAGCTTGATGAAAGGCGGATTGGCCCGTCTGCACCGGGCTTTGGCGCAGTTCATGCTGGATACGCATACCCAGGAACATGGTTACACCGAAACCTATGTGCCCTATCTGGTCAACCGCGACAGCTTGCGCGGCACCGGGCAGCTGCCCAAATTCGAGGAAGATCTTTTTTCCGTACATGCCGGTGGCGCGAATCCGTCCGGCGAAGCCCCTGCGGCTGATTTCCACCTCATTCCCACGGCGGAAGTGCCCATCACCAACATGGTGCGCGATGAAATCATACCGCTGCAAGCACTGCCGCTGAAATACGTGGCGCATACGCCGTGCTTCCGCTCCGAAGCGGGCAGCTATGGCCGCGATACGCGTGGCCTGATCCGCCAGCATCAATTCGACAAGGTTGAGCTGGTGCACATCGTCCACCCCGAGCAATCGTATGAAGCGTTAGAGCAACTGGTGGGACACGCGGAAAAAATCCTGCAAAAACTCGGCTTGCCGTACCGGGTCATGGCCTTGTGCACCGGCGACATGGGCTTTTCTGCGGCAAAAACTTACGACATCGAAGTGTGGCTGCCGGGGCAAAATACCTATCGTGAAATCTCCTCGTGCAGCAATTGCGAAGCATTCCAGGCGCGGCGCATGCAAGCGCGTTTCCGCAACGAAAACGGCAAACCGGCGCTGCTGCACACATTAAACGGCTCCGGCCTGGCCGTGGGGCGTACGCTGGTCGCGGTATTGGAAAATTATCAGAACGCCGACGGCAGCGTCACCATCCCGGAAGTGCTGCGGCCTTACATGAATGGTCTTGACCAATTGACGAGTAGCAGAGGACAATAAAAACGAACCCTATCTTTTCACTCTTCTTATAAAGGATGCATCATCATGGAAAATCACAATATCGGGCAATCCAGTCATCAATCCGGCGATGATCTCAAATCGTTAGAAACCGAAATTCGTGAAGCGCTCGCCAACGGCACGCACGT
>JBDHRU010000208.1:0-3894 GCA_039807765.1 Nitrosomonas sp. | reverse complement strand
ACGATAACTGCGGAAGCACCGCCCGATAGCAATAGCATCCGTTCCATCGATATCTCCACGTTCCAGAATGGCGAAGTTATTGCCAAGCTTACTTTGGATCGGCCGTTACCGGCGCTACCGACAGGTATTGCGCTGGATAATCCGCACCGCATTTATTTTGATCTTTATCAGGTTGCGAACGGTTTGGGCAAGAATGTGCAAGAAGCTGCTGAAGGTGACTTGCGTAGTGTCAACATCGTGCAGGTTGGTGACCGCACCCGGCTGGTGCTGAATTTGGCGAGACTCATGCGGCACGATATCAGTGCACAAGACAATATTCTGTTTATCAAGCTGGTTAGCGTACGAGAAAATCCGGTTGCGGCTTCAGTGGTGCGCTTTGCGGAAGAGACTCCAAATCAGCAAATGAACAGTTTGCAGGATATTGATTTCCGTCGCGGCCCAGGCGGGGAAGGGCGAATCGAAGTTGATATGACGAAACCTGGCGCCAGTGTCGATGTGCAACTGCAAAACAACGATATTTTCGTCGAATTCGTAGATACTGTGCTACCTGGCAGCTTGAGAAGACGTTTTGATGTCATCGACTTTGCAACCCCCGTGCATACCATCGAAACCTCAAAGAAAGGTAATAATGTTCGCATGCATGTCAAAGCGGGTGGGCGATGGGAACATTCCGCACGGCAATCCGGCACCCGGTTTGTTCTGGAAGTTCGGGCGCTGAGCGATGATGAAGAAGAGCAGGCGAAAAAGAAGCGCGCCAATGGCGGCTATACCGGTGAGCGGTTATCGCTTAATTTTCAGGATGTGGAAGTGCGTGCGGTGTTACAAGTCATCGCCGATTTTACCAATCTGAATATCATTGCCAGTGATTCCGTTGCGGGAAATCTTACGCTGCGGCTAAAAGATGTGCCGTGGGATCAGGCGCTGGACATCGTGTTGCAAGCACATGGATTGGATAAGCGTCAGACGGGTAATGTCATTTTTGTCGCGCCGCGTAAGGAGATGGCAGACCGGGAATTGCTCGATGTGGAAGCGAAAATGCAAATTGCCGATATGGAACCGCTGCGCTCTGAAATTTTTCGCCTGAATCACCGCCGGGTCAACTCGATGTCATTCGAAAGCATGCTCAGCAAACGGGGCACGATCAATCTGGATGACATCAGTAATACTGTCACTGTTACCGATATTCCGGCTAGACTGGAAGAGATCAGAAAGCGCATCCAGAAACTGGATGTTTTTGAACGGCAAGTCATGATCGAGGCGCGTATTGTCGTGGCGACGGATCAGTTCAGCCGGAATCTGGGGGCTCGTTTCGGAATCCAAAATGCAAACAATATCGGAAATTATGGACTTGGCATTTCTGGCAACTTGGCTAGTTCGAGTACGCTAGCCGCCGGAGGAGCGGCGGCGGGTTCGGATAATCTGAATGTGAATCTACCCGCAGCGGCAGCAACCGGTTTACTGGGGGGTCCCGCTGCACTGGGTTTGAGTTTATTGAAGATTAATAATAACCGGCTTATCAATCTCGAATTATCGGCACTGGAGACTGACCAGAGAGGACGGGTTATTGCGAGTCCGCGCGTGGTTACCGCGCATGGTGTAGAAGCGATCATCGAGCAAGGTGACCGGGTGCCTTATCAGCAAGCGACCAGCAGCGGCGCCACCAGTATCCGCTTCATCGATGCTACGTTGCGACTGAAAGTTAAGCCGCTGATCACCTACAATGGTCAGATCGATATGGAATTAAACGTCAATCAAGACCAAATCGGCACGGCGATCAATCAATTCCTGCCGCCGCCGATTAACACCAAGTCGGTAACAACCAAGGTTCTCGTTGATAATGGTGGAACTGTCGTCATTGGCGGTATTTTCGACCGCACCGAAACCGAGGTGATAAACAAGGTGCCGATGCTGGGCGATATTCCGGTGCTAGGGCATGTTTTCCGCAATACTACAAAAGTGGATAACAAACGCGAATTGCTGATTTTTGTAACACCGCGTATTTTGAGCGAGAATCTCAATTTGCAGTAATTACAAGCTATTGCCCTGACGGAAATCCCATTTGCCGCCATGCTTCATAAACCACGATGGCAACGGCATTCGATAGGTTCAGGCTGCGACTGGTTGCCACCATCGGCACCCGGAGACGATGCGGTTCCGGAAAAGTCTCCATGATGTGAACAGGTAGGCCGCAGCTCTCTGAACCAAATAGAAAAACATCTCCCGCAGCATACGCCACCTGATCGTAGCGCCGTTTTCCTTTCGTCGTAATCGCAAACAAGCGATGCCCTTGCAGACTCTGATCGCACGCTGTCCAATTTTCATGCACCTGGATTGAAGTGAATTCGTGATAATCCAGACCGGCGCGGATTAATTGTTTATCCTGCAGCGGAAAGCCGAGCGGCTTGACCAAATGAAGCTGCGTGCCGGTATTGGCGCACAGGCGGATAATGTTACCCGTGTTGGGTGGAATTTCAGGTTGATGCAAAACGATATGAAACATGCGGTGATTTAAAAAGTATAAGGACCTGATTGATTGATTTCCGGTAGGGTTCTGGCGATAACCCAATTGCTGATTTCGCTAGCGCCCTGGCGGCGCAATACCTTTGCCAATTCATTGAGTGTCGCACCGGTGGTCATAACGTCATCGACGATTGCGACATGTTTCCCCGATACATCTATTTTACAGCTAAAAGCCCGGCGGATATTTTTCTGCCGCTCTTTCCACGGCAATCCGGTTTGTGGCAGCGTATGTTTGATGCGATTGCAACCGTCAGGCAACAAAGCGATGCCCGTTTGTTTTGCGATCGTGCGGCCGATTTCCATCGCCTGATTGAATCCGCGCTCGCGCAGCCGGATCGGATGCAGCGGCATCGGCACGATGACATCGGGCATCGCTGTCACTGTTTTCAACCGGGTGATGAACAGATTGGCTAGAACCGGTGCGATGATCAGATTGGTTTGATATTTTAATGCATGGATCAGCGCATCGGCAGGAAAGGTATAACGCAGCGCTGCCAGCGTGCGTGTAAACGCCGGCGGTTTTTTCAAGCAAGCACCACAAATTTCATTGGTCGGCACCGGCCATAGGCAAACGGGGCAATGACTGGCAGGCAGTTGCGGCAAATCGCGATAACAGGCTGAGCAAAAATCCCCGCCGGTAACCGCACCGCAAAGCAAGCAGCTTTTCTGAGTCCGGATAGGCATCGTATATTTAATCCATTGTGTAAAAATCGGCGGTGGTAAAATAAGCGGCACTGGCACCATTCTTGATCATCGAAGGCTATCGGCAAACGGCACGATTGCTACAGCATTTAAACGGAACAATAGGTAAATGAATATGAACTGGGATTCACCAACAAACAGCGAAATACAAAATGACCTGAGAAGTAAAACCGGAAAATCGCAAAATGCAGCAGTTTGGAGTGTAGCGGACGTTGAAACGTTGCTGAATGCACCGTTTAACGACCTGCTTTTCCGCGCCCAAACGGTGCATCGCCAATATCACGATGCTAACGGTGTGCAGTTATCGACGCTGATTTCGGTCAAGACCGGCGGCTGTCCCGAGGATTGCGGTTATTGCCCGCAAGCCGCGCGTTATCATACGGGGGTCGAGAATCAGGACATGCTGTCGCTGGACGAAGTGGTTACCGCGGCTTCAGCGGCCAAGGCCAAGGGCGCTTCGCGGTTTTGCATGGGCGCGGCATGGCGCGGACCGAAACAGCGTGACATCGAAAAAATGACTGAGATGGTGCGCGCGGTCAAATCGCTCGGCATGGAAACCTGCGCCACCCTGGGTCTATTGAAGCCAGGTCAGGCGCAGCAGCTCGGCGAAGCGGGCCTGGATTATTACAATCACAATCTCGATACGGCGCCGGAATATTATGAGGAAATCAT
>JBDHRU010000025.1:0-18727 GCA_039807765.1 Nitrosomonas sp. | reverse complement strand
CATTCGCCTTCGTAGAGCTGCCATTACAGGAATAATTGACGGAAACTGAGGGAATAGATTTGATGTTAGTCATGATTGGGCAGTTTTTGTTGATCGTGAATCCGCTGTTTTTTGTTTACCAGTCATATCGGATTGCCAAGTAGAACCAAGATAAGGGGGATTGCCGCAAATGTAAGTTTCTCCGCCTTCATTCTCGAAATCAATTTGCGCCTGTTCTAACGGCGTATTGAACAGGTCATCACTATACAGTTTACACCCGTTCCAGTTGGCGGGCAGATACTCAACCAATCCAATCGCAGCGCATTACCGCAGGTAATCCAGTTATGGGCATCCAATGGCAGAAATTCCATCAAAGCCAGTTTTTGCCCGCGATACAGTACATCACACTGATACTCAGCAATGATTAAGGCAAGACGGGCAATTTCTGCTGGAAAATCGCGCAGCTCAATGCCTCGAAAGTTTGTGAGCGGTATTTCGGAAGGTAAGTCCGTTTCACCACGCCGCTTGTTAATTTCCGCTTCAATGGCACGCATCTCTTTATAGGCAATTACCAGAAAATTACCTGAACCACAGGCAGGATCAAATACTCGAATCCTTGCCATGCGTTTGCGGAGATTCAACAGCATGCGCGGATTATTACCTGCTTCTTCCAGTTTGGTACGTAGATCATCCAGAAACAGCGGATTCAGCACCTTGAGGATATTGGGTACGCTGGTGTAATGCATTCCCAGTGCGCCGCGTTCTTCATCTTCAGCCACAGCTTGAATCATCGAGCCGAAAATATCGGGATTGATCCTTTTCCAATCCAGATTGCCGACATGCAGCAAATAACTACGCGCAATTTTGCTGAAACGCGGAGTTTCAGTGCTGCCGGAGAATAAGCCGCCATTCACATAAGGAAATGTATCTGCCCAACGGGGCAATTCTGCTGCTGCCCGATCCTCTACTTTCGTATTCATGGCACGGAAGATTTCGCTGATGACCTCGTGCGTGTTTGAGGAATCCTTCGCGCTCATTTGCGCTATGGTGTCGGTAAACAGGCCGGTACCGTTAAAAATATCCGTATCTTCAGCGAAGAAGCAGAACACAAGCCGCGCCATAAAATGATTCATATCATGACGGCGATGTGCGCTACACCATTCCGGGTTGTCTTTCAGTAGTTCCACATAAAGACGATTGAGGCGGCTGGTTGCTCTGATGTCAAAAGCATTTTCACTAATTTGCTTGACGGTCGAGATTCCAGCGAGTGGCAGAAAGAAGCCAAAATGATCTGGGAAATCTTTGTATGCGCAGACAACGGTTTCACCGCTGGTGATGTCTTCTGCTTGAAACTCCTCACCATCGGTAGCGAGGATAAACTTGGCTTTCTGGCGGTTGGTTGCTGGGCTGTTTTTAAGCTTCTCCAGCGTTTTCAACACTTCACCCGCTGAGCAGACTGCGATGTGAATATTGTTGTACTGAAGGACTGCACCTTCTATATCGGTTTTATTCGTGTTATCACTTTTCAAGCGGTTAATTGTAGTTGCTTTATTTCCGAATGCTTCCAAAAAAGCATAGGGAAATTCCGCCGGATCAAATGGCTGCAGCCAGCCTGGATATCGCTTCTTCGATCTCTACAGCGTTCAAATCACCACCTTGCCGGTATTTTCCTGTTTCTGGGGGTTTTCTGATCGTATTTTAACAGCAGAAGGTAAGGACTGAAGACGGCAAGCTGTATTTGTTCATCGCCATCAACCGCACAAGCAAGTTCGCTTCTGGCAGGAAAATATCAACGGCACTCCTGCGCAATCCGATCGACGACGGCAGCCAATTCTGTCATCCGCTGCATTATCACAACAGACCAGTAGCACAGTGGATCTCACGCATATGTCCAACCTGCGCTGTAGTGCACGGCATTGAGCACCGACTCACAAAAAACCAAAGCACCCCTGGGAGAATGGACAGATCGAACGCATGAATCAAGCCATTAAGGAAGTCACCGTGAAACGGTATTACTGCAAATTATAGATGAAGAACCTGAATGCTTTAACGTTAATCTGATCCAGCACGTCGTGGAACTAAACAGCTATATTGTCTCCTTGGATTCGGGCAGTATGCTGTAAACCTGATCGCGCCCGGCGCGCTTGGCTTCATATAGAGCGCCATCGACTCTGGATAACAATATCGTGAGCGATGTGTCGTCCGGTTCACTTTGAATGACCCCGATACTGAGCGTCACTTTTAGCGTTTCATTAATTGTGCTGCAATGCACATTGGCTGCATGCGCCCGAATGCGCTCTGCTGTTTTCAGCGCTTCGCCGATTGCAGTATCCGCCAAAATAATAATGAACTCGTCGCCGCCGTAACGTGCGGCAAAATCAACATTGCGGATTGATTGCGATATCTTTTTCGCAACGCCCGCAATGATTTCATCGCCGGCAACATGTCCAAGACTATCGTTCAGTGTCTTGAAATGATCGACGTCGATCATCAGCACGGAAAACGGACGCCTATTCCGTTCATACCGCGCCAATTGATCATTGATGATGGCATTCAGTTTATTGCGGTTATACAATCCCGTCAGATTGTCCGTTACCGATAGTGTTTCCAATAGCGCATTCTTTTGCCGCATAGCGGCACTGGCTTCTTTGATCTCGGCATCGTTGCGGCGCAGCTGGTCCGTCATCTGATTGAACATCTGCGTCAATTGACCCAACTCATTACGCTGCGTGCTCATTAGTTCGACATTGAGATCGCCTTTCACAATCCGCTCCGTCGCATCGATCAATTTTCTCAGCGGCACAACAATGGCATGGCTCATCTGGAAAGCGACAGCAGCCACTATCAGGATGACAATGCTGATCAAGCCGACAAAAAAATTCCGCTGCTGCTCCCAAAAAGCATAGATCAATTGATGGCTTCTGGTAGCAATGATGGTAATTAACGACTGCTCCGATATATAAGCCAAGCCCGCTACTTTTTCCTGCCGCGGCCCCTGAAATATTTCATATTCTCCCGGGTGATCGCGCAACCGTTTCAATACCGCCGGATCAAGGGTGACAGGATTATCCGGATTGACAATTGAAGCATCGCTGGCCAGCATGATGTAGCCGTCGGTGTCCAGCAACAAGACATCGCCGGGCGGAGATTTTACTTTGTTTTTCAGATTCGACTGGATATCGCGCAAATCAAACGTGACGATCAATGCGCCAAAAATAAAATCATCTACTGATAAGATGGGAACCGCGATACTGAGTATCGCGGTTGCATAACCGGCATTCCACTGCGGCGGCGCAACCACCTCGCCTTGCGTCAATGCGTCTTGCGGCCAATTGGGTGAGAGCTTAACCGAAAAAGGCGTTTCCGTATTGCTGGCAATCACTTTCCCGTTGACATCGACGACGGTCAATTCCAGTACGGTTTCCAGCCGCTTATGCACAGACTTCAAGTACAGCTCCAAGGATTTTCGTTGTGCGGTGAACTTGCTCTTCTTCGACTGATTTTCCAGCGATAACCCTTCTGTCAGAATTTTAGACGTCGCCAGCTCACGAACCGTGAGGATTTGTTCTTTTATCCATAAATCCAATTCCCGGCTGGCATAATTGGCCAAAGCGCGCAACTCACGGGTAACATTCTCGTTGATCATCGTTTCGTTCTGCTGAAACGACAATATGCCAAGCGCCAACGAAGGAATCAGCGTGGCCAGAATGGAGAAAACGATAATCTTGCTTTTGATGCTTCTCAATTGATATTTCTCAATATCGGTCCCGTGAAGTAATAAAACGCTATGCGGTATGAAGCGCGACCGGCTGTTTATCCGGATAATTGCTCATTTGATAGCCTTGCCACAACCGGCCCGCAATAAACGTTGCAATGGCATTGGCTTGCTGCTGTAGGTTCGGATTACCCAATTCTTCGGTCGTCTCTTTAAAAAGTTGCAGCCAGCGTTCAAACAATGCCGCATTGAGATCGGGTAAGACAATATGCTTCGGCATCGGCGCACCACGGAACCGGCTGGTGCCGCGCAATTGTGCCGACCAGAAATTGGTCATTTGCACAAAATGCGCATCCCAGTCGATGACATGCGCTTCGAAAATCGGACCGAGTCCCGGATCTTTCCGGGCTTTTGCGTAAAATGTATGAACCAGATTCGCGACTTCTTCCTCGGTATATAAATTGGGATCGGGCATTGGAAAATGTGATTGACTCATAAATAGAAATTACCTCAGTGCTGGTTAAAAAAGAATTTGTATGATAACAAAATTAGACTGTAACGGTATTTTGCAAACAAAACTGAATACCGTTACCTTATGATAGAAAGTAAGTTTATCTTCGGCTATCTGGATTGTCCAACTTTACATCCAATCAGACGGCTTGCTTTGTATCGTACCGGTAACGCAGGATCTATGCGATTAAATAACGGGGAGTGAGCAAAATGAAAAATTTATACGGTAAAGCATTGCTGGTTGATCCGGTGTTCACCAAATCGACAGCGTTTACACGCGAAGAACGGGAGCGTTACGGTCTGCGCGGATTACTGCCTTACGATGTCGCCACGATGCAAAAGCAGATAGCGCGCGTGCTGGACAACATGCGCTGCAAAAGCAGCGCGATAGAAAAATATATTTTTTTAAATGCACTGCTGGAACGCAATCAGCGGCTTTTCTATCGCACCATGATCGACCATATCGAAGAGATCATGCCGCTGGTTTACACCCCAACGGTCGGTGAAGCCTGCAAGGAGTTCGCACACATCTTCAGAAAACCGCAAGGATTCTACATCACACCCGAAGACCGCGGTGCAATCGCCGACATTCTGAAAAATTGGCCGGAGCAGGATATTCGTGTCATCGTCGTGACCGATGGCGAGCGCATCCTGGGCTTGGGCGATTTAGGTGCCAACGGCATGGGAATCCCGATCGGCAAGGTCGCGCTGTATGTCGCCTGCGCCGGCATTCATCCGGCACACTGCATGCCGGTCATGCTCGACGTCGGCACGAATAATGTGCCGCTGCGGGAAGATCCGCTGTATCTGGGTTACCCTTATCCGCGCATCGACGGCGACTCTTATCGCGCGTTGGTCGATGAATTCGTGCAAGCAGTACAAGTGCGCTTCCCTGATGCCGTGATACAGTTTGAAGACTTCCTGACACCGCACGCCTTTGAATTCTTGGAGCGCTACGGTCAGCAGATCCGTTGCTTTAATGACGACATCCAGGGTACTGCCGCGGTGACACTGGCGGGTATCTACACCTCATGCCGCATCAGTGGAAAAAATTTCGCTGATCTGAATATCATGTTCCTCGGCACCGGATCCGCAGCCAGCGGGACTGCGGAATTGGTCGTGGAAGCCTTTTGCCGGGCAGGATTGAGTGAGCAACAAGCCCGTAAACGGTTATGGTTTATCGGCCGGAACGGGTTGGTCACCGCAGCCAGTGACAATGTCAAACCGCGCATCAAGCCTTTTGCGCAGGAACATGCGGCGTGCAGCTTCGTGGATGCAATCGGCGCAATCAAACCCGATGTGCTGATCGGCGCAACCGGTGTGGCCGGCACCTTTACCGAAACGATCGTACGCAAAATGGCCGCGGTGAATAAACGCCCGGTGATCATCGCGCTATCGAATCCGACCTCGCACACCGAATGCACCGCGGAACAAGCTTACCAGTGGAGCGACGGACGGGTGATTTTCGCCAGCGGCAGCCCGTTTGACCCGGTGCGCTATGGCGATACGGTATTCAAACCGGCACAGGGCAACAATGCTTATATTTTCCCGGGGATCGGCTTGGGTGTGTACGCCAGCGCTGCGCGGCTGGTAACGCAAGGCATGTTCCTGGCAGCCGCCGAAGTACTGGCAAACACTGTTACGGAACAGGAAATTGGCAAGGGTTCGGTTTATCCGGTGTTAACTCGGGTGCGCGACGTATCGCAAGCCATCGCGGTTGCTGTTTGCCGCGTGGCGGTCAAGGAAGGATTGGCGGAAAAAGAACTGCCGGAAGATTTAAACGGCTATATCAAGTCACTGATATACAAACCGGATTATTAATCTGACATATACAAACCGGATTATTAATCTGACAGACATTGCGTCCATTCATTTCCCCAGTTCACGTGAACAAATTGGTGACGCCATCCAGCCCGACATAATCGATCGAATACGTCGCCTGTTGTTTAACGATGGGTTTGGCGTGATACGCAATACCGATACCCGCCTCGGCTAGCATACCCAGATCATTCGCACCGTCGCCGATGGCGATGACTTGCTCGCGCCGTAATCCCAGTTCTTCGCAAACCTGCCGCAGCACGTGCGCCTTACCTTGCCGACCGATAATGTCGCCGACGACTTTGCCGGTTAACCGGCCATTTTCAATCTCGAGCACATTCGCAGCAGCATAATCGAAATCGAGCTTCGTTTTGATACGCTCGGTAAAAAAGGTAAAACCGCCGGAAATCACCATCGTTTTCAACCCCGACCGTTTTGCCAGCTGCAGCATTCTTTCCGCACCGGGACTGAGTTTGACTCTTTCATCGTAAACTTGCTGCAAAGCGTCTTGATGAATCCCCCGCAATAAAGCCGTGCGCCGTGTCAGGCTTTCTTCAAAACTGATTTCGCCACGCATGGTTTGCAAGGTGATAGCCGCGACTTGCGGTTTGATCTGCTGCATATCCGCAATTTCATCGATCGACTCGATCGCCAGCAGCGTCGAATCCATATCCATCGCGATCAGTCTGAAATCGGCAAGTTTTTTGTCGGCGTCGACAAAAGCGAAATCCAACTCGGCTTGCGCGCAATAATCCGGCACGGCGTCGCAATGAACAGCGTTAGTCAAGCGGAAGGCTTGACCGGTAATCCGCTCGATGCCATCGGCATGGGATAGTTTCGCCAGCTCGCGCAGGTCGCTGTTGTTCACATCCAATCCTTGGATAATCAAATTCATACGATTATTAAATTTATTAAAGGCAGGGTTCGAACTACGAAGGCTATCAGCCGTTTCCGTTCCATTCCATGATCCGGTTCCGTCCCGCATGTTTGGCGGCATAGAGCGCTGCATCGGCCGCTTTAATCAGATCCCGAGGTTCACGGAAATGCGCTGTGTTTTCATGATAACCGGCGACACCGATGGAAGCGGTGATGCGGATGGTGCTCCGGCCATCGAATTTATAGGCAATATCCGCTATTGAATCCTTTAAACGGATAATGAGGTTTCTCGATGCCACCAGCGAAGTGCCCGGAAGGATCAAGGCAAATTCTTCGCCGCCGTAACGGCTCAAGGTATCATCCTGGCGGATTTGATCGAATACGGTTTTTACCACCATGGCCAACAATGAATCTCCCGCGATATGACCGTAAGTATCGTTGACGTTCTTGAAGTGATCAAGAT
Organism: Nitrosomonas sp.; assembly: GCA_039807765.1. Taxonomy (GTDB): domain Bacteria; phylum Pseudomonadota; class Gammaproteobacteria; order Burkholderiales; family Nitrosomonadaceae; genus Nitrosomonas. The sequence continues at coordinate 11,366 of JBDHRU010000025.1, read as the reverse complement.
CGATAATCGCAATCGTCAGTGGCAAATTATATTGCAGCGCCAGATTGAATTCGCGCCGTAGCGTTTCATCGAAATAAGTGCGGTTATAGGCGCCGGTCAAGCCATCGCGTTGCGATTTATCTTCCAGATCGCGCATTCTGGAAAGATCGTGAATCATCAATAACTCTTTGGCTTCGGATAAGATACCGTTGACTTCCGATGGATCGTGAATGCTCATTTCGAACAAATCTTCAATCGCTTTCAAGCCAACTTCCATGATTTTGATCACATCGATAAGCGCATGCGCATCGAATGCGAGCCATTCTTGCGCTGCTTCGTTCAATGCGGCCATTTTTTCCGTTTCTTGCGGAAAAAGAAAATAATCGGCCAGATAACGGGAAACAGCCAGACACGATTGCAGCGTCGGTCCAAGGTTTTTCGGTTCCGGTTGTGAATGGCTAGCGATACAAGATAACGCGATATAATCCGGGATATGCCATCTTTTCAGCAGCGCATAGCCCAATTCATCGTGGCCCGCACCGAATGTTTCACGTTCGGTGTTGAGCAAAACATCGTGATCCGATGTCGATGCGAATACTTTGCCGTACTCTTCCGGCATGATAACCCAAAAAGCCAGGATGCCGATTTCCTGGATTAATCCGGCCAGGAACAAATCATCCAGATAATTCAGTTCAAGTTTTTCCCCCAGCGCGCGCGCGGCAAGCGCCGATGCAATGGAGCGACGCCAAAAAATCGTATCGTTGAAAGCCGCACTGGAATCGGGCAGCTTACTTTTCATTAATGAATACGTCAGCGAAAAAGATAAGGCGATGACAAGAACGGTATGCGTACCGAGAATACTGACCGCTTGCCGGATATTGGTTGCTACCCGGCGGGATTTATACAGCGGGGTATTTGCGGTACGCAGCAATTTCGCCGACAGTACCGGATCCAAGGAAATATACTGGCAGATGGTACCGATATCCGCGTCGGGATCGTTTGCCATTTCAATTATCTTGACGGCCACAGCCGGTAAGCTTGGCAGCGCCACGCACTGATACAATCGCCTTTTCAATGCATCATCAATCACTTATTATCCTTCATGTTAGATAATATTCTTATATTATTGAATAATATGCTGATTGTTCGTAATGATAAAAACCGTATATTAACTTATTTTATTGGCGCTATTTGCAATAATTCACAAGCATTTCACGCTTATTTCCGCTAAGAGAGCTCTGAAAAAGGTAGCGAACGACGGCCAAATCAGGAAAAATCAGGTGAGAAAGCACGGTTTACATGGAGTAAATGAGCATTTTGAACGTGATTTCAATGCAGTGTGGTCGAGTGCAGTCGTTTTTTAGCGTTACCCTGGAACAACACAAGTATTCTTATTTCAAGTACGCTGATGCTATGATGTTGCATAAACATACGGTTAAATTATTCTGCTTATTCTGAGCAAAGCAGTTACGCGATAACGGGCTGTAACAATCAATTACATTAGCGAATGACTCGGGAGAGCATTCTTGACAAGGAGTTCAATGTGGAATTTGGAATAAAAATAGGAACACCGGAAAAACAACGTGGTACTTGCGCGGTTATCGGTATTTTTGAATCAAGAAAATTGTCGGACTCAGCAAAGGTTCTGGACAAAATCACGCATGGTTATATCAAAAACATCCTCGCATCGGGCGATATGGACGGCAAAGCGAATACCACCCTGCTTTTGCACAATATATCGGATACGTTGTTCAAACGGGTGCTGCTGGTCGGATTGGGCAAAGAGCAGGAATTCAAGGAAAAATCGTTCTTGTCGGCACTCGGCGCCACCTTGAGCGCGCTGCAAAAAACCGCAGTTACCGATGCCGCGCTGTTTCTGTCCGATTTCCCCATTGCCGATCGAACATCCGCATGGAAAGTTAACCAAACCGTCATTACCGCAACCAGCAGTAACTATCGCTTCGATCAACTCAAAAGCAAACCGGACAACAATCAAAACAATTTGCGCAAACTGGTATTGTACATTGACAGTCGCGACGAACTGGCTGCATGCGAAGAGGCGCTGCAGCAAAGCCTGGCCATCGCGCAAGGTATGAATCTGGCCAAGGATTTGGGCAATCTCGCACCTAACATATGCACGCCAACCTATCTCGCCAAACAAGCCAAAGACCTTGCCAAATCCCACAAACTCAAAGCCACCATATTGGAAGAAAAAGATATGGAAAAGCTCGGCATGGGGTCGCTGCTATCTGTCGCCCAAGGCAGCGAGCAACCGGCGAAATTGATCGTGCTGGAATATCACGGCGCAGCTAAAAAAGACAGCCCAGTGGTTCTGGTCGGTAAAGGCGTCACCTTCGATACCGGTGGCATCTCGCTCAAGCCCGCTGCCGAAATGGATGAGATGAAATTCGATATGAGCGGCGCGGGTAGCGTATTGGGAACATTGCTGGCGGTTGCTGAAATGAAACTGCCGCTCAACGTCGTCGGTATCATTCCGGCCACGGAAAATATGCCCAGCGGCAAAGCGACGAAACCGGGCGATGTCGTCACCAGCCTATCCGGGCAAACCATCGAGATTCTCAACACCGACGCGGAAGGCCGCCTGATTCTGTGCGATGCACTCACGTACGCGGAACGCTATAACCCGAAAGCGGTGATCGACATCGCCACATTGACCGGCGCTTGTGTCATCGCACTGGGAAATTTCACCACCGGCCTGATGAGCAACGACGACAAGCTGGCGCAAGAGCTTCTCGCTGCCGGTGAACTCGCCGCCGACCGCGCCTGGCAGTTACCGCTGTGGGATGAATACCAGGACTTGCTGAAAAGCAATTTTGCCGACATCGCCAATATCGGCGGACGAGCTGCCGGAACCATCACCGCCGCGTGTTTTTTGTCGCGCTTCACTCAAAAATACCGCTGGGCTCACTTGGACATCGCAGGCACAGCCTGGAAATCCGGCAAGGATAAAGGCTCAACCGGCCGCCCGGTGCCACTCCTGACGCAATTTCTGATTGCACAAGCTAAAACCGCGAACTGAGGAATAGTTAACCCGCTGATTAATTCATGATCCGGAATGACTGCCGCATCTTCAAACCGTGGCCGTGAATTAATCAGCCGCAGGAATGCACATACCGCACATTTGGCCGGACAATACCGATGCCACAGATTTATTTTTATTCGGGATCGAGCGACAGGCTGCAAACGGCTTGCCGGCTTTGCGCCAAGGCTGTGCAACAAAATATGACCGTGCTGATTTATGCACCCGATGAGGCTTTACTGGCGCAATTGAATCAACTGCTGTGGACTTTCTCGCCCACCAGTTTTATTCCACATTGCGATATCCGTGAAGACAATGAGCTGGTCAGCGCAACGCCAGTCATCTTGAGCAATCGCATCCCAATCGATAGACAGTTTGATGTGTTACTGAACCTGCACCTACAGCACCCCCCAGCCTTTGATCAATTCAACCGGCTGATCGAGATTGCGGATACTTCACCGGAGGGCAAGCAAGCGGCGCGTGCGCGCTACCGTTTTTATAAAGATGGCCATTATCCGGTACAGCATTTCAATCTGGATGGATAAACAAAAAACGGATAATTACTGATTTCTCTACCATGAGCGACGATAAAACCTCGGCAGATTCCATAGCAGATTCCGATGATGCTGAAATATTGGATAAATTCCATAATCTGCTAAGTAAATATCAAAATCAAGGAAAAATTACCGGCGCACTCGTACCAGCAGGTAAGGCGCTCAAAGGTAATCAAACAGCATCTCATGAAACCGATCCGATACCGCTGCTGACGGAAATTGTGTCTCTCCATCCCGCAGTAATCCAGCGGCAGCCTGCCCGTTTGACGCCGATCCGGCAAATCCTTGACGCCGCGCTGGAAGAAACGCAGATCGAAATGGATTCGCAAAATCGCAAGGCACTGGCGCACGCGCTGGAAATCCGCTTGGCGAAACTGAGCAAGTAGCCGCTCGCATACATAATTTCTTGTTATCCGCAGTCATACCCCATCCGCTATAATGGCGATCCTTTGCGCCATTCAACACAACGACAAATCCATGGAACTCGAGAAAAGCTTTGACCCGAAACGCATTGAAAACCGCTGGTATTCCGTCTGGGAATCGGCTGGATATTTCAAACCGGACACAGCAGCCGATCAATCCGCTTATTGCATCATGCTGCCGCCGCCCAATGTCACCGGCACACTGCATATGGGGCATGCATTCCAGCACACACTGATGGATGCATTGACGCGCTATCACCGCATGCTGGGCGACAACACCTTGTGGCAGCCAGGTACCGATCATGCAGGTATCGCTACGCAGATCGTGGTTGAACGTCAGCTCGATCAACAAAAACTCGACCGCCGCACCATGGGACGCGAAGCATTTTTACAGCGAGTGTGGCAATGGAAGGAAGAATCCGGTTCCACCATCACGCGGCAAATGCGGCGCTTGGGTACTTCGTGCGATTGGACACGCGAACGTTTCACCATGGATGCCGAATTATCGTGCGCCGTGGCGGAAGTATTCGTGCGTCTGTACCGCGAAGGACTCATTTATCGCGGCAAGCGGCTGGTCAATTGGGATCCGGTGCTGCAAACCGCGGTTTCTGACTTGGAAGTGGTATCGACCGAGGAAAACGGTTCACTATGGCATATCCGCTACCCGCTGGAACAAGCGGACGGCATGCATACCGAACCAACGGAAGCGTTGATCGTCGCCACCACCCGCCCGGAAACCATGCTCGGTGACGTCGCCGTCGCTGTGCACCCCGACGATCCACGCTATCAGCATCTGATCGGGCGCCATGTGCGCTTGCCGCTGTGCGAGCGGACCATTCCGATCATCGCGGATACCTACGTCGATAAAGAATTCGGTACGGGTTGCGTAAAAATCACGCCAGCACATGATTTCAACGATTATCAAGTCGGCCAGCGGCATCATCTGGTGCCGATCAATATCCTCACGCTGGATGGAAAAATCAACGACCTGGCACCGCTTGACTATCAAGGCATGGATCGTTTCGATGCGCGCAAGAAAATTATCGCCGATCTCGAAGCGCAGGGTTTTCTGGCTGAAACCAAGCCGCACAAACTGATGGCGCCGCGCGGCGACCGCACCAACACGATTATCGAACCGATGCTGACCGATCAGTGGTATGTTGCCATGGAAGGCTTGGCCAAGCGTGGTTTGGAAGTGGTTGCCAGCGGCGGTATCAAATTCACGCCGGACAACTGGACACATGTGTACAACCAATGGCTGGAGAATATCCAGGATTGGTGTATTTCACGGCAATTATGGTGGGGGCATCGCATTCCGGCTTGGTACGACGAAGATGGCAATGTCACTGTGGCACACAGTCTGGAAGAAGCGCAACAACTATCCGGCAAAAGCAATCTGCGCCAGGATGACGATGTATTGGATACCTGGTTCTCATCCGCGCTGTGGCCGTTTTCCACGCTCGGCTGGCCGGAGGAAACACCGGAACTGAAAGCTTTCCTGCCAACTTCGGTGTTGATCACCGGATTCGACATCATTTTCTTCTGGGTCGCACGCATGGTCATGATGTCGCTGCATTTCACCGGCAAGGTACCGTTCCGTGAAGTTTACATCACCGGCCTGATCCGCGACGCTGAGGGCCAAAAAATGAGTAAATCCAAAGGCAACGTGCTCGATCCGCTCGATCTGATCGATGGTATCGCGTTGCCCGATTTGATCGCCAAACGCACTACCGGATTGATGAATCCGAAACAGGCCGAATCCATCGAAAAAAATACCCGTAAGCATTTCCCCGATGGTATTCCGGCCTTCGGCACCGATGCCCTGCGCTTCACGTTCGCCAGCTTGGCATCACACGGCCGCGATATCAAATTCGACATGCAGCGCTGCGAAGGCTACCGCAATTTTTGTAACAAGCTGTGGAATGCAACACGCTATGTGCTGATGAATTGCGACGGCCAAGATACCGGATTGGATGAAACGCTGCCTCTCACCTACTCCGCTGCGGACCGCTGGATCATCAGCCGGTTGCAGCAGGCCGAGCAGGCTGTTGAGCAGGCATTTGCCAATTACCGCTTCGATTTGGTTGCGCGTGAAATTTACGAGCTGGTGTGGGATGAGTATTGCGATTGGTACGTCGAGCTCGCCAAGGTGCAATTAAACTCGGATCAGGATGCAACGCAGCGAGCCACCCGCCGCACCCTGGTACGCGTTCTGGAAGCCATGTTACGGCTGGCGCACCCGGTAATTCCATTCATTACCGAGGAATTGTGGCAAACGGTTGCACCACTGGCGGGAAAATCCGGCGCCAGTATTATGTGCCAACCTTATCCGATCACGGATTCCGCCAGAATCGATCAGCAAGCGATGAACAATATTTTACTGCTAAAAGAATTGGTTAACGCTTGCCGTACCTTGCGCGGTGAAATGAATCTATCGCCTGCATTGAAAGTGCCGCTGCTTGCAACCGGGGATGTGCAGGCACTGGAGAAACACCAGCCATATCTGTTGGCGCTGGCAAAACTATCCGGCATGGAAATCCTGCCAAAAGGATTGCCCGATGCCGATGCACCGGTGTCGATCACCAGAGATTTCAAGCTGATGCTTAAAATCGAGATCGATGCCACTGCCGAACGGGAACGTCTGACCAAGGAAATTGCACGTATCGAAGTGGAAATCGCCAAAGCGAAAACGAAGCTATCCAACCCAAGCTTTGTCGAACGCGCACCGGCCAATGTCGTGGAGCAGGAAAAGGATCGTCTAGTGACGTTTAATACCAAGCTGAGCAGCTTGAGTGAGCAACTGAAAAAACTAAATCAATAAAAGGAGAAATATATGAAAAAAAAGATAATAACGACACTCTTTGCCGCAGCATTGTCCGTATCGGGAACACCACTCGCACTGGCTGAGAGCGTAGCGGTAGAAGGCAGCTCTATTTTTATCGTGGATAATAGTGTGCCAGGCTCGCAGATCGTTGTAAGAAATCTCGCAAACGGTGCGCTTAATTCTTGTCTAGCCAATGCCGGTACTAATCTACTGGCCTTAAACGCGGATACCACCGCAACGGATATCGTCATCAAAAATGGCACTGCAATCGTTACCACCTATAGTGCGCCTCATTCGGTAACCGATGTTAAGTTGGTCAATGTGACAAGCTGCCCGATTAACTATATAGCAGACCTTAGCGAGTGCTATGCAACGATTCATGATGGCAAATTAACCATTCCCTGCTTGGAGTACGGTGACGACATCATTTCCGTTGTGCTGGGGCAACGCGGCAATTCTTCGAATTTTGAATATGAATCCTACAAACCTGGCAAAAGCCATAACCATAAGGATGATTGAGAAATTACACCGGCCAAATAAAGCACCCCGCCGCAAGCAGCGGGGTATTAACTGCGTTCTTCAATCTGCTGGTTTTCAACCAGCTTTCGCCCCAAGGGGCGGGGAATTAAACCCGCAGAGATTAAACCTTGACAGAAAACTACGAGGTGTTGATCAGATAAGTTATCAATAAACAGTCTAAGGAAACGCTGATTAATTCGGCGAACGAGATGAAGCATGAGGCGCACGGAACACAGCAGCCAAAAAATGATTTGCTCGTATAATCAATTAATCAGCGTTTCCCTAATATTTTTCACTTCAGACTGTTTATTGATTAGACCAGTATCTAAGTCTACCGTCCTTATCAAAATACAGATAAGTTCCGGTTCCAATGCCGATAAAATCAGATCCGACAATAGGAAAATCGGCTCCGGGAATGTGATATTCCCAGGTATCCCCGCCCGGATTTTTGCGGGTCCCATAGCACCATTTGCACGGTAATCCCCAGGATGCGATAACCTGCTCTTTTGTCATACCCACCGCGAGCTCTTTTAGATCGATTGCTCTTCGTGTCTCCTCCGGTAAGCTGGTATCAGATAAGACTTCTTGCCTGATGCGGTTTTCTTTCATAGCGCCGCAACCGGCAAGCAGAAAAATGACTGCTGCTAAGACGATAGCTGATCCTTTACTGTTAAAAAATTTATCCATATCAATTCACTCATTAATTTACTCATTGTAGGCTTTTATCGACTTATGAGCGATTCATATTGCCTGGGAATGAATAGATTTTCTCTCAAATCATTTGATTTCATAAAATCCAGTGAGTCGCTTATGTATTAAAAAATACACTATCTTATCTTTCAAGCTACTTGACCTGCTGCATACCCTGATGCCCAAGCCCATTGAAAATTATATCCACCCAATTGACCTGTCACATCAACCACTTCTCCGATGAAATATAGTCCTGGCACACGCTTTGATTCCATTGTTTTGGACGACAACTCATGGGTGTCAACACCACCAAGCGTCACTTCCGCTTTCTTATAGCCAGTTGTACCACTGGGAACAATCCGCCAGTCATGAATCCTAGTTGCAATCCGGTGCAATTCATTATCCCGATATTGTTTCATCGGCTTTGCCGTACTCGATAACTCAGCAAAAATTGCTGGACACCAGATTTGCACAAATCGTTTGGGTAAATAACGCGCCAGTAAATTTGGCAGCATTATTGCACTTTGCCTATGTTCCGAGAAAATCTGGCCGGTATCATACTGCGGCAACAGATTGATATGCAGATACTTACCCGGTTGCCAATAGGAAGAAATTTGCAAAATGGCGGGGCCGCTTAATCCGCGATGGGTGAATAAGACATTTTCGCGAAATGAAGCGCCATTGCAGCCGACCACGGCATCAATGGATATACCGGAAATATCTTTAAAGCCCGCAAAGTCGCTTGTAGCAAAAATCAGCCCTACCAAACCCGGACGCAGCGATGTCACCCGGATGCCAAATTGATTGGCGACTTGATAGCCAAATGGGCTTGCGCCAATTTGCGGAATGGATATTCCACCGGTGGCGATCACTAACGAATCGGTTGCAATGACGCTACGCTCTGTTGTTATAAGGAATTTTTTGCCGTCATGTTCTACCGCATGATTATCTGCAATGCATTCAATCCTTTGCACCGGGGAAGACATTTGCCAATCCACACCGGCAGATGCGCATTCACGCCGCAACATATCAATGATCTGCTGTGAACTATCGTCGCAAAACAGTTGCCCGAATTTTTTCTCATGATAGCGGATACCGTATTTCTCAATCAGTGCGATAAAATCCTGCGGCGTAAAGCGAGCAAGTGCGGAACGGCAAAAATGTGGATTTTCGGAAAGATAATTTTCCGGTTTGGCATGCCGGTTAGTAAAATTGCAACGGCCACCGCCGGAGATGCGGATTTTCTCCGCTAATTTATGTGCGTGATCCAGCAAAATCACGCTGCGACTACGCTTACCAGCTTCAATCGCACACATCATGCCGGCGGCGCCCGCGCCGATGATGGCGACATTTCGGGATATTTTTTTCAAGACCGGTGACGCGACAAACGCATCAACACTCCTCGGTTACCATGGATCATCAGGCATATTCAAGCGATACGATATCATCATGACAATAAATAGAAAAAGCGACAAACCGATACGTATGCTCAGCGATTTGACCATCCGCGTGGAATCTCCCTTGTCTTTAAACATGTAATACAGCGCTGACCCCAAGTTATATACTATGGCGAGAAACAATATAATGGCGAAAATCTTCAATGAAGTGTTCCTGAAAAAATTGATTCTGCCGAAGTGTAGCCGAGTTCTATTGATTGTCCAATGTTTATTTAACCATAAACAGCAATAATTCCTGGCATCGAACTTACAAGCTTTCCTTTCCCGATCCATTGCTAAATTACGCCATGCAAAATTCAACCCGCTTGCCATTTTCTATTTTCTTGATGGGTCCGACCGCGAGCGGAAAAAGCAAAATTGCACTGGAAGTTGCGGAAAATTTCCCGGTTGAAGTCATCAGTGTGGATTCCGCCCAAGTGTACCGGCATATGAATATCGGAACCGCTAAGCCTGATCAAGTAACGTTAAACAAGATACCGCATCATCTGATCGATCTCATCGATCCGGATCAGCACTATTCTGCGGCGCAATTCCGACACGATGCATTGCGCATCATGCAAGAAATTATCCAGCGTGACAAGATTCCGCTATTGACTGGCGGCACGATGCTCTACTTCCGGGCGCTGCAAGAGGGTTTATCACCGCTCCCTCCCGCGGACTGGAATCTCCGCCTGATCCTCGAAAACACGGCTAACGAGCTGGGATGGCCGGTCATGCACCAAAAACTCGCCGAGCTGGATCCGAAAACCGCAGCGCGCATCAAACCCACCGACAGTCAACGGATTCAGCGTGCGCTGGAAGTGTGCTACCTGACGCAGCAACCGATGTCCGAGATTCTAAAAACACCCCGGCAAATTGATTTTCCTTTTCACGCCATCAATATTGCACTTATCCCCAGTGAACGTAGCCAATTGCACCTGCGCATTGCGCATCGCTTTGAAGCAATGTTGAGAAACGGCCTCATCGATGAAGTTCAAGCCATTCGCAGTGAATTTCCTTCGCTCAATCTCGAATCACCGTCGATGCGCTGTGTCGGTTACCGTCAAGTTTGCCTTTATTTAAATAATCAAATAAGCAGTACCGGATTGCGCGACATGGGAATAGCCGCCACCCGCCAGCTGGCCAAGCGGCAACTCACCTGGCTGCGCGGCATGCGGGCCGACACAATTCAGGAATTCGATTGCTTAGCAGGCGATCTGAGTGTGCAGGTACAATGCTTTCTGCATGCAGCAATTGCAAAAAACTGAAAAGAGTACCGGGAGTATGCTTCCTATCGATGCAATTTGCATGAACCGGCTTGTCTATCGCCCGCTAGTGGCGTTATGATTTCACCCTAAGCCAAGGGACAAATCACATATGCCTGTAAAAAATAACAAGACACAAAACCTAAGGAAGCTCTGAAAAATGACTGCGCTCGTTCAAGTTGCGTTGAAACCAGACTCAAAATGCGCATTTACTCCATGTAAATTGCGCTTTTTCACCGGATTTCGCCTTGCCTGATCATCGCTCGCTGCCTTTCTCGGAGCTTCCCTAAGTCATATTTAACAGCATACGAATTTAGAATTTAATTTCAGAAAATTATCGATAGGACAAAAATATTATGCTAATGCGAACTCATTTATTGACTCTAATTTTACTTTTCGTGAGTATGATCATACTGACCGGTTGTGAAAACTATGCCGAAAAAACCCATCAGTCTTGGGTGACGCCGCCATCCGGGCCAGTTTATGACGACTCGACCATTTTCGCCCGCATCGCACAGGCTGTGCAGTCAGATCCCGTGTTACAAGGCACTAACATTGACATCAAAGTACAAGACGGCAATGTCGCTTTGAAAGGCGCTGTCAGTAATGAAGATCAGGTGACGCGCATCAATATGCA
>JBDHRU010000207.1:0-3938 GCA_039807765.1 Nitrosomonas sp. | reverse complement strand
GCTTTGAATAACTGAATTTGATCTAACAGGCACTTCGTCAAATCGGGTAACTGTCTGATCGGGTCTGAATTACTGCATATTAGACAATCTACCCGGAAAACAGGGGGGCACTTCTCAAAAAGCGAGTAACTTTCCAATTAAAATAAAAGTGTTGTTATTTTTAAGCTCTTGCCAATTTTCATAGCTCACATTCTTCAACAGATTGAATACCTGGCATCGATTGCATACAGGCCGTTTTGCGACGCCAATTCCTCATTCATGAACCAGTTCGGCACATCCTTGGGCGACCGTCGGTCACGTGTACCCGGAAACGACTGCGGGAAACGGTTGCGCTTCTCCGGTCGGTGTGACCGAAATCGCGCAGGCGGCAATGCCGATTTTGCCGCCTTCGGTAAAATGGTTTGACACGAACTGGCACCTTGATGTCACTTATAATACGTGCTTCTTATGACGTAGCTTGTTCTGCACTGATGCGCACATACACTAACGGACGTTCGGGTTTGCCATTGCATTTTTCGACGATGGCCGTGACATGATTAGTCTGAAGCCAGCGATGAAGCGTAGTTCTAAATGCCCGATTGACATAGCCGATTTTTTGGCCATGACAAATTACTTGTAAGGCATCCTGATCAACAGGATTGTCCTGATCAATCTCAAAATTGACTCTATCGCCTTCATGAATAACCTGTATATCTTTAAATACATGGCGCAATCCTGCTACTTCCATCAGATAATCACAAGGTACATTATTTTGAGAAAAATCAGGTACCAAAGCAAAACCGTCACTCGGTAAGCGTGCGCCGGTATAACCTAGCAAAGCCATATCCGAATAATTGAATGGGAAAGGCAAACGATGCTGTGCCAGAAACTCAGCGAAATCCTCACGATTTCGCGGCGGCAAACGGCGTAGCAATGATTCAATCACGCCTTGGTGCACTTCATCATCTTCCAGCCGGAAAGCTGGAAAACCTTTGAAACCGGTTTCGCGGGCCGCATCAAAATCGAGTGTGTTTTTTAGATAGCGAAATACGATCTGACGGTCGCTTTCCTGGCATACTTCTCCGATCACGCGGCGCGTGCGCGATGGCGCATTCATATCCAGCGGCTGCCAGGTCATCAGCAAGCGGGTGGGTTCAACGATATGATGCAGTGTAGTCATAGAAACATCGCTTTCAGTAAAGCAAGCCGTTCGTTTAATAAGCGCAAGATAAATGAATATCTATCATGTGATAACGGTATTGCAGCGTCGAGCTGCAACAAATCCGCGGTTACATCAGACAGATCACCGACGGAGAAATTCAGTTTGGTGCGTACAGCATCACGTGTATCAGGCCATTCATCAACGGTGCGCTTTAACAGTTCAAAGTGGCCTTGTACGGGATCACCCAACGACCATTTTAAGTGATGTTTACCATTTTCAATATATCGGTCAAAGCGGTTTTCAGACCAGAGTTTAACACGATCAGGAAAACGCTCATGGCCTAAACTGGTTCCATTATCGAACAAAGGCGCAAATCTGCATGAGATATTCTGCTCGGAACGTGTAAAGATAAATCCCCAATTGTCTTGATGCCGATCCGTATTGCCTATCAACGCATCAAACAACAAAGCATCAACCCACCATTGCCGCCAATCGGGTTCAATCAATACTCTCCAAATTGACAGCATCCGAAGTAGGCGCAGATTATCCATAAAATTGTGCTGAGTACCGAGCTTACGGTCAAAGCCTTTATTCATTCTCTGCAAAAGATCACCGGCCATCACGAATGATTCGGTATTTTCGTTATAAAACCATTCGATCAATGCTGCACAATGTCCCGTCTTGGAATTCCAAGCAGCAAATGCCGGTGGTACCTTTACACCTAAAAGGCAGCCTATCCGGTAAGCGATAATTTCACCCCAAAACTGATCGGGGTAGCTTTGCTTGGAACGTTTGAATAAATAGCGTTTCCCTGGAACAAGCACAGATTCCGGTGGCAGTAATAGCGCAAATACCGCATCCTTGGCGCGCGCACCTTGTGGAAACACGCCAAATTCCGGATCGGATTCCCAGTTTGCGACATCAAAAATTGCTGTTTGCACTAATGGCTGGGTGCGCATCAAATTCCTTCAACTTCTAACGTTTGTACTGATTTTCATATTACGACTGCTCTTAAAAGCAAGCAACATTGCGCATTGCTCTTATTGCGTTACTAACTTACAGCAAAAATTCAAACTGAGACACTACCCATCCCTCTGTCAATTTTCCCGAAGTCGCTACAGCACCGCTTTGGGATTGACCAACGCTGGGGATAGGCTTGCACATTCCGCTTACGTCAGCGCATCGCCTGCGGATTCGTGGATATCCGCTTTGACGTCGATCATCAAGTGATATTGCACGGCGATTTCTGCGAACACCGGCGCTTTATCAACGGATCGCGGTGAATGATTTCAGGCGCATCGTAAAACAATCTTCATAACCACTAATCAAGCTACTCATGTACTCGCCCGAAAAGGTGGCAACAGGAGCATTTTCGCGCTGGATTTTCGCATTAAAACTTGCTGCGAATCTCAAAATATCCGGTGCTAATCGAAGCATAAAACCTTCGAATTACCCCAAAATGTGGATAAATGTCGGAACACGGGAAGCAATTATTCATGCGGGTTTCCGGATTTTGTTCCGACTGTTCCGACATAAAAATGAGGGGGTAGGATAAAAACACAAAAAAGATACTGAGAAAATCAAACCGGTCTTCCGAATAGCGGAATGACTTCAGCACCTTTTTCCAATGCTTCGATATGGTTACTCCACCAGATCATAATCCGCTTTCTTTCCGGCAAGTATTCCGCCCGATTGTATGCGCCTCGTACTTCATTGCGTTCACCGTGCGCCAGTTGCCGCTCGATGGCATCGGGGCTGAATAAGCCAGATTCATTCAATGCCGTAGACGCAACTGCCCGGAAGCCGTGTCCGGTCATCTTGCCCTTATACCCCAGGCGGTATAATGCAAAAAGCAAAGTATTGTTGCTGATGGGTTTGTTCGGGTTTCTGCCGGGCAGCAGGTAGCGGCTATCACCGGCGATGGTTTTCAATTCAACCAATATGCTTATTGCTTTGCTAGTGAGTGGAACTACGTGTTCATTCCTCATTTTCATGCGTGTAGCTGGCACGATCCATAGCGCATTGCTTAGGTCGATTTCTTCCCATAGTGCGCCAATCAGTTCATTGGTGCGAACGAAGGTTAAAGCCAGCAATTGCAAAGCAAGCTGGGTTTGCCGGCGGCTTGGTTTTTCTTTTTGTGCGGTGTCAGTGCGCCGCGCAGATCGCCAGAAGGGTCACGAGTGCATCGGCCTGTCGATATGCCATAGCGGAATACTTGACCACATACTCCCAGCACCCGGTGTGCCAGGTCATAAGAACCTTGTTGTTCAAAGATGCGGATCATATTGAGCAATTGCGGGGCTTCTATCGTGCTGATCGGGTACATACCGATATAAGGACACATTGCCTTCCAGCCGTCTTATTACATCCTTTGCATGACTGTCTACCCATGTGTGCGCTTGCTTTGTGTACCATTCGCGGGCGACAGCTTCTAAGCTATTGGCGGCGGCTTCCTTGGCTTTCTGCTTGTTGATCTGGCGATCAATGGACGGATCGATATTGCTGGATAGCTTGGCACGTTAGCTTGTGCAAGCTGCCTAGCCTGCTTTAACCCCACCACAGGATAAACGCCAAGGGATAAGGATTTCTCCTTGTCATGAATCTTATAGCGCAGCCGCCAATACTTCTTGCGGCCATCTTCATAAACCCAAAGATAAAGCCCTTGGCCATCGTGAAGCTTGCGTATTTTGGAACCTTCAGCAGTCGCATTCTTGCAGGCCAAATCAGTCAATAATTCCTTGATGGCCATAATGTGGTAACTCAGAATGTGGTAAAAATTGTTACCACGTTTTTTACC
>JBDHRU010000206.1:0-3939 GCA_039807765.1 Nitrosomonas sp. | reverse complement strand
TAGTTTGATCAAGATCAATATTTAGCATAACTGTTAACTGTATTCTGCGAATCGTCGTAACACAATATCAATTAACAACTAACATTCAGAAGGTTTTATATGAGAATTACATATTTTTTAGTAGTAGCGGCAGTTTCAGTTTTAGTTGCATGCGGCGGAAAACCGACAGCTCCGGAAACACCTAATCCGGATGCTTATGGCAAAACCATTCAGCCTTTCCATCAAATACCAGCAGGTGACCAGGAAGGTGGCGGTAAAGCCAGGTCAACCACAGAGAAATCGAGTTACTAGTGTTTTAGAGGGTGGTCAGTGTTCTATAGTTAGTAATCACAAGCAATTCGGGCTATAGAACACTGTCTTTACATCAAGCTGCTGAAAATCTACCTGCAACACCAGAAATGATCTAGGCAAAAGACTGAATTTCATTTCCAGTTCCGTAAAATTCAATTACTACATAAACTCCAGGGCTTATGCCGTAGCCCACGATAAATCATATGCCTCAGGGAATGGGCCGGATTTATAATCTATATTGCCCTTAGGCTCAATTTCTTTCCTCAGAAATACCTGACGCACCATTTCAGGAATCATCACCATACCCACGTAACGGCCCAGGCATTCATGATCGCCGAAGCCGAAATGGAAATAGTTGTACCAGTTGCGTTGTGGAATAAATTCATCCGGCGACTCGAATGCCCGCTCGTCGAACATTGCGGACAGCGTCACCGGCAGCACATAAGTACCGGCGCGCAAAACCGTTTCGTAGCTGGTTCCCTTCGCCGCAGTATAGTCGCTCACGGTGGTGCGGAATAAATACGATGTGATCGGCACAAACCGCAATGCTTCCCACACAATGCCATCAAACTCAGCAGGATCTTCCTTCTGTGCGGCGGATTTAGCCGCAGCCAGCCATTGCGGATGCTGGAACAAGTATTGCAACACTTGAGCCACCGCTTGCGACGTAGTTTCGATCGCACCGATCAAAAGACCGCCAGCGTTAACCCCCAGCCGTTTGATGTCGAAATCCAGTTCTTTGGCAAAACTGGTACGCAACATCCGGGTGACAATATCATCATCCAGTCGAACAATTGTCGAGAACGTCAATTTCTCAAGTTTCACAGCCAGCAAACGCTTTGCAATCAGCATCGTGATATAGTCGCCCAGTTTTTTGGAAGTCTCATTATGACGATCGATAATCCGCTGCGATAGTTCCGGCGGCACTAGGTCGAATGGCTGGTTATGAAAAGTATCGTACTGATTCCAGTAAGACCACTCGATCAAATCTTCCCGTTTCGCGCCTGTCAATCCAAAATATTTTTGCACCAATATCGCCGGCACCATCCGGCAAAAACTGTTCACGATTTCAATCTTGCCGTTGGCGTCATTCAGAATTCCGCTGGCGATTTCCGCAACCAAATTGCGCACCTTAGGCAGATCATCGCGATTCAGCATGAATTGCATCAGCGATTTCTCCCGAGTATGCAACGCATCATCATCATGCGCCATCAGATAGTTGTCCATCTTGGGCACATACGGTTTGACAGTGAACACCTTGTACATCTTCAAGATTTCCCTGACATCGTCAAAACGGGTGACCAATGTGCAGTCCGGCGTAACTAAAATTGGGCGGTTGGCGCGCAATTCCTTGAAAAAAGGCAAAGGCTCCGTATCCATCCAGCAGCGTACCAGAGAAAATTTTTCTGTATCGGGGGTCGCATCATACCGTTCAAGATAACTTGTACTCATTTTATTACTCCCTATTCATTAATTAATGAGACTAATCGTTCCAACTACAGAGTCTTGAGATATTCCAGCAAATCCAGCCGCTCTTCCTTAGTCAGCGGTTTTAGAATTTTTCCATTCAACTGCGCCGTTTTACCGGTGGTGTATTCATGCCCCGCGTTACTATTGCTTTTAAGGCTGGTATCAAACTTGTATCCTTGATAGCCGCTGCTTTTCAATCCCACTTTCGCCGGATCGAACTCACGCGAACCGACTTCAAATTGATCAGGACGGTATTCGCCGTCTTCCGGATCGCCTTCATGTTTCTTGGGCAATAACAAATCGTACAGCGTCGGTACAGAACCGTTGTGCAAATAGGGCGCGGTCGCCCAAATGCCGTTCAACGAGCGCGCCTTGTAGGCATTTAACGAAGCCAGCGGTTTTGCTGTTGTATCCGGATCGTAATTGCCGTGCTTGATCGAGGATTTGATTTCATTGTGAAAGAATGCCTTGGCAATATCCACAATCCAGTCAAACCAGCGCTGGAAAAATAACTTATCGGGATCCGGTGTAGCCACCACGTTTAAAGTCGCTTTGGTCAATAAGGCGGCTACCGGCGCTTTTTGATCCAGCAATATGCTGCCGACGCCGACATCGACATATTGGTTACGCAATATGCCGGAATATCCGGTGCGGCTGAAACTGTTTTCCGCCATTACGGGATCGGTACCGACATCGCTGACTCTGGACATACTGGCAACGACGCGGCGGTCCGGATCGTCGCGCACAATATTCGCATGGCAACCGGCGCAATACTCGTTAAACAAGGATTGACCGCGCGATGCGCGTTGCTTATCAATGGCGCCTAACACATCTTCCGGCCACTTCGGCGATTGCAATTTTTGCAGATGGAATTCAATTTCACGCAGATTATGCACATTCACCGATGAATCAAAGCTGATTTTGGTACGGGTATTTTGTCCGCCGATCAATGTGGATAGGGTCGGCCCTTTTTCCTCATTCCAATCCAGCGTGCCGAATACGCCGATGACTTCGCCGGTATTGCGTCCGACCGGTCCTAGCCCGGCGTTGGCGGCCAGACCGTTCCATTGCACATAATCGTGCTGCGGGATGTCCCATAAGAAAGGATAGCTGACAGGCGCATCCGCCGGATTGAATAACGCTTTACGCAAGCGGCCCAACTGCCACTTGGTTAAATTTTGTGTCAAGCGATCCACCACACGGTCACGTTGATCGCCCGTCGGGATTTTTTCCATATCCGCCAGAACTTTGTCGAGCTCCTCTTCCGACATGCCATCGTCGCGCATGATGTGGCGATCGCGCAATAAATCCCTTAGCTCCCTTTCGTTAATCAGATGCTCGAGCACGCGGTTATAAATGCGTCCAAACGCATCCAGCCGCGCATAACCGTAAGGCGTCGGGCTGCGGTTGATAATGGTGTAGTTGGTCAGGCGCTGTTCATATTTCGCCAGATCGCCCAGCACTTCCGTTTCCGATTTGTAATTGCCGCGCGCCAGCACATTCTTGACAAACCGGCTCTTGGCTTCTTCATTCTCGCGCACGTGTTTCAACGCTGCCGATAAGCCTTTCATGATCTCTTCCATATCCGCGCTCGCCGGACCACCGTCAATGCGAATACCAACGCCGTTATAATTCACCTGCCCGGTATGGCACGCGGCGCAAGTCAACCCAATATATTCCCGGCCCTTATAGTCATCCTTGACCCAGCCGACCGGTAATGCATCCGGATTGGTGGAGGTCGCTTTCTGGGGCAGATAGCGATAGAAGTTCATGTTCTCGTTGGAACGGAAAAGCTCGGTACTTCCCACCTTTTCCAGCACCATAAAGAAATCATAGGGCATCAGATCGGATCCCTGCGTAGTGGTGTAAAACCATAGACTATCGGAAACATTCCAGCCTTGATCGAGATATTTGACCGTTTCATAGCTATCGCCAAACGGATCTTTTTCAACCGTGGCCGCGCCACGATCGGTATCGGTTCCTGGAATTAAAGTGCAAGCAGATAAAATCGCGATAAATATACCTAACGCTGTAATAAAAAACGACAGCCGCTTTCTCGATAATGCAAAAATTTTTTTCACGATAATTCCCCTTTCGCTTGAATTTGTTGAATCAGTATTGATAAGGATGAATGCAGACCATGGAATCGAATCAGCCAATCGCTCTGTAATCAGTGCT
>JBDHRU010000205.1:0-3953 GCA_039807765.1 Nitrosomonas sp. | reverse complement strand
ATCGATATCAGCATGGAAGATGGTGTGCTGACCATCAAAGGTGAGAAAAAATCGGAAAGTAAGACCGAGAAGGAAGGCTATAAACGCGTGGAGCGCACCTATGGTTCTTTCTACCGGCGCTTCAGTTTGCCGGATACCGCCAATGCCGAGGCGATTTCCGCATCGTCAAAACATGGCGTGCTGGAAGTGGTGATACCGAAGCGTGAAGCGGTGCAACCGAAGAAAATCAATGTAACCTCGGCGGAGTGATTGCGGTAAGCTGCATCGCAGTATGACGATCAAAATGGAGCCTGCGGGCTCCATTTTTATTTTCATCCGCTTTTGCCAAGCGGGAGAAAGCGTGACACAATGGCTTTCCTTGATTGTTGCCGAATTCAGAAATTAAAAGTCAATTAGTTAATCCTGCAAATCGTTTCATTCAAATTCAAACTTAGAATTCCCGTATGCCGCTCATTACACTGGAAAACACCTGTTTGGCCTTTGGCCATCATGCCTTGCTCGATCATGCCGATTTGCAATTGGATCCGGGTGAACGTGTCGGGTTGATCGGTAGAAATGGCGGCGGTAAATCAAGCCTGTTGCGCGCGTTGGCCGGTGAAATTAAGCTCGATGACGGCAAGCTGTGGCATGCGCCGAATATCAAACTGGCCTATGTTGCGCAAGAGCCGCTGTTAAATCCATCGAACACGGTATATCAAGAAGTTTCCACTGGTTTGGGCAATATCAGCAGGATTTTGCTGGATTACCATGCCGTCTCGCATGCGTTGAGCGAAACGCCGGAAAATACCGAAGTGTTGCTGATGCGCATGCAGGATCTGCAAAGTACCTTGGAAGTGGAGGATGGGTGGAATCTGCAGGCCAAGATAGAAACGGTGATCGATAAGCTGAATCTGCCTGCGGATATGCTGATTGAGCACCTCTCCGGTGGCTTGAAAAAGCGCGTCGCGCTGGCGCGTGCGCTGGTGATTTCGCCGGATGTACTGCTGCTGGACGAGCCGACCAATCATCTGGATTTTTCTTCGATCGAGTGGCTGGAAGGCTTGCTGCAGGATTTTGCCGGCAGCGTGTTGTTTATCACGCATGATCGGCGTTTTCTCGACAATGTGGCAACCCGGATAGTCGAGTTGGATCGCGGCCAATTGCAGTCATTTGCTGGAAAATTCACTGATTATCAACGTAAGAAAGCGGAAATGCTCGAAGTCGAGGCGATCCATAACCAGAAATTCGATAAATTCCTGGCACAGGAGGAAGTCTGGATACGCAAAGGTGTCGAAGCGCGACGCACGCGCAATGAAGGCAGGGTTCGCAGACTGGAAGCATTGCGGCTGGAACGCGCGGCGCGGCGGGATAAAGTTGGGACAGCCACTATCAGTCTCGATGCCGGTGAACGCTCCGGGAAATTGGTCGCCGAGTTAGAACATGTCAGTAAGCGCTATGGCGATAAAGTGGTCGTCAACGATTTTTCCTGCCGCATCATGCGCGGCGACCGGGTGGGACTGCTGGGACCTAACGGTGCCGGGAAGTCGACGTTATTGAAATTGATTTTGGGTGAAATACAATCGGATTCGGGCACCATTCAGCAAGGCACCAAATTGTCGGTGGCGTATTTCGATCAGATGCGCGAGCAGCTCAACGAAGAAATGATCCTGACGGATACCATCAGTCCGGGTTCCGATTTTGTCGAGATCAACGGCAAGCGTAAGCATGTTATCAGTTATCTGGAGGATTTCCTGTTTCCGCCAGAACGTGCCCGTTCTCCGGTGAAGTCGCTGTCGGGTGGCGAACGGAATCGCTTGTTGCTGGCGCGATTGTTTACTCGTCCCGCCAATGTGCTGGTGCTGGATGAGCCCACCAACGATCTCGACATAGAAACGCTGGAATTGCTGGAAGCTTTGCTGCAAGACTATGTCGGTACATTATTTCTGGTTAGCCACGACCGAGAATTTCTGGATAATGTCGTCACTCAAGTAATTACATTTGAAGGAAATGGAAAATTATGTGAATATATTGGCGGTTATGAAGATTGGATACGCGCAAAACAGTTTGAAGATAATATCCATCAACAAAAAATATTATCAAAGCAGTTGGAAACTTCACCAACCAGTAATTCCAAAGCGCCAAAGGCTCCTCGGCCTAAAAAACTGAGTTACCAGGAAGCGCGCGAGCTGGAAGCACTACCCGGAAAAATCGATGTATTGGAACAAGAACAGGCGAACATTACTTTGCGCTTGAGTCAACCGGCGATTTACCGTGATTATCCGGACGAAGCGAAAGCATTGCAAACTCGCGTTACAGTGATTGAAAAAGAACTGATGGATTGCCTTGCAAGATGGGAAGAATTAGAATTGAAATCTGCCGCAAAAATGTAGTCCCGATGACAATTTCCCCATAAACAACATGGACATGCTTGCACTTATTCATTGACCAAATCGGGCGCATCGTTTAAAGTTCAACTTTTGAGAGAAGGAGGCGTACATGAAACAAAAATTGATTATGAATTTATTACTTGCCCTGGGCATGCTTATGGCATTTTCAGGAGTGACTCAAGCAGCTGGAGATGCAGCAGCAGCAAAAGATAAGTTGTCAATGTGTGCGGGCTGTCACGGGATTCCAGGCTATAAAACAGCTTTTCCTAGCACATATAGTGTTCCAAAACTTGGCGGACAGCATGCGGATTATATCGTTAAAGCATTGGAAGGCTACAAAAACGGTACACGCAGCCATCCAACCATGACAAGTTTAGCCAAGACATTGTCTCAACAAGATATAGAAGATCTTGCTGCATACTATTCTAAGAATTAATTGAGTCATTTACGCAAGGAACGAATTATGAAGAATTATGTAATTGCTGCATTAAGTGGCGCAGCTTTGATAGTTTCCGGCCAACTGATGGCTGCTGATCTCGACGCAGGTAAAAGTAAAGCTGCGGAAGTTTGTGCTTCCTGTCACGGTGCTGATGGTAACAGTCCTGCACCTAATTTCCCAAAGATCGGTGGACAATATAGAACATACTTAACAAAAGCACTGAATGACTACAAATCCGGCCACAGGAAAGATCCTGTTATGGCTGGAATGGCTGCTAATCTGTCACCGGCAGATATTGATAACTTGGCTTTTTACTATTCAAGCCAATCAGGTAACCTGAATTCAAATAAGTGAAGTAAATGTAAATATATTTGAGTCGAAAAAATAGATTCAAAAGCGGGGTAAGCGCCATAATGGCTTTATCCCGCTTTAGTTTTTAACTAAACGAACTTAGCCGTTTATCCAAGCAATCGAAGTAGATGGCAGCATCCGGCGCGGATTGTGTACGCTGAGCTTGCCATATCATTTCCGCCAGGCATTCCATCATCTGGTGCGCGGCAGTGTGCTCACTCCCGCTATTTTTCTGTAAACGGGCGAATCGCTCGCAAATTCCGATCGGTTGATTGATCGACAATTGCTCCTTGATCGCTACGTGCATGCTCATGTGCAAAAACGGATTAGTATCACCCATTTCCGGTAGATAATCCTTATCCAGAAAGCGCTCGGGATCGCTGAGAATGTCGTGATATTCCGGGTGCAGTAAAATGACCTCGAGCGCAATTGTTTCAATGCCGGATAATATTTCCCGCTGGCGGTACTTGCGCCAGGTCTCAAAAAATAATTGCCGCACTTGTTCTCTTGATGGTTTAAACATGGTGTGATTAGCGTTCAAGATTCTTGTCTTTAAATTCACATAAGTGATTGATTACACAAATCGCACAAGCCGGTTTTCTTGCCTTGCAGATATAGCGGCCGTGAAGAATCAGCCAATGGTGCGCATCGTGCTGGAATTCTTTTGGTACTGCTTTCAATAGCTTCAATTCTACCTCGAGCACATTTTTCCCGGGTGCGATGCCGGTGCGATTGGCAACCCGGAAAATATGCGTATCGACTGCGATGGTCGGTTCGCCGAACGCGGTGTTCAGAAT
>JBDHRU010000204.1:0-3953 GCA_039807765.1 Nitrosomonas sp. | reverse complement strand
AAGGAAGTTATGAAACGCAGGGATTTTATAAAATTAATCGGCACAAGTGTACTCTCTTTCCCCGTTTCACCCTTAATCGCCAAACAACTGCTGTCATCGGATTTCAGCAATTGGACCAGCTATCGCCTAACCTATCAAATCGATCTCCCGGCCAAGGGTAATTCCGCGCGCTTATGGCTGCCGCTGCCCGATACCAACGACTCCGCTTTTCAATTTACGCAAGGCAGCAACTGGAACGGCAATGCCACAAAAGCTTCGTTCGGTACGCTCGGAACCAGCCCTTTTCCGGTTTTCAAAGCGGAATGGCAAGGAAAACCGAAAAGCGGTCTTCGTCACGTCACCGTCAGTTGCATCGTAAAAACCACGCACCATTCCTCGGATCTCACGCATGACCATGCCACCAAGAATTCCGCGCTGCCGCACAGCATCAAGAATTATTTGAATCCGACCCACTTGAAACCGACCAACGGTATCGTGCGCGAAACCGTGCATGCCATCCTGAAAGATAAACATGCCGCAACGACGGTTGATCAGGCCAGAGCCATTTATGACTGGGTCATCGATAACGCGCAGTACGATCAGAACACGCGTGGACGCGGACAAGGCGATGTCAAGACCATGCTGGAGAAAAACCAATTATCCGGTAAATGCGTTGATTTGAACTCATTGTTCGTCGCGCTGGCAAAAGCGGCCAATATTCCCGCACGTAACCAGTACGGCATCCGTATCAGCGAATCGAAATTGTTCGATAGTATCGGACAATATGGCGACATCAGCCAATCGCAGCACTGCCGCGCGGAATTCTTTCTCGCTGGCCGCGGCTGGATACCGGTGAATCCGTCCGATGTGCTGCAAGCATCGAACTTGGAAAAATTAGCGCTCAACGATCCGAAAATCATGCAATTAAGAGAAAAATTCTTTGGCGCCTGGGAGATGAATTGGCTGACATTCAATCATGCTGAAGATTTAACGTTGCACCCCGCCAATGCCGCCAGCAAGCTGCCTTTCTTCATGTACCCGTATGCCGAAATCGATGGCAAAGCACTCGACAGCCTGGATCACGAAAACTTCGCATATAAAATCACTTCCGGCGAACTCGTCGGTACCGGTGCTAAGTTTTAGCGCTATCGTCACCCGCAAAAATAACCGGTCAGTCAACCGCAGATCACACATTCTTGATCACACCATCTTCCAGCTCCACCACACGATCCGCAACATCGAGAATGCGGTAGTCATGCGTAACCAGCAGGATGGTGGTTTGCGATTCCTGTGCCAGCTGCTTCAGAATGCTGACTGCTTCGTATCCGCTTTGTTTATCGAGCGAGGCGGTCGGCTCGTCGGCTAGAACAATTTTAGGCCGTCCGACTAGGGCGCGCGCGATGGAAACCCGTTGCAATTGTCCGCCGGAAAGCTGGCCTGGCTTGTAATGGAGTCGATCACCCAATCCCACGGCGGTCAGCATTTGCGCAGACCGCTCGAGCCTTTGCTGTTCCGTCAGTGTGTCGTTCATTTCCAGCGTCATGCTGACGTTTTGCAGTGCGGTCAGTGATTTCAGCAAATTATGCTGCTGGAAAATATAACCGATCTGTTGCCGAGCCTTGACCTTAACTTGCTCGCTGCTGTTAACGAATTGTTGATCAAGCACTTTCACGCTGCCGTGAAAAGCTTGGCGCAAACCGCCGATAATGGTCAAAAAAGTCGTTTTGCCGGATCCGGAAGGACCGGTGATGAGCACAATCTCGCCTTTCCGGATTGAAAGGGTGATGTCTTTCAACACCGGTTGCGTTAACGCGCCGCTGCCGAAACTGAAATCCAGGTGCTCGACATCAATGACGGTCGACATCAGAACATATCCGCCGGATTGGCGTCTTTCAATTTACGGATGGCTAGCAACCCGGCCATGATGCACATAGAAAGAATAAATAGAAACACCGTGATCATTTTGCTCCAGAGCATCGGCATCGGCATGTACATTTGCGTTTCAGCCAGGTGGTATAGCCCCAGGGAAAGCACGTAACCCGGAATAAACCCCAGCACAGCCAGAAAGAAAGCCGAAGCAAATACCAGCCGGATAAAATAGCCATGCTCATAACCCATGGCTTTCAGCGTAGCAAATTCGTTGCGATGATTGGCAATGTCGGTAAACAAAATCTGATAGACAATCACCAGACCGACCACCCATCCCATGACCGTACCGAAACCGAAAATAAACCCGATTGGCGCGGTATTGGCCCAATAATCCTTTTCGTATTTCAACAATTCTTCATAGCTGAAAATATTGACGAATTCGTTGAGTTGGTTTCTAAGCTCCGCTTTGATCTGTTGGATCGATGCACCGGGATAGAGTCTGATGACACCCATGTCGATCTCGCTAAGATTCCTTTTGGGAAAAATGCGCATAAAATTTAAATCGCTGGCCACCACATTGCCATCGGCGGCGAACGACACACCCAAATGGAATAATCCGACGATATTCACCTTATAATCGTTAATTTCCGTGACATTCCGGCTCGCTTCGAGCAATTGGCGCATGGGACCGAATTCCGGGCGGGAGTATTCGTCAAACAGCACGGTATCCTTGAACCGCAATTCATGCCGCTTGTTTTTGATCTCTTCGACATTGAAGATCAGCGAATCCGGGTCGAAACCGTAAACCATCAAAGTTCGTTTGACCTGGGTTTGGATATTTTTGAATGGCGCTAACCCGAGATATAGTGGATAAGCTTCCGCAACCGCCGGATTTCCCAAAACACGCATCAACTCACTGCGCTTGAATTGAATCGGCCGCCACATGGCCTCGCTTTGTCTGTGCATCAGAAATAAATCGCCGCTCAATTTAACCGGTGCGGAGGCTGCACTGGCGTACAGGGAATCCTTAAAACCCAATTGCATGAACACCAAAACGCAAGCGAACAATACCCCAAAAATTGCAGCCACCAGCTTGGATCGGTCAAAAACGAGCTGCCGCCAGGCCAAGCGAGCGGGGAAATAAAGCCAGGTCAGCTTATTCACGGCGCAATCCGCACCTTAACTTGCCGGAAGATCTGATGTTGTAAATCGATCACCGCTTCCGGCTCCAGCGTCAGGCGCACTTCGATGATGCGATTATCGCGGTCGGCCAGCGGATCGGTATCGTTGATATCGTTTTTCCTGACCAGAAACCCCAATTCTCTGACTTGCGCGCGATAGTTCCGCTGGAAACCGGCCGCATGAATACAGCCCGGCTGACCTACTTTTACCCGTAGCAAATCGGATTCGTACACTTCCGCCACGACATCGAGCTGCGATAAATCCGCCATTTCCAGCAAACCCTTATCGCCGATCCGTTCGCCCGGCCGCGTATGAATCTTCAACACGGTACCGCTGATCGGCGCAGCAATGCGGGTGTTGCTGAGTTCCGCTTCGTTAACTTTCTGTTCGGATTGCGCTTGAGAAATTTCCGCCGCCAAACGCTTCAGATTGATTTGCGATTGTTCGAACGCCAGGCGTTTGGAGTCGGCGAGGGAAACGCTGGTTGCGGAACTGAGTTCGAGCGATTGATGACGCAGATACTCTCTTTTATTGAAAGCCAGCGCGGCTTGCTCTACCGCGCGTTGTGCTTCGAGCACCTTGATGCGCGCTTTGGTTGCTTCAACCTGCGCTTTTTTCTTGAAATGATCGGACAGTAACGCTACGGTATCGCCGGATTTAACCGGATCGGCTTCTTCAAAAAAGAGCTGTTCAACGCGCGCACCTTCCGGGCCGGCGTTATGAGAAATTTTAATCACACGCGAACGCGGTTCAATCCGGCCCAGCGCGCCAACTCCCTGTTTGGCATCCGGCAAGCAACCGCCTCCGGCGAATACGTTAAAGCTCGTAACAATCAAACCTGCAGCAACAAAAATACAATAACGCGCTTTACGGTACATAACTCATTTTCAGATAAATCCACCTGGAATACGATCTCCTGGATT
>JBDHRU010000203.1:0-4035 GCA_039807765.1 Nitrosomonas sp. | reverse complement strand
GGAAAAATCTGGGATAAGCAACCCGCGCGTGCGCGCCATCTTGCGCTGCAAGTCGGTTATGTGTTGGCGGCGGAATTAAATGCCTGCGGCGTCGATTTCAGTTTTACGCCGGTGCTGGATGTCGATCATGGGCACAGCGGTGTGATCGGCGATCGTGCTTTTCATTCCGATCCGCAAGCGGTTGCCGATTTGGCGCATCAGCTGATGCTCGGACTGAAAAAGGGCGGCATGCCGGCAATCGGCAAGCATTTCCCCGGTCACGGTTATATCCGCGCCGATTCGCACCTACAAAAATCCATTGACCCGCGCCGCTACGCCGATATCGAGATGTGTGACCTGATTCCTTTCCGGCAAATGATTGATTGCGGATTGACCGGCGTCATGCCGGCGCATGTGATTTACCCCGAGGTGGATGCCAAACCGGCGGGCTTTTCAAATTTTTGGTTACAGAAAATTTTACGCGCCGAATTGCAGTTCGAAGGCTGTATTTTCAGTGACGATTTAAGCATGCGCGGTGCCGGAGAGTACTTGGAGTCGATGCTGGCGCGCGCGCAAGCGGCACTCGATGCCGGTTGCGACATGATCCTGGTGTGCAATAATCCTGCCGGTGCCGATGAAATCTTAAACGGTTTACAGTGGGAGATGCCGGCAACGAATCTTTCCCGTCTGGCGCGCTTGCACGTCCGCAATCACTCGGGTTCACTGACAAAACTGTGTGAAAACGGCGATTATGTCCAAGCCGTGCGTGAAATCAGCGGCATTGGCTGTGAAAGCGGCGAACTGCCACTGCAGTAGATTGAATCCGCCAAGCAAAACAAAGCATCAGCAGCAGTTTTTTACTTTAAAATTACATCTTGTTTAGATCTATTGATAAGGTTGAATCATGTCGGAAATATTTGATGTAGCAGTTATCGGCGCCGGTCCGGGCGGTTATGTGGCGGCAATTCGCTGCGCGCAACTGGGATTGAATACCGTGTGTATCGACGAGTGGAAAAATCCCAAGGGCAAGACCAGTCTCGGTGGTACTTGCCTGAATGTCGGATGTATTCCATCCAAGGCGCTATTGGAATCTTCGGAAAATTATTTCCAGATTCAGCACAAGGTGTCTGCGCATGGTATCTCGACGGAGAATGTCACCGTCGATGTTCCGGTCATGATTGCGCGCAAAGACAAAATTGTGACAATGTTCACTGCCGGTATCGCCTCGTTGTTTAAGAAGAACAAAGTGAAATCAATGCATGGCCGCGGCACGCTGCTGCAACGCGATGCATCCGCCAATGCATGGCAAATAAAAGTGGACGATAGCGGTAACGCTGACACGATCCAGGCCAAACATGTCATTGTGGCGACCGGTTCGGTGCCGCGTCCGTTGCCTTTTGCACCGATCGATAATGTCATGATTCTGGACAATGCCGGCGCTCTGGCGTTAACGGAAGTACCCAAACGGTTGGGTGTTATCGGTGCGGGTGTGATCGGACTGGAAATGGGTAGCGTGTGGCGTAGGTTGGGCGCGGAAGTGACGATTCTTGAAGCGATGCCGGGTTTCCTGATGGCGGCAGATGAGCAAATCGCCAAGGAAGCTAAAAGCCTATTCGCCAAAGAGCCGGGCTTGCAAATCAATACCGGCGTCAATATCAAGTCGGTCAAGGTGACCGGTGATACGGTCACGATCGGTTATAGCGACTCGGATAACCAAGAGCAGGCTCTGGAAGTCGATAAACTGATTGTCGCGATCGGCCGCATTCCGAATACTGCGGGGTTGGGTGTTGATGAGAATGGCCTGCAGGTGGATGAGCGTGGATTTATCGTGGTCGATCAGTATTGCCGTACCAATCTGGCGAATGTTTATGCTGTCGGCGACGTGGTGCGCGGTCCCATGCTGGCGCATAAGGCTTCCGAAGAAGGCGTGGCGGTTGCCGAAATGATTCAACATATGGAGAAAGGCGAAGCCGGCGAGCTTGAAGCCGTCGATTTCAATACCGTGCCGTGGGTCATTTATACCGCGCCGGAGATTGCCTGGGTGGGAAAGAATGAACAGGAATTAAGAGTCGCCGGTATCGCTTATAAAGCCGGCCAGTTTCCGTTCATTGCCAACGGAAGGGCGCGCGCCATGGGGGAAACAAGCGGATTTGTCAAAGTATTGGCGGACGAGAAAACCGATCGCGTATTGGGTGTTCATATGATCGGCCCACATGTTTCGGAGCTTATTTCGGAAGCGGTGATGGCAATGAAATTTTCCGCCAGCAGCCAGGATATCGCCTGCATAGTGCATGCCCACCCGTCGTTATCGGAAGTATTTCACGAGGCTGCACTTGGCGTGGATAAGCGTGCGTTGCATATTTGAAATTACGGCTGGTAATTTTGGTATCACGGCACTCTTATCCAGAATTGTTACAAATGCTTGCGGAAGCAAACGTTAGAAGCAGTGTGTCTTGTCCGGATCGACAGTGCAAGACCAGCGCAGATGATGCATACCGGCCGATTTGTTTACCAAATAATCGGCTCTGAGTTGCTTATTTTGTTCCACGGATAAAGCAGCGGTCTCGGGAATAAAGCGCTCTTCGCTCCAGAATCGAATTCTGCAAAATTGATCGGATGGGCTGCATAACCGATTGATGACGGCGCTGTAGACTGTTTTGTCCGTGTATACCGCATGATCGATGAGTACCAGATTGACGAATTTCCCTGAGGTACCCAGCTCGACTTTTCTGACGAGACGCCATCCGTTTCCGCTATCCAACTGAGATTCCGCTGCGGATTCATCGTGGCTATGATCTTCACCCTCATGAGCAAAAGTGTTGAAAGGTAAAGCAAGTATCAAAAACAATAAAGCGGTTGGTAATAATTTATGCATAAATTCTCCCTGGCAAATGCCAATTCATTTATCAAAATTGAATTTTTATTTCGTGTTAACGCATTGCTTCCAGATCAGTTTTTCTTTTCCGGATAATCCTTGCAGCCGGGCAGTATACTTGAAAATCAAGTTTTGAACATTAGCGATATCGGATATCGGGTTTTGTGAGTACTGAAGGTGTAGAATCGGTGCTTTGGTCAATTCTGCAGGAATAGGATTCTCAGTATGTGCTATCGATGTGAGCAACTCAGCGATTTCAATCAAGATTCGAGTTCCAGTATATGCAGCGGTAGGCGGTTGTTTGTCAAATTATCTGCGGCATCCGCGCTGAGCTTGGGGATGGCGTGTGCCGGGATTGCGCCGATGAGGGATAGTATGGCTTCTGAGCCACCTCGGGCAGTAATTCCTCCCAAGCCGGAAAATGTGCTGACACCGGATCAAGCGTTGGAAAGATTGATGCAAGGTAATGAGCGCTATGTTTCCGGTAAATCCAAGCTGCTTGATTTTCATGACATTCAATCGGCTTTGGTGAATGGGCAGAATCCTTATGCCACAATATTGGGTTGTTCGGATTCCAGAGTCAGCCCGGAGCATTGTTTCGACGAAGCGCTGGGCGATTTGTTTGTGGCGCGCGGCGCCGGAAATTATTTAACCAACGATAACGTCGCTACCATCGAGTACTCGGTTGCCGTGTTGAATACGCCTTTGATTATGGTGTTGGGCCATGAAAGTTGCGGTGCGGTCAAGGCGGCTGTGGAAGCGGTCGATCATCACAAGGATTTTCCCGGTCATATCCAATTGCTGGCCAGTGCGATCGCGCCGGCTGTCAGGGCCGTCAATGACACCTCCAGCAACCGGTTGATGAATGTGACTAAAATGAATGTCGTCATGACAGTTGAGAAATTGAGAACCAAAACGCCCATTTTGGATTACTACCACGATCAGAAGAAAATTCGTGTTGTGGGTGGGATCTATCATTTGGAAACTGGTAAAGTTGAGTTGATTGCTTAAAACCCTTTACGCATCATCATGGACATGTTTTTAGGGATGGTTAGCGCAATTACATTTGTGACGTTCGACGGTTTCGGTTAGAATCCGCTTTTCCCAGGCGCGTAGCTCAGTTGGTTAGAGCACCACCTTGACATGGTGGGGGTCGTTGGTTCGAGTCCAATCGCGCCTAC
>JBDHRU010000024.1:0-19355 GCA_039807765.1 Nitrosomonas sp. | reverse complement strand
GCCAGCACGATTTTACCAACCTGCTGCTCACAGTAATAAGTTTCCGGATAAAACGCAATATTCAGATCGCGCATGCGCGATTCCACATATTTTGCAAAACCGTCAGGAAACTGCTCCAGCACATGCTCGCCCGAGTGGATCAAACGCAAATCCGCCTTGCTTCGGATACGATCCAAAAACTGCTTAAGCTCGAATAAAAACTGGATACCCGTTGCGCCTCCGCCAACGACGGAAATCACCGGTTGCGGTACGTCACTGCGACGAAGAAATGCAGTTAACAGATCCACTCCACCGGTTACCGTAAAATCATGCAGATTCAGCATGTTTCCGGCTTCGCCATGACCGGCTTCCTGGTTCTGGCAACCGGTAGCTATAACCAGATAATCAAAATCGATAGCTTCACCGTTTAAAACCAGTTGCCGTTTGGCCTGATAGTCTTGCAGCGCATCGGCATCGAAGCATAGCGATGCCGGAATGTGGCGGCAACCGTAGCGGCTTTCGATATCCGTAAAAGGAATCAGCAAATCGGTTAAGGGATAGCGGAATGTTTCGTGCAAGTGCGTGATTTTCAAATGCTGCGTTTGCGGATCAACCAGCGTGATTTCCGTATCCGGAGCAAATTGCAGCAGATTGGTCAGTACAGCAAGCCCGGCGTACCCACCACCGGCGATTACCACTTTCAATCTTTTTTGTCTTGTAATATTGAATGGCAAAAAAGCCACGCTAACCCCTTACCTAATATCTATGAGCAACTTGAATCGTTCGTACCGGCCAATTCACGGCAACATTCTGCCAGCCGGTTGATCTATTTACAGCCTAGCATAATAACCGCTTTCATGGTTTTTTATCACCCCCACCGGGAATCCGGTTTACACGCCAATTTTGTATTGCCCAGCGCCAAAATGAAGAAATATCACCGTCCAGAATCTCTTCGGGCGGTTCTTGACCTAGAAAGCGCAATGCCGCAACCAATTCACGTAAAGCGTTGACCGTATCGATCGGTGCAGCATGGGTTTGTTTGCTGAGCTTCTCACCGGCAGCATTGGTTACCACGGGCAAATGCAGGTAATGCGGCGTTGCGTAACCCAATAACCGCTGCAGAAATATTTGCCGCGGCGTGGAATCGAGCAAATCAGCACCGCGCACGATATGCGTGATATTTTGCGCCGCATCGTCAACCACAACTGCTAATTGATACGCATAAATCCCATCGGCGCGGCGCAACACAAAATCACCAATATCGCGATGCAGTCTTTGCGTATAAAGCCCTTTCAGAATATCCTGGAACTGAATCATCTCATCGGGAGTTTGAATGCGAAGCGCATGTGCATTCTTGGTCGAAGCGGGCTTGTTCAAACAGGTTCCCGGATAAATAAAACCGTATAAACCGGAGATACTGGAATCCGCAATTTCTCTTCGTGAACAAGTGCAGGGATAAAGCAAGCCTTGTTGATTCAGAATTTCCAAAGCTTCTTGATAGATTTTGGAGCGGTGACTTTGGTAAATGACATCCTCATCCCATTCCATCCCCAGTTTCTCGAGTGTATCGAGAATATGGCGCGCCGCCCCCGGTACGGTACGCTGCAGATCAACATCCTCGATTCTAACCAGCCATTGCCCATGATGGAATTTCGCATCGGCATAACTGCCTACCGCCGCTACCAGCGAACCGAAATGTAAAGGACCGGTGGGAGACGGCGCAAACCGTCCGCGATAATCTGAAACAGCGAATTGACTGTTTTCCACTGCAAAATTAGTAAATTGATTGAATAGCAATGGCGAACAAACTACAAACAAGCTCCGGTATGGAGCGGCCTTATCCTTTATAATGCCCGCCATCTTTTAATCATAATCGTTTTCCTGCTGCTTTAAATCACGAATTTTAAGTCAAACATGCATATCCATATACTGGGAATTTGCGGCACCTTCATGGGCGGAATAGCCGCCATTGCACGTGAGTCCGGTCACACCGTGACCGGTTGCGACCAAGATGTCTATCCGCCGATGAGTACGCAGCTTGAATCGCAAGGCATTCAATTGATACCGGGTTATTCGCCTGAGCAGATCCGGCTGCAGCCGGATATATTTGTGATCGGTAACGTCGTTACGCGCGGCAATCCATTGATGGAGGAAATTCTCAACCATAATTTACCTTATATTTCCGGTCCGCAGTGGTTATCGGAAAACATCCTACGAAACCGCTGGGTGCTTGCCGTCGCCGGCACACACGGAAAAACGACGACCAGTTCGATGTTGGCTTGGATACTGGAATATGCCGAATTGAATCCGGGCTTTCTGATCGGCGGAATCCCCGAGAATTTCGGTATTTCAGCACGGATTGGAGATTCTTCACCTTTTTTTGTCATTGAGGCGGATGAGTATGACACGGCTTTTTTTGATAAACGCTCCAAATTCGTTCATTACCACCCCAGAACAGCCATCCTGAACAATCTCGAATTCGATCATGCAGATATTTTTGCCGATCTTCCCGCCATTGAGCGGCAATTCCATCATTTCGTGCGAATTATTCCCAACAATGGCCTGATCGTGGCAAACGGCAAAGATCAAAATTTAACACGGGTTCTGCAGCAAGGCTGCTGGACGCCGGTTGAGGAATTCGGCACGGCAAGCGCCTGGCATGCAGAACCGCAGAATAGCGGCTCAATCGACATCTACTGTAATGAAACGCATCAGGGATGCTTGCACTGGGACTTATTGGGCGAGCATAACCGTATGAACGCACTGGCGGCACTGATCGCAGCACGGCATGCCGGGGTGCCGATCACGGTAGGGATTGAAGCGCTGACACAATTCAAGAATGTCAAGCGGCGCATGGAAAAGCGGGGTACTGTTAACGATATCACCGTCTACGACGACTTCGCCCATCACCCGACCGCCATTCAAACCACTATCAACGGCCTGCGGACACATGCCGGAAATAAAAGAATCTTCGCAGTTCTGGAGCCGCGCTCGAATACGATGAAAATGGGA
The DNA here is from genome assembly GCA_039807765.1 of Nitrosomonas sp. Classification (GTDB taxonomy): domain Bacteria; phylum Pseudomonadota; class Gammaproteobacteria; order Burkholderiales; family Nitrosomonadaceae; genus Nitrosomonas. The sequence continues at coordinate 16,364 of JBDHRU010000024.1, read as the reverse complement.
GTGTGGAAAGATTCTCTGGCGGATAGTCTGCAAGAGGCCGATCATGTGTTCTGCTTTACCCGCGATGCGCAATGGGCAAAAGCCGCACTGATGTCATTAACTGAAAAAGCAGATTGTTTCGACGATATAAGCCAACTGGTGCAAGCTATCTGCGGTATTGCCAAACCCGGTGATCACATCTTGATCATGAGCAATGGCGGATTCGGCGGTATTCATGAAAAAATTTTATCGGCGCTAAAAAAGTAATCAACCAAAACCGACCACTCTTCAGGGAAATTTCTACAATCAGCATTTACTAATCACCTTCAAATTCGCATAGGGCAAATACCTTACAACCCAGTTTCTCCAATCGCGCCTTACCGCCCACATCCGGTAAGTCAATGACGAAACAGCACTCCACAACCTCCCCGCCCATATCCCGGATCAGAGCAACGGCTGCTTCCGCAGTCCCGCCAGTTGCAATCAGATCGTCAATCAGAAGCACCCGCTCCCCCGGCTGAATCGCATCCACATGAATTTCAATCCGATCGCTGCCATATTCCAGTTGATAATCTCTACCGATCGTTTCGGCCGGTAATTTGTTCTGCTTACGAATCGGTACAAAACCTTTACCCAACTGATAAGCCACGGGAGCACCGATAATGAAGCCACGCGACTCAATTCCGATCACTTTATCAATTTTGACGTTGCTGTAGCGGCTTGAAATTTCCTGTATGGTTGTCCGCAACCCGATAGGATCTTTTAACAATGTCGTGATATCACGAAACATAATGCCGTGATGCGGATAATGCGGAACGGTACGAATATGAGATTTAATGGACATGGAGAAACGATAACCAGGCAATAAAAAAGATTTGAAGCAGATAACAGAAATGACAAAGGCCTCAACCTGTTTCGGGTTGAGGCCTTTTTATCACTACCTCAAGTTACACTAGGTTTATTCTTAGTGATCCATTGCAGCTTTTGCATCAAAGCTTGCAGGTTTCTTGAGTTGGGTCATGAGATCATCATCCCATTTGCCTTCAACATTCATATGAAGCGCAGCACCCAGCAATACGGCTTCAATCAGATTATGACTGAGGTATACATATAAGCCAGGTTGTTTGAATTCATACGCTGCAGCAACGGCGGCACCTGCTGCAATAAACCAAGTTTCTTGGTTGGTCAGAGGTACGTCGTTGAATGAACCTTCTTGCCAAAACAGATCAGCATGACCGCCGATCAAATGCGGATATGAAGGACGATTAGATTGTGAATGAATAAACAATACTTTCTCACCTACTTTTGCTTTCAGCGCATTGTCGCCTGTAATTGCACCGACGGCGCCATTAAACACTACATGAGTAGGAATGAGTCCCTTTGCGGTTTCCAGCATGTCGGCCATGCCCTCAGCTGGTGAACCGTAGGTTTTGAATTTTCCGCTAGCATCTTTTGGCAGATAGAAATCTTGTTCGCCGATATAGTAAGCACGATCATATTTGTATGGTTTGCCTTTGGCATCTTTCAGACCGTCTTTAGGCAATACCATAACAGCACCATTCATACCGGAAATCACATGGAACGGAATCATGGTTCCACCCGGTGCACAGTGGTAAACAAATACACCTGGTTTGGTTGCTTTCCAGCGCAATACAACATCTTCACCCGGTTGAATCAGCGTCAAGCCGGCACCACCCAATGCACCGGTTGCCGCATGGAAGTCAACGTTATGTGCCAATGTGCTGCTTTTTGGATTTTTTAATGTCAATTCAACATAGTCGCCTTCATGCACAACGATCAGTGGACCAGGAATGCTGCCATTGAAAGTCAATCCCCAAACTTTTGCGCCAGGAGCGACTTCGACCAGTTTCTCTTGGGTTTCCATAGTAACTTCAACTACTTTTGGGCCTTTTGAAACTTGATCGTGCACAGGTACATTTGGTGGAGCCACCAATTCTTGTTTCACACGTGGTAATTTAGAGATGTCCGTTGCAGCGACAACTGCTTGTGTCGCGCCAAAACAGAGCAATCCCAATCCTACAACTGCCTGAACAGCTTTAATCATATCTCCCTCCATAAATGATGAATTTTGCGCTTTTCTAAGCACCATTCTAATACTACTTGTCATGTAATCATCACGATTACCAACATCTGCCTTTTGCTATAAATACAGCGAAAAGGACGGAACGGGGAATATACACTTTCTAAGGAAAACTGTCTATTCTTAGTGGCTTGTGACGATCAAAGCCTTACTAAATAAATGGGATTGCGATTAATTGCAGCAACGTTCAGATTGCGCCATTTTTCGTTCCTTTGGTTAAAACCGGTTTTATCTATAATTCTCAACCTTGTATCAACTTAATTTCCGCCGCTGCGAGATTTTCTTGCGTGCCACGGAGAACAATCACATCGCCAAGTTCCAGGCGCGTCTCTTCAGTCGGCAATAATCCACGGATATTACGTCTTTTCACTGCGGTGACTTCGATATTCAGGCTTGCCAAATCAAGCTCGCCCAGCGTTTTATTGATCGCAGCCGCACCTTGGATAATAGTGATCGTCAGCAGACGCGGTAACAATTTATCACTGCCATCCTCTGCCTCATCCGTCACGCCATGATAAAAACCGCGCAATAAGCTGTAACGCTGTTCGCGGATTTGCCGGATACGGCGCAAAATCCGCCCGGTCGATATATCGACAAACATCATGGCATGCGACGCCAGCATCAGGCTGCCTTCCATGATTTCCGCGACTACCTCGGTAGCGCCGGCTTCTTTCAATATATCGATGTCAGAATCATCACGCGTGCGGACGACAACGGCAAGATCCGGACGCAACTCCTGGACATACTTGAGAATTTTTAACGTGGAAACGGTATCGGCATAACTGATCACCAAAACTTTCGCGCGCATCAGACCGGCGGCAATCAATACTTCGCGCCGAGCCGCATCACCGTATACCACCGCTTCCCCTGCGCTAGTGGCCTCCCGGATACGCTGCGGATCAAGATCCAACGCGATAAATGGTATCGATTCCTGCTCGAATATGCGTGATATGCTTTGACCGCTGCGCCCGTAACCGCAGATGATCACGTGGCTCTGCGCCACCATGGTCTGCGCGGCGATGGAAGTGATTTGCATAGCGCGATACATCCAATCCGAACCGTAAAAACGGTGAATCACCGATTCACTGTATTCAATCAAAAATGGGGCAATGAACATCGACAACACCATCGCCGCCAGCACCGGCTGAAGAATCGGATTTTCGATCAAGCGGAGCTCACCGGCTTGCGCCAATAACACGAATCCGAACTCTCCTGCTTGCGCCAAACTCATCCCTGTTCTGACCGCAACGCCGGAATCCGCACCAAACAAGCGCGATAATCCGGCAACGATTACTATTTTCAGCGCCATGAGTGCTGCCAGGATTACAAATACCCAGACGAAGCTCTCAATCACAACTTGCATATCCAGCAACATGCCGATCGTGACAAAAAACAGCCCGAGTAAAATATCCCGGAAAGGTTTGATATCATCTTCCACTTGATAGCGGTATTCCGTTTCGGATATCAACATACCCGCCAGAAACGCCCCCAACGCCAGTGACAGGCCGGCCAATTCGGTTAACCACGCAATCCCGAGCGTAACCAGCAACACGTTGAGTACGAACAATTCCGAGGATTTCTGCCGCGCAACCACGTGAAACCAAGGGCGCATCAATTTTTGCCCGAAAAACAGTAAAAATGTCAGAACTGCAACTACCTTCAGCGCAGCCATCGAGAGCATCAAGCCAAAATCGCTGGTATCGCTATCAATCTCGATCGCCAAAGCCGGCATGATGATTAATAAGGGAATCACCGCCAAATCCTGAAACAACAGCACACCGATTACTTGCCGGCCATGAGTAGAATTCAGCTCCGCCCGCTCGGTCAGAATTTTGCTCACAATCGCGGTTGAGGACATAGCCAGAGCACCACCCAGCACCAATCCGGCGTGCCAATCCAGCGCCAGTATCCAGGCAATCGCCATCACGACAGCAATACTGACAACCACTTGCGCCGTGCCAAAGCCAAAAACAATGCGCTTCATCGTGATCAGCTTCGGCAAACTGAATTCCAGTCCTACGCTGAACATCAAAAATACCACGCCGAACTCGGCCAAATGGCGCGTCTCATCAGAATCCGCAATCCAACCCAACGCATGAGGTCCAATACACACCCCCGCCAACAAATAGCCCAGCATCGGCGGTAACCGCAATGAGCGAAATACAACTACAGCCAATACCGAAACGGCTAACACGATGAGTACAGGCTGCAAGGGATTAAACATAGCGGCAAAAAATCGTTTTGGACAAAAAGCGATAAGATACTTCAGGATAACGCGCTTCACAATCCGCGCAAGACATAATGCTATAATCGCGGCGATTTAACACTTCACACGGAAATGCCAGTACCTCATCTTTCAACCGCACTGCGCGGTCCCATTCTCGATCTTGAAAGCCGTATCATCAATGCCATGCCAACCATCGAGCATTGGTTGAGAAACAAATGGCGCGAGCATGCCGTTCCTTTTTACTGTTCGGTCGACCTGCGCAACAGCGGCTTCAAATTGGCACCCGTGGATACCAACTTATTTCCCGGCGGTTTTAATAACCTGAACCCGGAATTCATTCCACTGTGCGTCCAGGCGATGATGAGTGCGATTGAAAAAATATGCCCGGACACACATAGCATCTTGCTAATCCCGGAAAATCACACGCGCAATACTTTCTACTTGCAGAATATCGCAACGCTGCAAAACATCTTACAGCGCGCCGGATTGAACGTGCGCCTCGGCACGCTGCTGCCTGAAGTGACCGCAGCCACCCGGATTGATTTGCCGGACGGGCAATCCATCACACTTGAACCCATAGCCCGTAAAAACAACAAGCTCGGCGTCAGTGATTTCGATCCCTGTGCGGTGCTGCTGAATAATGATTTATCGAACGGCGCGCCGGAGATTCTGCAGGGCTTGCAGCAAACGGTTATCCCGCCGCTGCATGCCGGCTGGTCGACACGGCGCAAATCGGAGCACTTTGCCGCGTACGATCGCGTGGCACAGGAATTTGCCGATCTAATCGGCATTGATCCGTGGTTGATCAATCCACGTTTTTCCTCATGCGGGGAAATCAATTTCCTGGAAAAACAAGGCGTAGAGTGCGTTGCAGCGGCGATCGACCGGATTCTCTCGGTGATCAAGAAAAAATATCAGCAGTACGAAGTGAAAGAAGATCCCTTTGTCATCGTCAAGGCCGATTCCGGCACCTACGGAATGTGCATCATGACGGTCAAGAGTGGCGAAGATATCTATAATCTCAACCGCAAACAGCGCAACAAAATGGCAGTCGTCAAAGAGGGGCTGCAAGTTTCCCATGTACTGGTGCAAGAAGGCGTCTATACTTTTGAGACGATCAATCAGGCGGTAGCGGAGCCGGTCGTGTACATGATCGATCGCTATGTCGTCGGCGGTTTTTACCGCGTGCATACCGGGCGCGGCATCGACGAAAACCTGAATGCCCCGGGCATGCATTTTGTACCGCTGGCGTTCGAAACCACCTGTCTGGAAGCCAACGCCAAGCAGCCGAATATCATCCCGAACCGCTTTTATGCCTACGGCGTTGTCGCTCGTCTGGCGCTGTTAGCCGCCGCACTGGAACTGGAGCAAACCGATCCGCATGCGCAGCCGCCGCTACCGGCTTAAATGCAACCATGAAACTCGCTTTTATCATCGATCAGCTGGATTCGATCAAAACCGCCAAGGACTCCAGCTATGCGATGATGCGCGAGGCATTTGCCCGGAATCATGAGATTGATGTGCTCTATCAGCATGACCTCGCTTTGCTCGATAACAGAGTCACCGGCTTCTGTCGTTCCTTGACGCTGACAGACACACCGCATCAAGACGGTCATTGGTATCGCACAGGCGACAGCCTGCCTAGCGCGCTGAATCACTTCGATGCGGTGCTGATGCGCAAAGACCCGCCGTTTGATCTGGAATACATCTACAGCACGTATCTGCTGGAATTGGCGCAAACGCAAGGCGCGCTCGTCATTAACAGTCCGCACGCGATTCGCGACCACAACGAAAAACTCGCGATCGCACAATTCCCGCAGTGGATCGCGCCCACGCTGGTAACCAGCCAAGCGCACTTAATCCGGGAATTTCTCGCGCAGCACCGGGATATCATCCTGAAACCGCTCGACGGCATGGGCGGCGCCAGCGTATTCCGCGTGCACAGCGCCGATCACAATATCAGCGTGATCCTCGAAACACTGACCCATTACGGTACACGAACCATCATGGCGCAACGTTTCATCCCCGAGATCGCGCAGGGAGACAAACGCATCCTGTTGATCGGCGGCAAAGCCGTACCCTATGCTTTAGCGCGTATCCCCAAACCGGGAGAATCGCGCGGCAATCTGGCTGCCGGCGGCACGGGAAAAGCGCAGCCGCTCTCGCCACACGACCAAGAAATTGCGGAATCGCTCGGACCTGAATTAGCTCAGCGCGGTTTGATGCTGGTCGGTTTGGATGTGATTGGCGATTACCTGACCGAAATCAACGTCACCAGCCCAACTGGCATGCAGGAAATCACCCAGCAGACAGGATTTAATGTGGCGGGAATGATGCTGGATGCGATTGAAGCAAATATCCAAAACAAGGGCTTAATCAAACGGTAAATTACCGCCGGAAACCGTATTCCAGCACAAAATACTGTGGATTGTACTGCGCTAACGGTTCGTATAGCTTTTTCAGTTCTTCCTCGGGTCCATGGATCTCCAAACGGACGATCTCAGCCATCTCAAGCGCTCGTTTCAGCAAATCATTTACATTGTCCAAATGCGCCAACAAACCTTGTGCATCTTCGTATCCTTCGCGGCAATAAGCTTCGTCACCATGAAAGCAAAAGCCATAGTAGAGACACTTTTGCTCGCTACTTGCTCTGGCAACAAACTGCTCGCACAGTTGTTTGAACTGATTAATTTGACCCTCAGCGATCTTGAAATACGGTGCAATCGAACAGCATTGATCGTGTATGGACATGGATTTAAGCGATTTAAAGTAGAGAAATTTTTATGACGATGAGATCATGAAAATCGGATTCATCATTAACAAGCCCGGAACAGACACCCCTTAAATTGGGTCCGTTCCGGGCTGATTGTAAGACTGAAAGCGGGTTGTTACAAGCTTAGTGTACTGTCGCTGCTTGTTTTTCTTCGCAAATCAGGTTGCTGCAATAGGTTTCGTGGATGCCGTCCAGGAAACCCCACAATGCATCGCACGCTTCCTTGGTTGCGGCCAGTACCTCGGCTTGTTTTTCCGGGGTATCGGTGAAGCGTTCGATGATGCTCCATTCGGCTTGCGAATGGTAAATATCGGCTTTTTGATGAACCGAGAAGAATTCGTAATCTTCCGGATTGCTCATGCCATAGAATTTAGCCAGGCCGTCGATTTTCACCGCGGCAATATCAGGCACTTGCGATTCAAATGCGTGCAATGCGGCCAATCCAGCATAGAACGGACGATTCAAGCAAATATCGCGGAAGGTGTCGACTAGATTCTCGGTGGTCGGCAATGCCGCTGTATTGGCTAGGATTTTATCGTTCGCACCCAAGGCAAAGGCGAAATTTTTCCATAATGCGGGATGATTTTTTTCACCGTGTTCTTCGTCGATCAGATTGCGCAATACTTCCTGACGCACGCTGATGTCACCGCTGTTGGTTTCGGAATGAATGTGCGGGGTGTTGAAATGCACCGCGCTCAAATAGGTCGGTTCCGCCAGCACGTTGTAAAAATATTGTTCAGCATAATGACGCAATTGTTCCTTGGTCAATTTGCCTTCAGTCCAAGCGATGTAGAACGGATGCTTGAGCAAATGTTTTTCACTGATGATGGCGCTGATTTTTTGTTTGAGCAGGGTATTGGTTGTCATGATTACTCCTTTTAAACCGTGATAGATAAAGTGCTGCATATGATCGCTAAATAACACCGGCAAGTCAAATTTAGGGAAGCTCTAGAAACGACCATGTTTGGCTTATACGGCATCCAAGCGATCAGCCAGTTGCCGGCTGGCGGCAATCATGTTGCTCAGCGCCGGTTTTACTTCGTCCCAATTACGTGTTTTCAGTCCGCAATCGGGATTCACCCATAGCCGCTCGGGCGGTATACGCTGTGCGGCTTTTTTTATCGATTGCATAATCGAGTCGACGGACGGAATATTGGGTGAGTGAATATCATACACGCCCGGACCGATTTCATTTGGATACTGAAATTGATCGAAAGCATCGAGCAGTTCCATATCCGAGCGCGATGTCTCGATCGTGATCACATCCGCATCCATACTCGCGATCGCTTCCATAATGTCGTTGAATTCCGAATAACACATATGCGTATGAATTTGCGTTTCGTCTCTGACACCGTTTGCGGTGATGCGAAAGGCGCGGGTAGCCCAGTCCAGGTAACTCTGCCACTGCGACTTTCTCAGCGGCAATCCTTCGCGCAATGCCGCTTCGTCGATCTGAATCATGCGGATGCCCGCTTGCTCCAGCGCCAACACTTCATCGCGAATCGCCAGCGCCAGTTGCAAGCAAGTTTCCGAACGTGACTGGTCGTCGCGCACAAACGACCAGTTCAGCATGGTCACCGGCCCCGTCAGCATCCCTTTCACCGGTTTGCTGGTCAATGACTGCGCATAGCGGATCCATTCCGTAGTAATTGGCTGCGCATGCGCCACATCGCCATAAATCAGCGGCGGTTTGACGCAGCGCGAGCCGTACGACTGCACCCAGCCGAATTCGGTAAACGCGAAGCCATCCAGATGCTCACCGAAATATTCCACCATGTCGTTGCGCTCGGGCTCGCCGTGCACCAGCACGTCCAATCCCAGCGCCTCCTGCTCACGCAAGCAGTACTCGATTTCCTTTTGCATCGCCTGGCGGTAATCCGCTTCGGACAACTGCCCGGCACGATAATCGCGGCGCGTTTGCCGGATATGCTGCGTCTGCGGAAACGAACCGATCGTCGTGGTGGGAAACAGCGGCAGACGGAATCGATCCCGCTGCACGATCGCCCGCTGATGGTACGGCGAGCGGCGGTTACTCATAGCATCGCTGATTCTCAGCACGCGCGCTTCGACGTCCGCCCGGTATACGCGCTGCGATTGTTTGCGGCTGGCGATGGCCGCCTGATTTTCCCGGAGCGCTGCGGCAACGCTGGCCCGGCTGTGATTCAAGGCCTTCGCGAGGATGGCGATTTCATCGAGTTTCTGCACGGCAAACGCCAGCCACGAGCGAATATCCGCAGCGAGCTTTTGTTCGCTATCCAGATCAACCGGCACGTGCAGCAACGAGCAGGATGGCGCCAGCCACAACCGGTCCTGCAAACGCGCGTGCACCGGCCCGAGCCAGTCCAGCGCCGCGGTCAAATCGGTTTTCCAGATATTGCGGCCGTTCACGACACCGAGCGAGAGGATTTTATGCGTGGGCAACCAGTCGATCACCTTGGCCACTTCATCCGGCGCGCTGACGGCATCCAGATGCAGCCCGGCCACCGGCAGTTCGCATGCCAGTTGCAAATTGTCCTGCAGCTGGCCGAAATACGCCGTCAGCAGCAATTTAACCGGCGCTGCCTGCAATTGGTAATACGCCGCGCGCAACGCATGCTTCCAATCTTGCGACAGCTCCATGACCAGTACCGGCTCGTCGATTTGCACCCACTCAGCACCGGCATTTTTGAGCACACCCAGCAATTGCGCGTAAACCGCCAGCAGATCGTCGAGCAGATCGAGTTTTTCGCTGTCGTCCTTAGATTTTCCCAGCCACAAATACGTCACCGGCCCCAGAATGACCGGTTTGACGTGCGCATGGATTTGCTGCACTTGCCGGATCTGCTCGAGCAAGCGGCTCGCATTCAACGAGAACTTCGTATCGCGGGCAAACTCGGGCACGATGTAATGGTAATTGGTATCGAACCACTTGGTCATTTCGCCGGCATGCACGCAACTGCACGCGGATTTGTCCGCAGCCGAGCGCCCGCGGGCGACACGGAAGTAACTGTCCAGCTCGCTGCTCGTCAAAGCGCTGACCCGCTCGGGGACATTTCCAAGCATGAAGCTGGTATCCAGCACATGGTCGTACAACGAAAAATCGCCAGCCGGAATCCAATCCAGTTGCGATTGATTCTGCCAATGCTGCAAGCGCAGCGAGTTTGCCGTGTCCCGTAAAATCTGCTCAGAAATTTCACCTTGCCAGTATTTTTCCAAAGCAAATTTCAATTCCCGGTTTTTACCGATACGCGGAAATCCAAGATTGTGTGTCGTTACCATAAATCACCACTCCAAGATTAATCAAAGTGGCGCTATTGTATGAAGGATGAATAATAAATAATAATGATAAGTTTTAACGCTCCAATAAGGTTTCCTCATATATGATCGAACACAGCCACCTGAAAATCATCCAAGCGCTGCACGCTAACGGCACCCTGACCGGAGCCGCCAACGCGCTCTGCCTCAGTCAACCTGCGCTATCGCATCAAATCGGTTATCTGGAAAAGAAATTGGGTGTGGCGCTATGGGAACGCGAAGGCCGCAGCCTGCGCCTGACGCAGGCGGGCAAGCTGCTATTGGAAGCCGCCAATCAAGTGCTGCCGGTGCTCACGCAAGCGGAACAAACTCTCCAAGCTTACGGCGAAGGCCGCCAAGGCATCTTGCGCATCGGTGTGGAATGCTATCCGTGCTTCGAATGGCTCACCGGCATGATCGGCCAATATATGCGGCAAATGCCCGGCATCGACGTCGACATCGTACAGAAATTTCAATTCTCGGGCTTGGAAGGTTTGCTGAATCACCACATCGACGTACTGATCACGCCCGACCTAGTGCGCAAAGACAGCATCGACTATGAAGTGCTCGCGGAATACCAACTGGTGCTGCTGGCGACACTCGATCACCCGCTGGCGGGTTTACCGCAAATCACACCGGAGCTTTTGAGTAAAGAAACGCTGCTGACCTTCCCGGTACCGCTGGAACGGCTCGACATCCTCACGCACTTCCTGACCCCTGCACACCTCGAACCGGAAAAACTGAAACCCATCGAATCGCTCGACATCATGCTGCAAATGACCGCCCTTAACCGTGGTGTGTGCATCCTGCCGGAATGGCTCGCCGATATCAAAAGCAAGGGGTTGAATCTCAAAAAAATCCAAATCGGCAATCAAGGACTGTTTCAGAAGCTGTATCTGGCGCTGAGAAAACCCGATCAATCCGTATCGTACATCACATATTTCATCACCGCAGGACAGCAATGGGCCAATAGCCCTCCACATGAATAGTTTTCTAAGGAAACACTGATTAATTGACTATACGAGCGAATCATTTCGTTGCGCGGCACTCGCGCCCTCGCCTATCGGGCTGTGATATGTCTCGGTTGCTGCGTTCCGTGCGCCTCGTTTTCACCAAACTTATGAGTAACCACCGCCAGTTACGGTTTTTTTACTGGTGATAAAATTATCAGTGCTCAAAAACCCGAGTTACCGGCAGCATAAATAAACACTCGGGTAAAACAACCTTCCAACTTACCAAACGAACAATAACTCAGTATCATATTACGCTAAAATAAGGCAGCAATTGGGTCGGCTGATTCACCAGCAACCAGCGACTCGAGATGACGGCAAAATCTAATTTTTCTGCAAACTGCAACTGAACGTTACGATGAGAATAGAGGAGTATAACTGTGCACCCGATAGTACCTGTCATTATGTCACTTGGCGCCCTTTTGTTTCTGATAGGAATAGGTATCCAAGCTTGGTTTGGTGTAAAACGAATTAACGCAATCAAACTGCGCGGAAAAGAATATAAGCTCTGGCAATTTGTAGCAGCCACTGTGGGATTAGGTACCGCGCTATTCATGATCTCGGTTTTGATCCCGAAATACATACCTTATCAACCGGAACAAGCATCCCAAGCAGCGCAGCCGGCAATACCCGGCAATCTGAAATACGAATTGGAATCCACGCTATCCAGTCTGAATCTTAATAACGAGACCATGATGGCAGCCATCACCCGGTTCCAGACCGAGTATCAGACGGCATCGCAAAAAGGTGACAAAAACACAATGGATCTGCTTGCTTTGGAAATAGCCTACAGGATCAGAATGGAGCTGGAAAAACGGGAAATCCCAGGAAGTCGCATTGAACGTGAAGTTGAGAGAATTCTTGCCATCCTGAAACAACCGGTCAAACAAAACGGTAAATAGGAAAATAATCCGGCATTTCGGTAAAATGCGTAATTTTATTCATTATTTTAGGATTTACCATGAAGAAAATGATTCGAGCTTTGTCTTTGTTCATCACGCTTATATTGTCTTTAGCGACGCCTAATCTTGCACTGGCTGATCAATATCCGGACAAAGTGGTTGAAAAATTGGGCAATGGCATTGCAAATGCAGTGACTGGAGTCGCTGAAATACCCAAAACGATCACCATCGTTGGTAACCGGAATGGCGTTGTTCATGGCATGACTGTCGGTTTTCTTACTGGAATCGCCAATGCTATTGGCCGTTCATTGAGCGGCGCTTTTGACATTGCAACATTTTTGGTACCCACTACCCCTTTTGTCAAACCAGCCTATATCTGGGATGATTTTAGCCGGGAAACCACTTTCGTCGAAGCGCACATGCGTTGATAACCGCATTTCTCTGCCATGGTTGATCGTTAATGGGAAAACCGCGGCAGAGAAAAATCATCGCGAAAAAAGAAATACTCCGGAGATTAGATCGAGCTACTGAAATTTGCCGGCGGTGAATCCGCTTCCAGGCATTCGCTGAAAGTATAACGATCTTCCTCTTCAGCGAATCCTTCGCTTTCCACCAATTCAAAGCTGACACAATCCTTCTTTTTGAAGGAATAACGGTATTTGTCCGGATGTCCCTTTTCAGGCAAAGCAATCTCATGAAACAACCCATTCTTTATCCACCACCGGCCAGACTCGGTAAAATCCTTTGCCGCTCCATCTTGCTCCGTAAAACTGAATTCGATGACATAAGTGCCGTCGGCATTCCGTGTTTGCTTCCAGCGCTTCAAAGTACCACCCTCTTCCAGATATTCACCCGCCCACACACCAATCAATTTAACGTCGAGCGGGAGATGTTGATTACCGGAAATCATTTGGCAGCTCTGTAAGACAAGCGCCCAAAATGGCAAAAATAACAACCTCATTCATTTTCCTTTTTATAGTTATCGAACTGGAATCCGAATGCAACGGACAGCGACAGTTATTTCGACAAATTCAATCCCAATCGCCGTTAGTCAAATACTTTGTAATCAAATATCCGCTTAGAAATCCGGCGATACTCGATCCAATAATCCAAAGATTACTCGCGCAGAAACAGACATGCTTTATCACATGACGCGCGACTACAGTAGTGCAAAACCGATTTCTTTATTGACGGTATCTTTCACTGCATTAAGCGCCGAATTGATCGCTCCTTCCGCAGCGAGAACACCTAGACCTTCTATCGTCATCAGCACCATGCGCGTTGCATTTTTTTGCATTTCCAAGTGCAACTCAGCTTGCTCCTTATTGATTTTTCCGGTGGCTTTCAGCGTTCCAATCATCACCAAAGTTTGTGCGAGCTTTTTAGCTTCAGTTTCGCCATATTCTTTGACATCGGGCCATTTCTCAATAAGGCTGCCATTCAATGCAACAAGTATATCTTTGCCAAGGCTAATCGCATCCAAGTTCATACTTTTCTCCTCAGAGGACTCATTCAATGTAGATTTATGCACCACCACGCTTGGCAAGCTCCAGCTGCTTAAGAATCGCCGTATAACTGGTATCGAAATGCGAGCGCACAAGTGTGATTTGATCCTTGGATAAGCACGCAATTTTGTGAAGCTTCTCGAGATCATCCAAGTTACCGGAAAGCAATGTGATTTCTTTCGTTATGATGCTATTTTTCGGAATTGCCGCAGCACGTACCGCTATTGCATTAATATCCATTCTGGACTGATCGTAAAACTGCTTGTGATTCTCATATACGCACTCCGGTAAGCCTTCTACCGATTCCAGTGTTGCCAGGTGCGCTTCTGTTTTTTGTTGCAGATCGGTTATCGCTCTGTTAGTAACCTCATCATAACCGCTGACAAGTTTTACCGCGCAACCGGATACCGCGAGCGTTGCCACAAAACAAATGGAAATTAAAAATACAGTAAACCGCAGCACTCTTCGATCCATTTTCATCATATGCCACCCCCTGCTGAATACTACCTAGTTGATCAACGGAAAAGCCTGATGCATACGATCATGCGCTCGTCATTGTGAAGAAATCATCAATCGATTGCATTCAATAATAGGGAATAGTCGCAGCAAATTCACTTGTTTACCAGAGAAATTTAATGCGCATGTTCCCCCGGCGGCGGCATGATTTCACCTTCCTGGTTCAGTTGTGTCAATTGCAACGTTAAGGCGCCGACATTCTGCCAGCCAAAACCTTCAAATTGCGCCACCCAGCGCGCGCGCAGGTAGCCGAAGCGGTCGGTGAGGAATTCCATGTGTTGCGGGAACATGCCTTTGCCCGACAAATCCGGCACGACTCGGACACGCCGGTACCACCAGTAGGTATCCTTGATTTCCTGCCAGCCTTCGGTAACGACCGGAAATGGCGCGATTGCGGTGATCTGCTGCAATTGCTCGCCGGTCAACGGGTGAATCGGCACTGCCAGTATTTCGGTATTAAGATCGCGGATCCGGTCATACGACGCGGCGAGCTGGAAAAAGCGTTCTTTCGCTTGCGGCCAGGCGAACAATACCAGCAGCACGTTTTTCTGCAGACGGAAATCCTTCAGATTGCCGCTGGAACCATCGCTCGCGGTATAGTTGAACACCGGCGATGCAACCGACGGCATTTCCGGAACGATCATGCTGCCAAGCAAGCGCGCATCGAAACCGCGCGACATGGCGTGCAGAAAATTGATCAAATCCCAGCGTTCTTCTTCCGACAATTTATCCGCGTAACCCGGCATCTCGGTTCCCGGAATGCCATACGACAACTGGTGGAAAACGTTGCCGACGGTGTATTTCGCCGTATGTTGCTGAGTTAACAGGTCGGTCGGATCGCGCAAGTCAGGATCGGCGACCGGTTGGGTGCCCTTGCCTTGCGGACCATGGCAGTTGACGCAATTGTCCGCAAACAGATGCGCACCGGCGACGATGGAAATGGCATCGATCGGCACCGCCGGTTTTTTATATGTTTCCGGAAATGCTTCCACTGCCAAAGGCGGCAGCGCCAATGCCAGTGAACTGATCCCGAGCACGCCGGGTACCAGAATCTTCACCACACGGCTCCAATGCAAGCGGATGCCCAGCCAAACCGTGCCCAGCGCTAGCGCAAACAGCACAAGGCCCGACCACACTTTATCCTGCACGTTCGGCTCGTCCCAGGTCGCATCGATCGAGAAACGGAACGGGTACGGCCAGTTCTCGACCATGGCGTGCTTGGCCGGCAGCGTATTAGCCAGAATGGTGGCAAACAACACCAGCAGCAGCGCCAGCACGAATTCGATGCGTACCCATTGCCGTAAATGCACACTGCTTTCATCCCCTGATTCATTTTCTCTCTGTCCAAGCAGCGGCAGCCAGCGATTGCGTGCTTGGTAGGCGATCACCAGAACGACCGCCAGAATGGCAAGTTTGATATTCAATAACCAACCGTAAGGACTGGAGACCAATGCGTAGTATTTTTCATCGACCAGGCGATCCGTCACCACCACACCCGTGAGCATCAGCAAAATCATCACCGGCAACGCAAGCGCGGAGAATTTTTTCAGATAATCGACGGCTGTTTGCGTCGCGGTGATACCGAGTTCCTTGCGCAGATTGAACAGAATCAGCAAAAACGCCGGTAACGCGCCAAACCAGATTCCCGCCAGCAGGATGTGAATGGCGTATGGCGCGATGGCCGTGAACGACATCTCATCGGCGCTGGAGTGACTCATCAGGGTACCCGCGATCAGCGGCAAAGCCGCAAGCATCGCCCATAAGACATAATGGCCACGCGTGCGGATGGAAGATTGCATTTTCACCACTGCGTAAAACAGTACAATCGCCAGCAGCATCCGTGCCGCCCAGATATGGCCGATTTGCGTTTGCTGCACGATTTCCACCCAAACCGCGGGATTCCAGGCGTTCGCGACATCCCCGGTGGCGTCGCTGGTGGTTGTCGCCAGTATGCCGGTAAGTCCGGCGATGATGATGCCCGCGAGCCAGGGGAATATCTTTTCCAGCCGCATCATCCAAGGCGTTTCCAGAATGCTTTTTTGCTGCCAGATCACAGCCAGAAAAACACAGCTGCCAAA
>JBDHRU010000202.1:0-4064 GCA_039807765.1 Nitrosomonas sp. | reverse complement strand
ATACAAAAAGTTACCATGCTATGGCTATCAAGGAATCATTGACTGATCTAGCCTGCAAGAATGCGGCGGCTGAAGGTTCCAAAATACAAATTAATCAATCTCCCGCTGATTGCAGTCAAAAACGAACTAATTGAGTAGTAATTAAAAAAGGCTGCATCAATTAGTTATTATTCAATCAGTTCTATATCCAATCTTATACTGTATCCACCATTCACCACACCGTCACCTATTACGGCTACAACTGCGCCGCACGCGGTGACCTGATTCGATAGCTTCTTCTCTTCTAGTTTGCGGTGAAAATTGCGAGCTTGCTCACGATCCAGATAGCCGACGGTGCGGTCGTTGATGCTGACGTAGATCATATCGCTATCGTAGGGATTACTGTTATCCGGTATCAGATAGGCTCTCAGAATGTGCGGTTGCGCGGCTGCAGCGTTTTTAAAATCGATGTCATTTTCCTGCACCAACTGCTCGATCGCCTGCTGATACGGTCCTGTTGAAATGGTGCAAGCAAACTGCCCCAATTCCGGCCAGACATAAGTGCCTTGCGCCGGTTTGGCGCTTTTCCGCGCGCCTTTTTCTGGTGTTCCCGAGGTGGCGATTTTGTCTCGGTTAAAGTAGAGAATGATAGCGGAAATCAGCGTCACCGGCAGAATTTGCGATACACCAGCCCCGGCGCCGACGATCAATCCCAAGAACAGCGACAGCCCCAGGATCGAGGCAATGCTGATTCCCGGCTTCTGTTCGCCTGAATTATCTGAAGAATCAGGTTCCCGATCCATCGCATTATTGCTGTAAAGCTTGTTCGATTGCTGACACTACCGCCGGATCGGAAGGTTTGGTGTGCGGAGTGAAGTGCGCGATCAGTTTGCCATCCCGACCGATCAGGTATTTCTGAAAATTCCACGTCGGATAAGTGCCCGACAATTCCGCCAGCCGCATATAAAACGGGTGCGCATCGCCTTTCTTCACGGCGGTTTTTTCAAACATCGGAAATTTGACATCGTAGGTAAGACGGCAAAAATCCTGGATTTCCGCTTCGGTTCCCGGTTCCTGCCCCATGAAGTCGTTGGACGGAAAACCCAATACCACAAGCCCTTTCGGTTCATATTTTTCGTACAGCTGCTCCAGGCTTTCGTATTGCGGCGTATAACCGCACTTGCTGGCAGTGTTGACGATGAGCAGCACTTTGCCGGAATAGGCTTCGCACAAATTCACCGTATCGGTTCCGGCCAGTTTGCGGAAATTCTGATTGAGCAATTCGCTGTTGCAGGCGGCAAACACGGGGTCGAGCAAAAAAGTTGTCAATAAAGCGAGAAAAATGCGCATGAGTGGTCTCCTCAAGTATTAGGGGGTGGATCAGAAAATAGCGCGATTCATTTTATCTTACTTCGTATCTTACTTAGTACTTTAAAAATTGATTTGCGTGCGGAAAGAAAGGGCTGACAGATGATCCGCGCGTGTCGGCGTGTCGGGACCGGCGTTACCGATCACCGCATCGGTCAGGTAATAGTTCAGCATAAAGCGCATGTTCGCGTTGGGATACCAGTTCATACCCAAGGTAATGATCTGGACCTGGCATTTCGACGTGCTGGTTTTACATGGATCGGCGCTGAGGCTTTGTGAGAAATTTTCCGCCAGATCATAGCGCCCGGCCAATTCCAGCGCGCCCCATTTGCCGACCGGCTGCGGCTTGCCGAAAGCACCGCGGTCTTTTCTGTAGAGCGCAGTTTCGCCGGTCACAAACCAGCTGGCTTGCACATAGAAAGCCTGAATGGTGGAATCCCTGTTTCTGCCGTTCACTTGGTGCGTGTTGTCGAGCAGGGAAAGCGCATACTCGCCTTGCAGTCTGAGCGGACCGATGGCGTATGCCGCTTCTGCGGCGAAAGTCGACTGACTGTTGTGGCTGGGCGCGCCCGCGCTCGCGCCGGCAACGCCCAGCGTTTTGCTGACACCTTCGCGTCCACCGTACACATCGGCAATCTTCGCTGGCAACGAATCTCGGTTGGCGGTATCCCGGCTGGCGGACAGTCCCAAATGCAGAATATGGCTTGATTTGTCGATCGGCAGCCAGATAGCGCGCCCGCCGTAATTGATACCCTCCAGCGGCAAACCGAAATGCGCCAAGCTCATCACGTAAACGCCGAAACCCAGGTTGTCCCTCACCATCCCCCGATAGCCGATACCGGTTAGAAATTGCCGTCCGCTGTAGATCCCGGTGGATGACGTGGACGGCCGTTCCATCATGGTAATTTCATTGGAACTGGTGATCTCTTCCAAACCCCGGTATGCCTTGAACTGCCCGACGGTCAGTTGCCCCGGTCCTAATTTGGCGGCCACCCAGGCTTCGCGCAGGCTATGCGGAAAAGGCATAGTTTCATTAACCGCGAAGTCGTTCTCAAATTTGAAATTGACGCCGTGAATTTTTCCCGTGACAGTGGCGTAGGTTCTGCGCCAATTGAATCCGCCATTGTCACTGCCGCTCAAGAGCTGGCTACCGAATGCAGGGTAATTTGCACTTGGCTGATCCGGATAGAGCGAGTGCACGTCGAGGTGGGCACGGCCGTTCAGGCCGATCTCGAAATTACCGTCGTCGCTTTTGATTCTGGGGCCGTTCTTATAAGTGAAGTTAACCGCATAGCACGACGCAATGCCGAAATGAGTCAGCACTAAAAGGCTACAGAGCGTGATCTTCGTTTGCATTCCGGCACACCGCACCCTTGCATGAATGGAATGCGTGCGATTATATATCAATCGAAAAAAAGCGAACGGCGTTCTGTTTTGCCGTGACGCCGCACCTGCTCAAGCAAAGAACGGTTAATCCGTGCGCAAGGCATCCACCGGATTCAATTTTGCCGCGCGCATGGCCGGCACCACACCGGCAATCAAGCCGATCAGCATCGACAGGCACACCGCGCCGAGCACAAAATTCCACGGGATATTCACCGGCAATCCGCTGATCAGCAGTTTGAGCAATCCGGCGATACCTGCGCCGATGAGTAAGCCCGCCAAACCGCCGACGGTGGACAATGCGGTCGATTCCAGTAAAAACAGCAGGCGGATGCGCCCGCGCGTCGCACCTAGAGCCGTGAGTAGACCGATTTCCGACACCCGTTCGGAAACGGCGATATGCATTAACGTGATCATACCGACCGCGCCGACGACCAGTGAAATACCGCCCAGCGCCGCAACCGCAAACTTCAGCACCGTCAACACGGTGGATAACGTACTGAGCATTTGCTGTTGCGGCTTGACGGTGAAGTCTTCGCGCCCGTGCCGCGCGATCAGGATGCGGTTGATGTCGTCGACCACCACTTGCACCAGCGCATCCGGATGATAGGAAAAGTTGATCTCCATGACACCTTGGCGATTGAATACCTCCAAAGCGCGCGCCGTCGGCATGAAAACGGTGTCGTCCAAGTCAAAACCGAGCACATTGCCTTTCGGCGCCATCACGCCGATGACGCGAAAACGCGTTGCACCGACCTGCAACAAAGCGCCGAGCGGATTGGCATCGCCGAACAATTCGTTGCGCACCTTGGCGCCGAGCACGACGTATGCGCGCGGATTGCGCGGATCGTCATCGGGCAGAAACTGCCCGGTCTCGACTTGCATATTGAAGGCCCGGGCAAAATCGGGGCCTTGTCCGTATGCCGTTACGCGGCGGCTGCGGCCTTGCGCGCGGATTTCCGCATTGCCGATCACGCTGGCATTGGTGTAGCGCGCGTAGCGGCTTTGTTTCAACGCAATCGCATCTTCAATCGTCAGCAACCGCGCGCTGCCGATGGCGCCCAACGAGCCGCCGTGCGTATTGATCTTGCCCGGCGTGATGGTAACGATATTGGTGCCGAATTGCGTGAATTCCGCCAGCACGAAACGTTGTATGCCGTCGCCGATGGCCGTCAGCAACACAACAGCGGCAATACCGATCGCGATACCGGAAGCCGACAAAAAGGTGCGCAAACGATGCGCCATCAACGAACGGAAGGCAAATTGGAAAGTATCGATGGCATTCATCGCTTATCTACCGCATGCCTACCGTTTACTCAACGCCTTGACGGCAT
>JBDHRU010000201.1:0-4064 GCA_039807765.1 Nitrosomonas sp. | reverse complement strand
CACTTTCAATAAACTGGCGTTAATTAGGAAAATACCATGGCATACACTCATGATGATCAGGAAAGAATTGAAGGACTCGCGGCGTGGTGGAAGCAATACGGCAATGCCATCACCATCGTGTTGACGGCGATTCTGGTAACGGCCGGGGGTACCAAGGCATGGCAGTATTATCAGCAGAAGCAGGCGTTGCAGGCAGCCGATCTGTACGCTTTATTGCAGCAAGTGCAAACCGGCAGCGATGCGGCGAAAATCAACGATGCGGCACAATTGCTGAAAGAAGGATACCCTGCCAGTGGCTATGCGCCCCGCGCGGCGCTGATCGCTGCGCAAGCGGATATGCAAGCGGGTAATAACAAGCGCGCGATACAAAATCTGCAGTGGATTATCGATCACGCCAAGGAAACGGAAATGCACGATGTGGCGCGATTGAGAATTTCCGGTATTTTGCTCGACGAGGGTAAGTACGACGAAGCGTTACGAACGTTGAGCGCCGGGCATGGCAAAGCTTTTGCCGGATTGTATCTGGATCGCAAGGGCGATATTCAGGTTGCGGCGGGTAAAATTTCCGAAGCCAAGCTGAACTACCAGGAGGCGATCGACAAATTGAGCAAAAGTAACAATTATTTCAATATCGTCCAAATGAAATTGGATGCATTGGGTGTTTCCGACTAGTTTACGCATTACAGTGACTCTCCTGTTGGATTCCGCCCGATCCTTCGGGCGATTATTTTACTGCGGGTTGATTTGCGCAGGGTTGCTGTCCGGGTGCAGTACTATGAATCCTTTGGATATGCGCATCATTGAATCGATGAGCACAGGGATATCCGATCTGATGATCACCGATGAGCCGATCATCTATGACAAGGAAGAACTGGCTGCTTTAAAAGCGGTTGAGCGTATTCCGCTGAAATGGAAAGATAAAGTCAGCGAGAATGAGATCGCTTCCTTCTATACCGCCTACGACAACGGCGCGGTCTATGTTGCCGATGAAGCCGGCAAGCTGGCCAAATATAACGCCGCGACCGGTAAGCAAGAGTGGCAGGTCAAAACCCAAAACAGGTTTTCCGCCGGTGTGGGCATTGGCGAAGGATTGATTCTGATCGGAACATTCAAGGGAGAAGTATTGGCTTTTAACGAATCCGGTCACATGTTATGGCAATCGTCGGTCACCAGCGAAATCCTGAGTCCGCCGCAAGTGCAAAATAATGTCGTGGCCGTGCGTACTGTCGACGGCCGCATCTTCGCACTCGATGCCATTGATGGTAAGCGCAAGTGGATTTATCAAGGTGCAACGCCATCATTGACAGTGCGCAGCACAGCTGGAATAACGCTGGCGCATGGTGCGATTTTTGCCGGTTTTCCAGGTGGAAAAATGGTTGCGATGAGCTTATTCAACGGTAACATTGGCTGGGAAGCCGCCGTTTCCCAGCCGCGCGGCGTGACTGAGCTGGAGCGCATGACGGATATCACCAGCGCACCGGTGATCAATGACCGCCTAGTGTGTGCGGTTGCCTATCGTGGTCGTGTCGCGTGCTTCGCCATTAACGATGGCGCACCGATTTGGGCGCGCGAATCTTCCAGCAGCGCCGGTCTGGTAATGGACAATGATTATGTGTACGTGACTGAGGATAATGGCGTGGTGGCCGCTTACGATTTACTGAGCGGTGCCGGTATGTGGAAACAAGGCCGGCTGGGTAGCAAGAGACTTACTCGCCCTGTTATTTCCGGACAATATATTGTGGTGGGAGATGATCAGGGTTATGTCAATTTGCTGCGCAATTATGACGGTGCCTTGATCGCCCGCGCCGCCACCGATGGCAGTATGATTCATAATGCCGCCAGCCTGCTGCCGGATGGTTTTGCGGTGCAGACAGCCAACGGCGGTGTTTACGCTTTCAGCACGCAATTCTAGTCGTTTTATTTTCTCCACTTGGCAGCACATAACGCATTACGGTAGCAGCAAAAAATCATGAAACCTACCCTTGTTCTGGTTGGCCGTCCGAATGTCGGCAAATCGACTTTATTTAACCGCCTGACGCGCACGCGTGACGCCATCGTCGCAGATATTCCCGGCTTGACGCGGGACCGGCATTACGGTCAAGGCAGGATGGGGGACAAACCCTATCTGGTCATGGATACCGGCGGTCTCGAACCGGTCGTCAAAGACGGCATTTTGCACGCCATGGCGCAACAGACGCTGCAAGCGATCGACGAAGCGGACAAAGTATTGTTCATCGTCGACGGCCGCCAGGGTGTCACCGCGCATGACAAAATCATCGCCGAGCAATTGCGCAAGTCCGGGCAAAAAATTCTGCTGGTGGTGAATAAAACCGAGGGTATGGCGACCGCTGTCGTCACGGCTGAGTTTTTCGAATTGGGTTTGGGCGATCCGCATGCAGTTTCCGCTATGCATGGCGATAACATTCAGGAACTCGCGGATCTGGCGCTGGCGGATTTTTCCGATGCGGTAGAGGAGGAACCGGAAAGCAAACATCCCAAAATCGCTATCGTCGGCCGCCCGAATGTCGGCAAATCCACATTGGTCAATACGCTGCTCGGCGAAGAGCGGGTAATCGCATTCGATCAGCCGGGCACGACGCGCGACAGCATTTATATCGATTTTACTCACAAAGATAAACAGTACACATTGATTGACACAGCCGGATTACGCCGCCGCGGCCAGGTGCATGAAACTGTGGAAAAATTTTCTGTCATCAAAACACTGCAAACGATTGAAGACGCTAATGTCGTCGTGCTGGTGCTGGACGCGCGTAATGAAATTTCCGATCAGGATGCACATATTGCCGGGTTTATTCTGGAAACCGGCCGTGCGCTGGTGATTGTCGTGAATAAATGGGATGGCTTGGACGACTACCAGCGCGACACCATCAAACGCGAATTGAACCGCAAGCTGGCTTTTTTGGGTTTTGCACAGTTGCATTATATTTCCGCACTGCACGGTAGCGGGATGAAGAATCTGTTGCCTTCGATTGACGCTGCTTATGCCGCGGCCATGACACATTTGCCGACACCGAAGCTGACACGCGCGTTGATCGCCGCAGTCGCGAAACACCCGCCACCGCGCGGCGGTGTGTCGCGCCCGAAAATGCGCTACGCGCATCAAGGCGGCTCCAATCCGCCGCTGATCATCGTGCACGGCAGCATGCTCGAACATGTGCCGGATAGCTATCGGCGTTATCTGGAAAACATGTTCCGCGAAACTTTTAAACTGACCGGTACGCCGCTGCGTGTCGATTTTAAGGTCGGCCACAATCCTTATGCCGACAAAAAACCTGCTCCGCCGACCGAGGATGAGCTGCGTCGCGCGCATAACCGGCGGCGCCGTAACCGCAAGAAATACGGTTAAATCGGAATAACCGGCTGGAGCGAACTAATTCCGGTTACAATCAAAAATCTTCGCGTCTTTTGTCTGTCATTTAATCAATTAAGGCGGATAAATTTATGAGTACGCATTATCTCAGTTCACTTTTTTCCCCTCGCTCCGTGGCGGTAATTGGTGCCAGCAGCCGCATGGATTCCGTCGGCGGTGTGGTGTTTCGCAACATGCTGGAAGGCGGTTATCAGGGCAAGCTTTATGCGGTGAATCCGAACTACGCCGAAATACAAGGCGTGAGGGCCTATGCCGGGATCGAGTCGATTCCCGAGCCGGTCGATCTGGCGGTGATCATCACGCGCGCGGCGACAGTGCCGGACATCATCGAATCGTGCGGCAAACGCGGCGTGCGCTTCGCACTGGTGTTATCGGCGGGGTTCAGGGAAACCGGGCCGCAGGGTGCAGCGCTGGAACAGGCCGTGGTTGAAAATGCCCGGCGTCACAGTGTGCGGCTGATCGGGCCGAATTGCCTAGGTATTCTGTGTCCTACGTCAGGTTTGAACGTGACCTTCAGTAATGGCGGCGCCAAAGCGGGCGGGCTGGCGCTGATTTCCCAATCGGGCGCATTTTGCACGGCCATCATGGATTGGGCCAAACCCAACGACGTCGGTTTTTCCAGTATCATTTCCATGGGCAGCGCCGCCGGCATGGATTTCGGCGAGATTCTCGA
>JBDHRU010000023.1:0-19419 GCA_039807765.1 Nitrosomonas sp. | reverse complement strand
GGCGTAATACCGATCGAACAAGAAAGTCCGGTGGCCTTCTTCACCGCCTGCTTGATACGTTGCGCCAGCGGCAGCGTCTCATCCGGTAAATCGGTCAAATCGATGTAGATTTCATCAATACCGGAATCCTCGATGTGTGAAGCAATGCCGGCGACGGCGGCTTTGAACAAACGCGAATAATGACGGTAAATAGCGAAATCAACCGGCAGAAGAATCGCATCCGGCGCCAGTTGCGCGGCTTTCATCACCCCCATGGCGGAATGCACACCCAATGCGCGCGCTTCATACGTGGCAGTGGTGATGACCCCGCGCCCGGTGTAATCGCGCAAGCGGAAAAAGCGCCGTAGGCCGTCCGCTTGCATCACCGGCTGATGTTCGTCCCGTCCGCCGATCACTACCGGCAAGCCGCGCAACTCGGGATAACGCAGCAACTCGACTGATGCATAAAATGCATCCATGTCCAGATGCGCGATCCGGCGCAACGAAGGATTCACGGTATTGGTCAGCACGATACTCATACAGACTGTGATAAATTACACGGCGAATAAACTGCGTCATTGTATATGAATACCTCAAGCGTTCATTTGAAAACATCACCCTGCCCATGCGGCAGCGCCAAGCATTACAAAGACTGCTGCGGTCGCTATCTGGATCAGGGCGAAACCGCCGCTACCGCGGAAAACCTGATGCGCTCGCGCTACAGCGCCTATATACTGAATCGTGAAGATTATCTGCTAGCAACCTGGCACTCGGATACGCGCCCGGCGTCGCTGGAATTGACCGGACAACCGGCACAACAGTGGATTGGACTGACCATCATCAAACGGCATGAGCAAACCACTACGGATCGAGCCATCGTGGAGTTCGTTGCACGTTACAAAATCAACGGCCGCGCCTATCGCTTGCACGAAATCAGCCGATTTGTGCGGGAAGATGGCGTGTGGCTGTATGTTGATGGTGATATTCTGTCCAGTTAAAAATCTATCGATAACGGACATCACAATGCCTCATATCGGATCTCCACCACTTCCAGTTCTTCCAGCCCACCCGGCGTGTGCAGCGGCACCACATCGCCCTCGCGTGCCCTAAACAATGCTTTGGCCAACGGTGAAATCCAACTGATGCGTCCACGACTGGGATCGACCTCGTCCATGCCGACGATGCTGTAGATATACTCATCGCCTTGCGCATTACACACGGTTACGGTGGCGCCGAAAAATACCTGATCACATTCACCGCGTTGCGCCGGATCGACCACTTCGGCGTTATCCAACCGTTTGGATAAGAAACGCAAGCGCCGGTCGATTTCGCGCAAGCGCCGTTTGCCGTAAATATAATCACCATTTTCCGAGCGGTCGCCATTGGATGCCGCCCAGGTAATAGTCTTGACCAATTCCGGACGCTCCACTTTCCATAACTGATCGAATTCATCCCTGAGCCGCTGATACCCTGCCGGGGTAATATAGTTCTTCACCCCCTGCGGTAGTTTCGGCGTATCGTCGGGTTCATCGTTGTCTTCGTTTTCCTTGGTAAATGCTTTATTCATACCTACAACCGTTAGCAGCAACAGAAAAAATACTAAGATAGCGGTGTTCCACCGCCAATTCAAGGCAATCCACGCGCAAGATCATAAAGAAACCTTATGCGCAACCAAGTATCTAAGGGATGTATTGTTCAGGAGGCTTGATCATGTTAATGAACCGGCGCCAATTTCTGAGCATGACCGGCGCAACGGCCGTAGCGGCTGTATGCTCACCCCAAGCGCTGGCAGCACAACCGCTGGCCCATCGTCATTCGCAACCCAAAACGCCTGCCACGTTAAAAACCCTGCAAAATCTCATGCGGCAAAAAGATAAATTTCTCGGTTACCCGATCAACATGACGGCGCTACCGGAAGCGTTCTTCGAGTGGCGCAGTGAGCTTGCGCATGTCGGCTTGAACCAGTTTGCATTCAATAATGTCGGCAACCCATACGATCATAGCCACATTCCTTTTAACAGCCATCCGTTCGAAAGAGAACTGATCGACCGCTTTGGCGCGATATATGGATTTGCACGCGAAAATATCTGGGGGTTTCTCAGCAACAGCGGTACCGACAGCAACATGCACGGACTTTACATGGGGCGTACGATTCTGCAAAACCGCACCGGTGTCATGCCGAAAATCTACTTCACAGCGGAAGCACATTACTCGATTCAGATTCTGCGCGACTTATTGCATCTCGACTGGGTGGTAGTCGGAACCCGTCCCGACGGCAGCATGGATGCGGACGACCTGAAACGGCAATTGAACACCCATCGCGATCACCCCGCTCTAGTCGTCGCCACCATTGGCACCACCTTCAAAGGTGCGATCGATTCGGTTGACGACATCCAAGCCAAACTCAAAGGCCGGGAATCGTATCTGCATCTCGACGCCGCCTTGTTTGGCGGTTATTTGCCGCACACCCCGTTTGCCACCGATCTGCTGCATGAAGCAGCCGATCCGGTCACCGGAAAAAAACGCCAGCGCTACGACTCGATCGCCGTCTCGTGCCATAAATTTTTTGGCTTTCCATCGCCCGCCGGGCTATTCATTACCACACGGACGAACTTTGCATCGTTCCTGGTGCCATTCAGCAAAATCCACGATCCGGAATATATCCAGCAAGTACCCGGCACGATCACCTGTTCGCGCGACGCCGTCAAACCGGCCGAGTTCTATTTCTTCAGTTCGGAATCCGCCTTTGCGCAACAAACCGTGGATGCCAAAGTGGTGCTGGACAATACCGCTTATCTGCTGAAAGAAATGGTCAGCCGCTATCCTCACTTGCAACCGGTAAGGGCGAACGACCGCTCGAATATCATTTATTTCAAGAGACCTGATGAAGCCGTGGTGAACCGTTATTCACTGGCGACCATGCGGCTGGAGAACGGTGGGCAGCTCACACCTTACGCGCATGTCGTGATCATGCCGCACGCCAGAAAAGAAATTCTGGATCAGTTTTTAACCGATCTGGGCAAAGCGTAACGGCGCATCAGTGTGTAACCGTGCGGGAAAACATATTGATCACGGCAACCCCTGCAACGATGAGCGTCAAACCGATCAGTGCGGGGGTATCCAGCGCTTGCCCCAGGAACAACCAACCGCTCAGTGCAATCAATACGATACCCACACCGGACCAGATCGCGTACGCCACACCGACCGGGATCGTTTTAAGTGTCAACGACAGCAGATAAAAAGCCAGCAGATAACCGATGACGACGATCAGCGACGGCCACAAACGAGTGAACCCCTCGGCTGCTTTCAGAAACGACGTGGCAATCACTTCGCTGACGATAGCGATGGCAAGAAAAATCCATTGTTGCATGAGGTCCTCCCGAATTTTGTACCCACCGGCTAGCGGCTCAGCGCATCAGTAATCTGATTAAAGGGCTGGTGCTGAAAAAAATTATCGATATTGCCCGCCAGTTGATCCAGCAAACGCTGCCGGGATTCGCGGCTAGCCCAGGCGATGTGTGGTGTAACGATCAGGTTCGGCGGCAGTTCACACAGGATCCGGTTATCCGGCCCGGGCGGTTCGCCCTGAATCACGTCGATAGCTGCTCCGGCGATCTGTCCACTGGATAAACTCTGCAACAAATCGGCTTCGTTGATCAACCCGCCGCGCGCGGTATTGATCAGATACACCGATGGCTTCATCAGCTCAAATTCCCGGCGGCTAAGCATATGCTGCGTTTCCGACGATAACGGGCAATGCAGCGTGACGAAATCCGCTTGCCGCAGCACATCGTCGAAAGCCATTCTGCCGGATCGTGGCGGCTTGTTTTTGTGTTCCGCGATCAGCACCTGCATGCCAAACGCTTGCGCGACTTGCGCCACAGCCTGCCCGAGTTCGCCATGACCGATGATGCCGAGCGTTTTGCCAGATAGCTCGATGATCGGATAGTCGAGCGGACAAAAGAATTGGCTCTTTTGCCAGCCGCCATGCTTCACCAGCACCTGGTAGTCGGAAAAATGCCGCGCCTGATTCAACATCAGCATAAACACATGCTGCACCACGGAAGGCGTGGCGTAGCCGCGCACGTTGCACACCGGCACACCATGTTCGGCCGCGGCCGCCAGATCGACATTGTTGTAACCGGTCGCGGCAATGCAAATCAGCTTGAGCCGTTGCGCCGCTGCGATCGCGGCACGGCTGATGGTTACCTTGTTGCTGACGATCACTTCGGCATCGCGGATGCGTTCCGCCACTTCCGCCTCGGTGCTGTCGTGATAAAACTGCCACGGCGAAATCGCCCGCTCCAACGCAGTACAATCCATATCGCCGCGGGTGACGGAACCGAAATCCAGAAAAATAGCGCGCATACCCTGCTCCTGATAATGACGGAAAATCATACCACAGGCGATACTTGGACGTTCGGAGACTACATGGCACTGGCCTGGAAGAAATCAAAAACCGCGCATTGCCCTTTCCCACGATTGGGTCAGTATCGAATCGGCGGCTTTGAGCAGAAAGCCCAAAAACTCGGTAACTGCGACAGCTACATCGACTGGAAATGAATGGAAAAAATACGGTGAACCCGTAATTCACCGTATTTTAGGGTGCTGAAGCTAATAGGACGATTGCCTTGGTGCGGGTGTGGATGTAGCTTGCTTGAAATGGCTTACAGCATCTGTGGCAGCTTTCTTGGCTGCGTCAGTATTTCCGCCCTTGCCTTCTTTGATCGCATCATCCAAGCACTTAATGCCTTCATCAATATGTTTGGGATCGCTTTTAGAGGTTTTATCATTTTTTGCATCAATGGCATGCGTTTTCGCCTTCTCGGCATGTTCGGCAACTGCTTTGCCATCAGCCGCAGCTGATGCAGCTTCAGCATGCTTTATGGCGTGAACCAGATGGCTTTCCCCTGCTATCACACTCAGTGAAAAAAGAATCATGATCATGATGCTTGTAAAAAACGTCATTGTTTTTACGCTCATTTTATAACTCCTTTCAAATTAATTGATCGATGGGAAATCTTTTGATTACCCTCCGTTTTTCATATTAGAGTGATTGGCGTTATTAATGAATAAGCATTGCGCTTATTTTCTTTGTAGCTATTTACCTACAAATATAAGGGGATATACGGTGTAACACGAGAGGAAGTATTAAAAACTCGAATTTTAGCCAACCTCTCAGTTTTCAATACTCATAAACCGCTTCTTTCTATTCTTCCAAGTTTCACCGTTTCAGAATAGGTATTTATTTTGCGATGGTAATACTCGGCACGCCGACACGCGGGATATCGGTCACGGTCATCTGGAACAGCAGGAATAGTAGCTGAAAGGCGTCGCGGTTCCAGCGCGCATAGGGGCCTTTGGTATTGACCGCGTAATAGCGACCATTCCAGCGGATGGAGAAATCGACATCCGACGGTGGCGTATCGGATACCACAAATTCCATAGTCAAGTCGGGATTCTCGTTGGCCAGAATCGGCGGTGTGCGTGGATCTTTGTCGACGTGGTAGCCCATTTCCTCACCAAGCGCCTTGCCGAGAAAACCGAGTATCGAATGAAAGCTTCGCAAACGGAACACACCGCTGATCGGCCACTCACCGCCATAGTACCCGGCGCGGATGTCAAACGCGATATCGCTGCTGTCGCCGCCCCCCACCTGCTGATGCAGTCTTTCGCGTTCTTCATCGGACAACATACTGAGATCATAGTTAGTGATCAGAATCGGCCCAGCCACATGCTTGCGCAACGTATAGGTATTATCATATGGGTTATAGCGCACGATAAATTCCTTTTGCAGCGCCTGAAAACCATCCGCTGTGATCGTGTTAGCCGGAATAACCCAAGTGTTGATCAGCGCCAGAGGTTCGACGTACAGCTGGTTGAAATCCTGGATCGCCGATAAATGCAGCACCACACGGCGGAACATTTCATAGCCGGTTTTATCCATCGGGCTATTGCGATAAACGCCGCTTGATTGCTTTGCGCTCAGCATGCGCACTTCCTGCGCCATCATGCGCAGCAACAAATCAACATCGAAACGCTGACGCAACAACAACGTCAATTTGTTTTGCGAAAATGGCGCCAGCAGCCGCTTGGTGAACTCCTCCCCTTCGATCGGAACTATGCTGATAGTCGGACTTTCCGCCATGCTGCTGCCGAAAATCGGGAGCATGGTTGCTCCCGCCAATCCGCCAAATGCGGGTGTAGCGCCCGCACTCGCCTGGAAATTAAAGGTTGCGGCAATGTTAGATACGCCAGTGAAGTGGATCGGTTGGCGATGATGAGCGCGCACGATATTGATCAACAATTGCTGCGAAACCGCATCGGTAACGGCTTCGTCATACGCAATCACGGCGCGATTGAGAGCCATCGGCGACAGACAGCTACTCAGGGCGATCATCATGAGCAGAAATAGCAATAGCCGCAGCAAACGGTTTTGCTGATCCGAGCGCACGTTCTTATATTCCACTCATCATCTCACTATCCTGAAACAGTCCTTTTCGATACAGCGCGCACAAATCCATGGTCAGTGCAACACTGCAGTGAATCATAACACCGAGCCAGATACTTTTACTCTTTAAACTCAAGAACCCTAAAACAACACCCGCGATGATCGCGGCGATGGTTTCCGGCATCGGTTTGCCGAAATGAATCATACAATAGGGAATCACCATGACAAAAATGGCATAAAACCCAAATCGCTGTTTGGTGCCATGCAGAATAAAACCACGGAAGAAGAATTCCAATGCGAGAAATTGCAGGAAATACACGATTTCCCACACAACGAAATTGGGAAACAGGCTTTCATTTCGAGCTACGTTATAAAACGGATAGCGATCGAGAAAGCTCTGGCTGCCGGAAAAATAAAACACCAGCGGCGCCATGACCGCCAACATGCCGAGATACAGCGGATAACCTTTTGCGGCATTCTTCAGTTGCAATCCGTAGTCCACCAGACTTTCCTTGAACACAAACAGAATAATGCCCGCCGGGAAAACAAAGTAGAAGAAAATAATTACCGACGCCCAGTAAATCAACTGATGCAGTTGCGCATTGGCATGCTGTTGCAGAATATGACTCAAGGCTTGCGCCAGTCCGGTTAGATTCAGATCGCGCACAACGGCGATCAGATAGTTGGCATCGCCCAGGTATTCGGTACACGTGAGGGAAAAAGCGACAACCAGGCATACCAGCACAACCTTCACATCGATTTTGCTGACATTCTCTTGCAAAGACCGCAATGAATCGATCTCTGACTTTAGAAAAACAAAGGAAAAAAGTCTTTTATTTATCATTTTTAATGCATTTTATTCAAACCAACCGGAAATCCTTAGAAACCTCTTCTAGGTTGGTTTTCTGGAAAAATTATGGCAAATGGTTTGTTCATTGTTTGTGCATGCTTCCGGCTGGAAATTTCACATTAACGAACGTACAGATGAGAGGCTCTAACAACAGCCTTCAAGACGCGATCAATAATATTCCGGCCGGGCATGACTCTCAAAACGAGTGTATTCGCCGAGGAAGGTCAAATCGATTTTGCCGATCGGGCCGTTACGCTGCTTGCCGATGATGATTTCCGCGATGCCTTTGTCGGGTGAATCGGGGTTATATACTTCATCACGATAAATGAACAGAATCACGTCGGCATCTTGTTCGATTGCGCCGGATTCACGCAAATCGGACATCACCGGCCGCTTGTTGGGGCGCTGTTCAAGGCTGCGATTCAGCTGCGACAGCGCGATCACCGGCACTTTCAGTTCTTTCGCCAACCCTTTTAAAGCACGCGATATTTCCGAAATTTCCGTGGCGCGGTTCTCTCCTTGACTGGCGGATGACATCAGTTGCAAATAGTCGACCACGATCAAACCCAGTTCGCCGTACTGGCGGTATAGCCGCCGAGAGCGTGCGCGCAGCTCCAGGGCATTCAGTGCAGCGGTTTCATCAATAAAAATAGGCGCTTCGTTCAACTTCCCAAGCGCATGCGTAAGCTTCGGCCAATCTTCGTCATCCAAGCGACCGGTGCGCACTTTGTGCTGATCGAGCTTACCGACCGATCCCAGCATCCGCATAGCGAGTTGCGCACCGCCCATTTCCATACTGAACACCGCCACCGGTTTGTTTAATTCCAGCGCAACATGCTCGGCGATATTCAGCGAAAACGCAGTTTTACCCATTGAGGGACGGCCTGCCACGATGATCAGGTCGCCCGGTTGGAATCCGGAGGTCTTTTGGTCAAGATCGTGAAAACCGGAGGCAATACCAGTAACATTGCTCGGATTATCCTGGCTGTAGAGCAATTCGATCCGTTCTACCACCTGTTTCAAAAGCGGCTGGATGTCGATAAAACCCTCTTTGCCGCGCGCGCCTTCCTCGGCGATTTCAAATACCTTGGCTTCCGCCTCGTCAAGTAAATCCGCCGCGGAACGCCCGGCCGGGTTATACGCCGAATCCGTAATTTGTACGCCGATTTGCGCCAGATTGCGCATGATGGCGCGTTCCCGGACGATTTCCGCGTAACGTTTGATATTCGCTGCCGATGGCGTGTTCTGTACGATGGTACCGATATAAGCCAGGCCGCCGACGGTTTGCAATTCCGCGGATGTTTCCAGTGATTCCGCTACGGTAATCACGTCGGCCGGTTTATTTTGTTCGATCAACTTGCAAATATGGTGATAGATCAGACGGTGATCATGGCGGTAAAAATCACTGTCGGTGATGATGTCGGCCACTTTTTCCCAGGCGTTATTATCCAGCATCAACCCGCCCAGCACCGACTGCTCGCTTTCTATTGAGTGTGGCGGCGTTTTATAGGGATCGAGATACTGCTCTTGATGGAGACTGATCGGTGATTGCACCATAGGATTTGGAAACACAATTGAAGAATGCCCGATTTTATCACTTACTGATGACAAATAAAAAAGGACTATCGCGATAGTCCTTTTTTAAAAAAACAACAGCTTGGAAACGATGCGGGTTACATCGAGGCTTCGCCCAATACCGATACGGTGATGTTGGCGACTACATCGCTACTCAGCGCAACAGCCAACGGGTAATCGCCAACCTGCTTCAATTGTCCATTTGGCATGCGAATCATCGACCTTTCAACCGAAAAACCAAGCCCGGCCAACGCTTCGGCGATATTGGCATTGGTTACCGAGCCGAACAATTTGCCATCACTGCCGACTTTTTGTGTAATCTGC
The DNA here is from genome assembly GCA_039807765.1 of Nitrosomonas sp. Taxonomy (GTDB): domain Bacteria; phylum Pseudomonadota; class Gammaproteobacteria; order Burkholderiales; family Nitrosomonadaceae; genus Nitrosomonas. The sequence goes on along the minus strand of JBDHRU010000023.1, from coordinate 10,240 downwards.
ACCAGCAGTCCATCGAGTTTGTCCGCAACCGCTTGCGCCGCAGCCAGAGCGGCTGCCTGTTTTTTCTCCAATTCGGCACGCCGGGATTGAAACTCGGCAATGGCCTGCTCCGTTGCACGTTTTGCTTTTCCTTGCGGAATCAGATAATTGCGCGCAAAACCGCTTTTGACTTTAACAACGTCGCCCAGCTGCCCTAAATTAGTCACTTTTTCCATCAAAATGATTTGCATTGTAATTACTCCTTAATGGCGGTCGGTGTAAGGCAATAACGCCAGAAAACGCGCACGCTCAATCGCTGTACCCAGCTGGCGCTGATAGGAAGAAGTCGTACCGGTAATACGGGCCGGAATGATCTTACCGTTTTCGCTAATAAAATCTTTCAATATTCCAATATCCTTATAATCCACCTGTTTGATGCCCTCCGCGGTGAAACGGCAAAACTTTTTGCGTTTGAATAACGGGCGGTTGGCTTTCTTTTCTCTTTCTTTATCCTTGCTGTCTTTGCGTCTGGTAAAACGTGTCATGTTAATTCCTGTTGTCTGATTAAATAAGTTCGATATGTTCGGTATGTAAAACCAATTGCGCGCTCATATAACTCTTTTTGTTGAGAAATCCGGTCAATTTGACCATGCTGCCAATCTTGAACCCGGCAATGGTAAGAGCCAATGGTCCCAATGCAACCGCAAGAACATCCAATATTATTTGCCGAACCACACCGGCCTCTTTTTGCCGGGATGCATGATTGATCGTAAATTCAATCACGGCCACTCCGGCAGGTGTATAGCGCAGAACGCCCAGTTTGACAATCTTTCCACAAATGACGGTGCGGTTACATTCCAATTGCAATTTTTTTACGCAGAGGCGCTGGATCCTTCCGGCAGATCATCCGATTCCAATTCATCACTCCTCGCTTCCGCAGCACTTGCTCCCGCAGCACTCGCTCTTTCTCTTTCCTCTTGGCGCATCATCACCGATGGCTCCGTGATAGGACCATCGACCTTAATGGTCAGGTGCCGCAGTACAGCGTCGCTGAATTTGAATGCATGATCCAGATCATCCAGCGCTTCTTGATTGCACTCGATATTCATTAGCACATAATGCGCCTTATGAACTTTCTGGATCAGATAGGCAAGCTGGCGGCGCCCCCAGTCTTCCACACGATGAATCTTACCGTTTTTCGCGGTGACAATGCCGCGATAACGCTCGATCATTGCAGGTACTTGTTCACTTTGATCGGGATGAACAATAAAAACAATTTCGTAATGTCGCATAATTTCCTTCTGGGTAAAGTCTCCCATCATTTCCATGTGGTGAGACAAGGTTGAAAAGCCGGTAATTTTAATGAATTATTAAGGCAATAGCAATTACTGTTCAAATAATTACGATTCCAATATTCGCCCTGCGGCTGAGCTGGTAAAATCGCGTGCTGCACGCGGGCACGGGCATTCGGTATTTGCTATAATCACCCCCGCAACAATTTTAAACCGATAGCAAGTACAAACAAAGAGTTAGAACCGATGCTGTTGATGATAGACAATTACGATTCTTTTACCTACAACTTGGTGCAATATTTCTCCGAGCTGGGTGAAAAGGTTGCGGTATACCGCAACGACGAAATCACGCTGGATAAAATCGCGCAATTGAATCCCGAGCGGATCGTGATTTCTCCCGGACCCTGCACCCCCAATGAAGCGGGCGTATCGCTTGCGGTAATCAACCAATTCAGCCAAAACATTCCAGTCCTCGGCGTCTGCCTCGGACACCAAAGCATCGGGCAAGCATTCGGCGGACGGGTTGTTCATGCCAAACAACTAATGCATGGCAAAACATCATCTATTTTTCATCACAATACCGGCGTTTTTAGCGGTTTACCCAATCCGTTTACCGCAACCCGTTATCATTCCCTTGTCGTGGAGCGTTCCACGCTGCCGGATTGTCTCGAGATCACCGCCTGGACTGAAGACGGCGAGATCATGGGTATCCGCCACAAAATACTTGCGATCGAGGGTATTCAATTTCATCCCGAATCGATTCTGAGTGAGCATGGCCACCAAATGCTCGAAAACTTTCTTACCCGGCAATAATCCGCATCGTAAAAAGGTATTTTAATGACGCCGCAAGAAGCACTTCAGCGCATTATTGCGCATCAGGAAATTACGCACGACGACATGATTTCCTTGATGCGCCAGATCATGCAAGGCAATGTCTCGCCTGCCCTGATCGCCGCGATAATCAGCGGTCTGCGGGTCAAACGGGAAACGGTCGGGGAGATCGCAGCGGCAGCGCAGGTAATGCGCGAATTTGCCAGCAAAGTCGATGTTTCTGATCACACACATTTGGTGGACACCTGCGGCACGGGCGGAGATTCCTTGCACACCTTCAATATTTCCACGGCATCGGCATTCGTCGCCGCAGCTGCGGGCGCGCGTGTCGCCAAGCATGGCGGGCGGTCGGTTTCGAGCAAATCTGGTAGTGCGGATGTTCTGGAAGCACTCGGTGTCAATCTCAACCAAACACCGCTCCAGGTTGCTCAATGCATCAATGAAATCGGCATTGGTTTCATGTTTGCGCCCAACTATCATGCAGCCATGAAGCATGCCGCTCCGGTCCGGCGCGAACTCGGTATCAAAACCTTATTCAACATTCTCGGTCCGCTTACCAATCCCGCCAATGCAAAGCGGCAAGTGCTGGGGGTGTTCAATGAAGATCTGGTTGAAACCTTGGCGCACGTATTGCAACGGCTGGGCAGCGAGCATGTATTGATCGTGCATGGCAGCGACGGGTTGGATGAAATTACCATCACCGGTGAAACATGCGTCGGCGAGTTAAGAAACGGTCAAGTAAACGTTTATACCGTCAGACCGGAAGATTTCGGTTTGAAAACATCGTCCATCGAGACTATTCAAGTCACCAATAGCGAAAACGCCAAAACAATGTTGCTTTCGGTACTGGAAAACACTACCGGAGCGGCGCGCGATATTGTGCTGATGAACGCCGGCGCGGCAATTTATGCTGCGGGAATTGCCGACACGCTTGCGCAAGGTATTCAATCCGCGTTGCGCGCCATCGAAAGCGGCGCGGCACTGAAAAAACTGCACGACCTGGTGGAGTTCACCCATAGGAATTCTGTTTAAGATCATAATGTCCGACATTCTAAAAAAAATCCTTACCGTCAAGAAGCAAGAGATCAGCGCCGCCAAGGCATTGAAACCTTATGCTCAGTTGCTGCAAGAAGCGCAATCCGCATCACCCGCGCGCGATTTCGTGGGAGCAATTACGGCCAAAATTGACGCCGGCCGATCAGCGGTCATCGCCGAAATCAAGCAGGCCAGCCCCAGTAAAGGTGTACTGCGCGGACGCGCCGGCGACGGAAATGGCAGTCCGTTTGAGTTCCTGCCCGCAGGAATAGCCAAAACTTATGCGCAGCACGGCGCCGCTTGCCTTTCGGTTTTGACAGATAAGCAGTTTTTTATGGGTAGCCCGGAATACTTGCAAGTAGCGCGCGCTGCTTGCTCGTTACCGGTTTTGCGTAAAGATTTCATCCTGAATGAATATCAGATTGCTGAAGCGCGGGCTATGGGTGCCGACTGTATTTTATTGATCGTGAGCGCTTTTGTGATGGAATTCGGTGCCGGATCCGATAACGCTTTCAATACCCCCTTGCAACAAATGGCGGCACTCGAGAAATTGTCCCATTCACTGGATATGGCTGTTTTGGTTGAAGTTCACGATGCGGATGAATTGGAGCTTGCACTGCAACTCGACACACCATTGATCGGTATCAATAACCGCAATTTACGAACTTTTGAAACTTCCCTCGATACTACGCTGAAGCTGCTTGACCGGATCCCATCCAACAGGATCACCGTTACCGAAAGCGGCATCCATACCCCGGCGGATGTCGTCCGCATGCGGTCTCATCAAGTTAACGCCTTTCTGGTCGGCGAAGCATTTATGCGCGCGGAAGATCCTGGCGTCGAATTAGCACGACTATTCTGCTGACCTTCTTTATCAGCAATATAAAACTTCTGTAAAACAACAAATTGCTGCAATTGATATAAAAGCAGAGTAGCTCTTTGTTTCCTCAAGATTTACAGACAGATGTCGTAAAAAATTCCTGACGAGTCTAATTCAGGAGTTAAAAATGCTACAACACAATCAAAGAAAATTATCAGATTGGGTTAATTTTCTTACCACAGCAGAAATTCCTGTCCTCAAACAGACTGCACGCAATCTGGCGCTTCTCCAGCAAGATGAACAGCATCTCAATGCCCGCAGCTTTGCTCACGTAGTAAAAAATGATCCTCTTATGACAGTAAAGCTGCTGCGTTATATGCAGCAGCACAAACACCAAACCCAACAACACGACGTTATGGAAACCGAACAAATCGTATTGATGCTCGGGCTTGAAAACACCTTAAAGAGCGTACCTGCAAAACCATTGGTTGAGGAAGTTTTAGGGCACAGCAATATGAACGCACTAGTCTATCTGCTGAAAACCACGCATCGTGCAAATCTTGCTTCAACTTACGCATTTGATTGGGCAGTCCGCTTACATGATCTACATTTTGCTGAGATACGTCTGGCTGCATTAATGCACGATATCACCGAAATGCTTATGTGGTGTTTCTCGCCAGTCGAGATGTTAAAAATTAAGCAGTTACAAAAACAAAATAAATCACTTCGCAGCATTGTTGCACAAGAGAAAATTTTTGGCTTCTCTCTGTATCAACTTCAATTGGAACTTGCTATCAAATGGAAATTACCTGAATTGTTAATCGCCTTGATGGATGATCACAACTCAAACTTACAAAGGGTCCGTAATGTTGTTTTAGCAGTAAATTTAGCTCGGCATTCCGCCAATGGATGGGATGATGCCGCATTACCAGACGACTATGAAAATATAGCCCAGCTTTTACATATGCAACCTGCCGATGTCATGACCATTGTAGGCGCCGGATAGTCAAGCTATTCGCAGCCTCTTATGACAGCGGATTGCGCTTTGGCGCTAGGTTGATAAAGTTTCACCTCTATCAAGCCGGGTAATCCCACCTCTTGGCAAGACCCTACTATCAAATCACGCTTGAACTACTACTTAATAGCCCGCCAAAGAAGAATCACAAAGATTTGCAAGTTTAATTCGAGTTAATGCGGCGGTATTCAAGTCGACCTTCTTCAATGATTTTCTTGCCGAGCATGCATAGTGATTTAGCACCAAACCACTTTTTGATTGAAGTGGCATAACCTTCGACAGTACGTCTACGCGAATCCAGGCGGATTTTACTGCGCTTTTCCAGTTTTTCACCATTCTTTCGCGAAAAAGTACATTTTTGCATGATGTATTTATCCGATGTACCAAATTCCTCCAGTACGCGACACTCACCTAGGTTAATGATCTTTTTGTTATATTCATCAATTAAAAGATTATAGGCAATTTGCTTGTATCCCATGCCTTGCAGCAGCAGCTCGATAACTTTCATTTTCATTGGAGATAATCCCTTCTTTTTATGAATCTCTCCTTCTAAGTCGATAGGCCACGTAGTCTCTCCCTTCATAACTTTATCAATTGCTTCCTTTATTTCACTATCGGTTCTTTGTTTAGATAGATAGCCATGAGCCCCTACTTTCATCGCACTGATGACGTCGACTTCTCGAGTATAAATACTCCAAAAGATAATCTTTATCTTGGGGTATTTCTTTAAAATTTCCTTCGTCAACTCGACGCCCCAAAGACTGTTATCGTTTAACCGATAATCCATAATTATCAGATCAATAGACATTGACCGCAAATGCTCGAATGCTTGATGACTATTCTCAGCTTCCGCGACAATTCGTAGATTTCCATTCTCACCTAAGCCATCTTTAATACCCTTTCTAATTAGCCAATAGTCTTCAACGAGTAAAATTTTAGTAATATTCTCTAATGACATGATCTTTCTCCTTTTAGTCCCGGTTTTGATCCAAGATTAACCGTTTCATATCGTTTCAGATTTTTACGAGCAGAGATATGTTGAAAAACTTCCTTCACCCAAGTTGGGCAGCAATACGAATTTCATTCTTCAGAACGAAATCTATTTTTAATGTTCTCGACATTTTTGATACTTATACCCAATAATTCAGCGATCTCTGCGCCTGATTTCCAGTTTTCCGTAATCATCAAGAGCCTGCTTGAATAAATCGTTCCGGTTGCGAAGACACAATTTTTCCCTGATATTATCAAAATGCCTTTCCACCGTTCGTGTACGGGACTTTAGTTTTTCCTCATCGATAAAATCTCGCAAGTCTCCATAGTTCGACATTACATACTCCTTTCCAAAATCTTCGGTCATTTTTCCGTACTCGATTTCCAATAAGCTATAAGCGATTTGGGTGTTTTTTCTCCCTTCCGCAAAAAGCTCCATAATCTTTACTTCCATAGGTGTTAATCTTTTGTTTACTGCATGCGCATCCGGCACCTTGAATTCATCAGTCGCCCATACCTGCTCACCCTGCATAATCCTGTGAATTGCATCAATGACATCCTGATCCGATTTATCTTTTGAAACATAACCGTTGGCGCCGGCTTCTTTTGCCTGTTCGAAATCCACCTCTCTTATATGTGCGCTCCAGAACAATATTTTTATCTCAGGGAATTGTTTGTGAATCTCTCTCGTAAGCTCAACCCCCCAAAGGCTATGATCTTTCAATGCATAGTCCATAATGACCAAATCAATCTCATGAATTCCCAAGCGCACTAATGCTTGCTGTCCGCTATCCGCTGTGGCAACGCAACTCAGATTAGGGTTTTTGGCTAATCCATGAAGAAGGCTATCTCTGTGACGCCAATCGTCTTCAACCAACAAAAACTTGATGGTATTTACCGATAGTTCAGTAGACATGACAGATAGCTCCATAAGTTATAGTTCTGCGGTACTGTGGCTTCAACAGTTGTGCCGCAATCGGATGACTCAATGGCAAAATGTCCACCGACTCTTTTGATGCGCGCTTCCATACTAGCAAGACCCAATCCCATCTTGACGGATTTAACACGATTCACATTAAATCCAACACCATCATCCTGAATGATCAAAACAATATTGCATTCTTCGGTCTTCAGTTCGATATTTACGTGGGTTGCGGCAGCGTGTCGAATATTATTCAAGGCCTCATTCACTACTTTCAGTATCGCCATTCTTTTTTCTTTTGATAAATTTTTTGCATAAACCTTAGCTTCTTGTGTGATGGATAAAGTCACTCGAATCTGCTCCCTTATTTCAAAATTTTTTTTCATTTCACTTAAGCCATCGATTAATGCGAGATTGTTCGGATCTTTACCGGTAATGATGATACGAATCCAGTCCAGTGCATGTTGCGTCGGATCCCGAATCTTTTCAAGAAATCCTCGAGGATTGGAAAGCATTATTTCGCCAGGTTGTTGCAGTTGATTATTTAACTCGCGAATGACATAAGCCAAGTCTTGCTTTACTTGATCATGTAAATCCGCACCAATTCGCAGACGTTCCAAAGTCTTTCCAATGCTTCTTTGCGAGAAGCTCAGACCCATCATGCCAATGAATGCAATTCCTGCTATCCATATCATCGAGATATGAATGTAATTCAATACTTCTGTATCAGCGCTATCTAAGAAATTATCAACATCTTCAAGATAAATACCTGTTCCTAATATCCATTCCCAATCTGTTAATTCGACCACAAAAGCCAGTTTTGATCTGCCGCCAATATCATCAATCACAGAAGGTTTATGAAAAATATATTCATCAAATCCATCGCCTTCACCTCTAGCAGCTTTTCTAGCAGTTGTTATCAAATCTTGTATGACATACTTTCCTTCCTTATCTTTATAATCCCATTTATTCTGATTCACCCAATCTTTCTTAATCGGATGAACAATATTTTTTCCATAAAAATCATACACAAAGAAATAACCATCTTCTTCACTGTACTTCAAATTGGATAAAATTCTTTTAGCTTCTTTCTTAGCCTCTTCAATCGAGATATCCAAATCCGGTTCCCGTAGATGCTTAATGGCATTTTCTGCCAGCTTGATATAGCCTTTAAGATCATTTTTTTTACTCTTGAGATAATCGGATCTGATTTCAGCCTTTAATTGTTGTGGTAGCTTACTGGCTTGCTGGTAGATTACCCAACCGATCGCACACACTGTTAGAACCAAGACTGCCGGGCCAGTGATCAATAAATTTCTATTTCCTGATTTCATAAAATCTCCCCGTTCGTTAATGAAATGCACAGTTCAATTTACACTTCTTTTCTGAATTCCTGCTAAACATACGCATTATTACGTAGCCCGATTTGCAAGCATCACCCTATCATTGGTGAATCGCTCATAAAATCTTCAAGTAAGAAATCACCATAATGGGAGCTCCTATTCCTTATTTTGTCTCACCTCGTAACAAGCAGAAAAATCAGCTTCACATTCCATTCTCAATTCTCAGCATGCGTAAATGTACGTACTGACTTAGCCTCATTCGTATCGCTATCATGATTCTTCATCATCAAAAAAGGAAAGTAAAAGAATGAATACGAGGATGTACAAAGGACTGATAGCTACAGCCGCTTTAACCACGCTCGCGAGTTGTGCAACGCTCATGGGCCAGAGCGCTCCTGAAACTTTAAATGTCCGCAGCACACCTGATCAAGCAAGAATCATTATCACCGATGAATCGGGTACAAAAATTTTCGAAGGTAAAACACCAACAGCTTTACCTTTAGAGAAAAAGAAAGGTTATTTCAGCGGCAAAAAATATGATGTCAGAATTTCGAAAGAAGGGTATGACGAGCAAATCGTTACTGTCGATACCAAAGTAGGCGGCTGGTATATTGGGAATATTCTGTTCGGCGGGCTACTTGGTTTGTTGATCGTCGATCCAGCTACCGGAGCAATGTGGACACTGGATACCAATGAAGTCAATGTGACATTTAATGCATTAAAACAAGGTGCAATAATTGCACCTAATAAAGCAAATGTTGTTCTTTTGCAAGATATCCCATCCGTATTGCGTGACAAAATGGTAAAAATTCCACAATAACAATAGCGGATCGCATCATAAATCTAAATGAACACATTTATTCAAATACATACGGCAAGCTTCACAAATTTAATATTTATTCTTAATTCTGAAGGAGAATTTCATGGCAACAGGACCAGAAGTTTTAAAATTTTATGGAATAACAGTTGAGCAAGCAAAAGGTTTTATTGTGGCAAATATAAATAACCCTGAGGTTATTTATAACGCCGTTTCAGAGTTAGGTATAACTACACAACACCTCAGCAATATCACAGGCTATTCGGCAGATGTAATAAAAGATTATTTTGAATCTGCCGGGTTGAGCGCTAAGTTACTCGATGAAGTAAAATTATTATTTAATTCCGATTTGGGTAACTTGGACTATTTGGTAAATTTCAATAATCATACAGGATCATTATCAACTGCTAGTTTGAGCGAGCAAGTCAAAACATCGTTAGATGATCCAAGTCAGTTTGATGCTCTTTTTAAATCTATATATGGCTATGAAGAAGCTGATGGTTTATATACACCCGATGAAACCGGCATCTCACACCTGGGTAATATAAAAGCTGCTCCTGAAAGCTTAGAATCGATTTTTTTTGGAACCTTGATCAATATCCTCAATTCACTAGACATTGATGAACTTAAACAGATTGCAAACTTTCCGCCAATTACCAAAGATAACTTGAATGATTTTACCGCACTTATATCTGATTCCCTGAGCGATATGCCCACAACACCATATCCAGATAGCTATCTAGAAGAATTTGTTGTCAAGGATGCGGTTACTTTAATCGAAGATTATTGGGGTCCTGATTCTCAAGTGATAGGTATTCTTGATGACAGTCCTTTCTTAGGATTAGTGATAGCTTAAAAATAGGGAGTGTAGTAGATTAACCAACTAAGCTAATCTACTACAGTTCCTATTTTATTCATTTAAATATAGTGTAGTCGTAAACTCCCCCTGTAAGTAGACAAAGATCAGTAGAATTTCGGAACCTCCTGATAATGGAGCTTTCGATGAAGAGAAGTAGATTTACAGAAAGCCAGATCGTTGCAGTACTGAAAGAATGCGAGGCTGGTATGCCGGTGGCTGAGTTGTGTCGCAAACGCGGTGTTAGCAACGCCACATACTATCAGTGGAAGAGCAAGTACTCAGGCGTACAGGTATCCGAGCTTACGCGATTGCGTGAACTGGAGTCTGAGAATGCCAA
>JBDHRU010000022.1:0-19527 GCA_039807765.1 Nitrosomonas sp. | reverse complement strand
CTAAAATGATTGATACCCGCAAATTCTTCCAGATCAGTTTCAAACTGTTAATTTTCATGAAATTTAACCAATAAGTAAGTAGTATTCTTGATTCAAATTGATTGCTGAGCAAACAATCAGAAACCCGTCCGATCAAATCCAATGCGCCAGAAAATTCAATAAAAGAAGATAAAAAGAACTATTGCCACATGAAAGATCACTTCGTGAAAGTTTGGCCATTGTCGGAAAATTCCTAACGATGAGCAATGTGACAAATTGTCACACGCCAGAAAAATAGCTATTTCAACGCCATCAAAAAAATACGTTAGAATATGCGCCTTTTAGAAATTTTATCGGGAGTTCCTGAATGTCAATGGCTGACCGCGACGGTGTAATCTGGTATGACGGGAAAATGGTCCCCTGGCGGGATGCCAATACACACGTGTTAACCCATACCCTGCATTACGGCTTGGGTGTTTTTGAAGGATTGCGCGCATATGAAACCGTGCAAGGCGCGGCGATTTTCCGCTTGCAGGAACATACCGACCGCCTGTTCAATTCGGCGCATATCTTCATGATGAAAATGCCTTATGACAAGGCGACGATCATGCAAGCACAACGCGATGTCGTCAAACAAAACAAGCTGTCGTCCGCGTATATCCGTCCGATTGCTTTTTACGGCGCCGAGGCAATGGGACTTTCCGCCAGAACGTTATCGGTGCACATCGCCATCGCCGCCTGGTCATGGGGAACATATCTGGGACCGGAAGCACTGGAAAACGGCATTCGCGTCAAAACCTCGTCTTTTACCCGGCATCACGTCAACATCAATATGTGTCGCGCCAAATCGGTCACGACGTACGCCAATTCGATTCTGGCGAATCAGGAAGTGGCTTTGAACGATTACGACGAAGCGTTGTTGTTGGACGTGGAAGGTTACGTAGCCGAAGGATCGGGAGAAAATATTTTTATCGTCAAGCAAGGCAAACTCTACACACCGGATCTAACATCCTGCCTGGAAGGCATCACACGTGCATCGATCATTGAATTGGCCACGGAACTTGGTATCTCAGTGATCGAGAAACGCATTACGCGCGACGAGATTTATTGCGCCGACGAAGCGTTTTTCACCGGTACCGCCGCCGAGGTAACGCCGATTCGTGAACTCGACAACCGCATCATCGGCGCCGGCAAACGCGGCCCTATCACAGCACAATTACAAAGCCTGTTCTTTGATTGCGTCAAAGGTCGGGCAAGCAATCGCGCCGATTGGCTTACTTTAGTTTAATTCAGCTACATTGGAGTTATCTTTATGAATCAACAAAGCAATAACAAAATCCGAGAAATCGAAGTTACCGCCGACGATTTGCCGTTGCACTGCCCGACACCGGCGATGATGCTGTGGAACTCCCATCCGCGGGTTTTTCTCCCCATCGAAGCTACCGGGGAAGCGCTCTGCCCCTACTGCGGCACGCACTACATACTAAAAGGCGGCGCTGTCGCAGGGCATCATTAAAACCGGCTGGTTTCCATGGAAACCAGCGTTGCAAATAACACCAGACCAAAGACAGCTGGCCGCGCTTTATTAATCATTCCCTTTCCAGGAGTTCTCGATGATGCAAGCAATTCCTCATGAAATTTTCAAAGCGTACGACATTCGCGGCATTGTCGGCAAAACGATCACCGCGGAAAATGTTGAAAAAATCGGTCATGCCATCGGCTCCGAAGCACACGCCAGAAATCTGACCGCCATCGCCATCGGCCGCGACGGCCGGTTATCCGGAACCGAGTTGTCGCAAGCGCTGGCGCGCGGCATCCGCAAAAGCGGCATCAATGTCGTCGATGTCGGCATGGTAGCCACGCCTATGTTGTACTTCGCCGCGCACGAGTTGTGCCAGTACTCCGGCGTCATGGTGACCGGCAGTCACAATCCGCCGGAATACAACGGCTTCAAGATCGTGCTGGGCGGCCAGACACTGGCAGCGGAAACCATCCAGGCACTGCGCCTGCGCATTGAAAACAACGATCTGACTCAGGGTGCAGGCCATTATTCCGAGCACAATATCACGGCAACCTATTTGCAGCGCATTACCGGCGACATCAAGTTGGCGCGCCCGATCAAAATTGTGGTCGATTGCGGCAACGGCGTGGCGGGCGCCTATGCCCCGGCGCTTTACCGCAGCTTGGGTTGTCAGGTAACCGAATTGTTCTGCGACGTGGATGGCACTTTTCCCAATCATCACCCCGATCCTTCCGTACCCGATAATTTGAAGGATGTCATTCAAGCGTTAAAAACCAGCGATGCGGAAATCGGTCTGGCATTCGATGGCGACGGAGACCGGCTGGGCATCGTCACCAAGGATGGCCATATCATCAATGCCGACCGGCAACTGATGCTGTTCGCTGCCGACGTGTTGTCGCGTAATCCCGGCGGAAAAATCATTTTCGACGTGAAATGCACACGCAATCTGGCGCCGTGGATCCGCCAGCACGGCGGCACACCGGTGATGTGGAAAACCGGGCACTCGTTCATCAAATCCAAGCTTATCGAAGAAAAAGCATTACTCGCCGGAGAAATGAGCGGACATCTATTTTTTAAAGAACGCTGGTACGGCTTCGATGACGGTTTATACGCCGGCGCGCGCTTGCTGGAACTGCTGAGCCGTGAAAAAGACATCACCGCCACGCTGAAAAACCTCCCCGACAGTCTCAATACGCCGGAATTGCAGGTGCGCACGGCGGAAGGTGAAAATCACACGCTGATCGCGCAATTGCAGAAAAATGCCGTATTCGATAGCCCGCAGCAAGTCATCACCACCGACGGTTTACGGGTCGAATACTCCGATGGATTCGGCCTGGCGCGCGCCTCCAACACCACACCGGTCGTGGTGCTGCGCTTCGAAGCCGATAATCAAGCCGCTCTGCGACGCATTCAGGAAGATTTCCGCCACAATATCCTACAAGCCAAACCGGACGCGCAGTTGCCTTTCTAATCACAATCGCGGCTTTGCTCCACGATGACGATGCGCATCGCAATCGCCCAGATCAACTGCACCGTCGGCGATATCTCCGGCAATGCCGCCAAGATACTGGCAGCCACGGAACAAGCCAAACTAGCAGGCGCTGCATTGGTTATCACACCGGAACTGGCGCTATGCGGCTACCCGCCCGCCGATTTGCTACTGCGCGAAGCCTTTTGCCAATCATGCGATCAAACCCTGGCGGAACTGGTGCAAGCGGTTCAAGGCATCACGTTGATCGTCGGCCATTCGCACTTTCAAGATGGCAAGCTCTACAACGCCGCTTCGGTAATTCGCAACGGCGCAATGGCATATACGTATCACAAGCGGATTCTCAATCATTCTTCCTTCTTTAACGAGACTTACTATTTCGACGCCGGTACCCAACCGGGTGTATTCGAACTCAACGGAGTGAAGTTCGGCATCGCGATTTGCGCCGATTTCTGGTTGGAAAAATTATCCGATGCAGCCGCTTACGGCAATCCCGATATTTTGCTGGTGCTCAGCGCATCGGCTTTCCATATCGACAAACAAGTCTCCCGTTATCAAATTTCACACCGCTTCGTTGCACGTACCGGCATCCCGGTTATTCACATCAATCTGGTTGGTGGACAAGATGAGCTGGTTTTTGACGGCGCATCCTTCGTCATGAACGGACAAGACGAACTCACGCAGCAAGCGGTGGAATTTTCTGAAACCATCGAGTTGATCGAGATTCGCGATAAGCAACCGGTAAAAACCAATCTACCGGCTGCGCAACCTGCGATTGCCAGCGTTTATCAAGCATTGTGCCTGGGGGTAAAAGATTATGTGCGGAAAAACGGTTTTCCCGGCGTGATTCTGGGGCTTTCCGGCGGTGTCGATTCCGCCCTGACGCTCGCAATCGCGGTCGATGCACTGGGTGCAGACAACGTGACCACCGTCATGATGCCGTCGCAGTACACTGCGGATATCAGCCGGGAAGATGCCGACGAAATGGTCGAATTACTGGGTGTGAGGCATTACGAATGCGGCATTCAATCATTATTCGATCACACTTTGGCCGCCATCGAACACGCCTTCGGCATTGCTCATGATGCCGCCGCATCGACCACCATGCCGGAGAATCTGCAAGCGCGCATCCGCGGTACTTTGTTGATGGCGTTATCCAACCAAACCGGCTCGCTGCTGCTGACAACCGGCAACAAATCCGAAATGGCGGTTGGTTATTGCACGCTGTATGGCGACATGGCGGGCGGTCTTGCAGTGCTGAAAGACGTTAGCAAAACCCGAGTGTATCAGTTATGCGAATACCGCAACCGGATTGATCGCGTCATTCCCGAACGCATCATCCAGCGCGCACCATCCGCCGAATTGCGCGCCAACCAGACCGATCAGGATAGTTTACCACCCTATGAGATTTTAGATGCCATCATCGAAGCGTACGTCGAAAAGAATTGTTCACCGGCGGAAATCATTGCGCAAAATCATGATGCAACCGTCGTTGCGCAAATGATCCGATTAATCCATCGCAACGAATACAAACGCCGCCAATCTCCGCCGGGTATCCGCATCACGCAATGCGATTTTGGTACGGCATGGCGTTATCCGATCACATCCGGCTAGGGAAACGCTGATTCATTCGGCGAACGAGATGCAGCGCGAGGCACACGGAACGCAGCAACCGAGACCTATAACACGATATAGGCGAGGACGCGAGTACCGCACAACGAAGTGATTCGCTCGTATAGTCAATTAATCAGCACTTCCTTAGTAATCACCGGCACGCAATAGCACTGGAACTTGAATAATAAATCGCTATCCTATTGCCATGAAACTGATCTGCCTGCTAATCGCACTGTCACTCACATTGCCAACACACGCCTTAGCGCACGAATTACCCAATCTGGGCGATGTGTCGCGCGCCACCATATCGGCGCATGAAGAACGCCAGCTTGGCTTGAAGATTATGCGGCAAATCCGCGCCGATCCGAGTTATATGGATGATCCGGAAATCGCCAGTTATCTGAGCAATCTCGGCCATCGCCTGATCGTCAATTCCGAGGAAGCCGATGCGAACCAATCGTTTGAGTTTTTTGCGGTGGAAGATCCGTCGATCAATGCGTTTGCTTTACCGGGCGGATTCATGGGATTCAATAGTGGATTGATCATTGCCGCACAAAGTGAATCCGAGCTGGCTGCGGTGATGGCGCATGAGATTGCTCATGTGACGCAAAAGCACTTGGCGCGCATGATCGCATCGCAGAAGTACGATCTGGTCAAAATGCTGGCCGCATTGGCTGCGGCGATTGTCGCCGCGCGCTCCAACAATCCGCAAGCCAGCCAAGCGGTGCTGATTGCTTCGCAAGCCAGCATGATTCAGTCGAAACTGGATTTCACCCGCAATCATGAAAAGGAAGCCGACCGGATCGGCTTAAATATTTTGCTGGATGCGGGATTCGATCCGCAAGGAATGACGACCTTCTTTGACCGCTTGCAAAAATCCGGGCGTTTTTATGAAAACGGCGCGCCTTCCTACTTGCGCACGCACCCGATCACGTACGAGCGTATTGCCGATATCCAGAACCGCACGCGCGAAATGCCTTACCGCCAAGTACCCGACAGTATCGATTTTTTGCTGGTGCGCGCCAAGCTGCGCGCATTCCAGGGCAAACCGCACGATGCCGTGGTACAGTTCAAAACCCGTCTGGATGAGAAGCGCTACGCCAATGAAGCGGTTGAGCAGTACGGCTATGTTCATGCGTTGTTACGCGATAAAAAATACAAACAGGCGAACAGTGAGCTGACGCATTTATACGAACTGCTGCATGGCGATTCCGCATCAGCAGCTTTGATCAATCATCCGTTAGGAAAAACCATCCAAGTTGAGCATAAAAATATTATCGCCGGTGCGATGATCGAAACTTTGTCTGCCAGCGTGAAGCTGGCCAACGACAAAACCGCCGAGGCCTTCACGACCTATAAGACCGCATTGAAGATTTATCCGCAATACCGCGCACTGATTCACGGCTACGCCAATGCGCTGATACAAAACAAGCAAACCGAAACGGCGCTGCAATTTATCAACACACAGCTACAAACGATTCAGAACGACCCGAAACTGTACAATTTACAGGCGCAATGCTATTCGTTGCTCGGCAATAAAATGCTCGAGCATCGCGCGCTGGCGGAAGTGTATTACCTCAAAAACCATTTCAAGGCCGCCGCGGATCAATTGAAAATTGCACTGCAAAGCGATAATGGCAATTTTTATCAATTGTCGAGTATCGAAGCGCGCCTGAAGCAGATGAAAACGCTTGTTGAGGAAGAGGAAAAAGAAAAATAAGCACCGAAAAAAGTACAACGCCACGACAATTGCGACACCGGCAAACCCGCTACTGCTGGGATCAACTTTTAATCCTGCAAAACATCATAATAGTTTGAGTTAGGCTGCCCGTTATGAAATACTTTCAGGTTGTTTTTTCGCACAAGCCGTGAACATTCCACATTTCCACCCTTGATCAATTTTTAAATGCTTACTTTTAGCGGCAAACAGATTGTTTTTGTTCTCATCGCGCTCCTTGCCACCGCAGCATACTGGTATGGCAGCGGCAAAAAAGAATCCAAAATCGGTCAATACAAAACCCGGACAATCGAGCGTGGCGATATCATCCAAACCATATCCGCCAACGGCACGTTAACGCCGGTGATTCTGGTCAATGTCGGCACGCAGGTTTCCGGCACCGTAGCCAAATTGCATGTCGACTATAATGATCACGTGGAAATCAACCAGGTACTGGCCGAACTCGACCCGGCTTTATTGCGCGCACAATTGCAGCAATCCAAGGCCAATCTGTTCAGTGCGCAAACCGCAGCAAAAATCGCTGAAAGCAAATTAAAGCGCCAACGCTTGTTGAGAGAAAAAGACTTCATCTCACCGGAAGCGCTAGAAATCGCCGAGCAAGAAGCGGCAGCGGCGCGCGCTCAGGTTGCCGTCAGTAAAGCGCAAGTCGATCGCGACCAAGCCAATCTCAACTACAGCGTGATCCGTTCACCCATTTCCGGCGTGGTCATCGCCCGGGATGTCGACATCGGCCAGACGGTTGCAGCCAATTTTCAAACACCGACATTGTTTCAAATCGCCCAGGATCTGCGCCAGATGCAAGTGAACATCAGTGTCGCGGAAGCCGATATCGGCCAACTGCACATCGATCAACTGATCAACTTTACCGTCGACGCTTTCCAGCAACGCAAATTTGTCGGTAAAGTCAAACAAATCCGGCTCAATCCGACCATTCAGGAAAATGTTGTCACGTATAACGTCGTCGCCATGGTCGATAACGACGACGGGGCATTGCTACCCGGCATGACAGCCAATATCAACTTCATCGTTATGCAAAAAAATGATGTATTGCGCGCACCCAATGCGGCGCTGCGCTATCAACCCAAGGACGCGGATGCAAGCGAAAACGGCAAAGCAACCCGGACATCGAATCAAGCCAGACTCTATCTCCTGTCGCAGGACCGCACCGAGCCCGTCAATGTAACCACGGGAATCACCGACGGCAATTACACGGAAATCGCCAGCGGCGAAATCAAACCGGGAGACAAGGTCGTCATCAGCGAAGCAGCTGATAAGAAAGATGCGGACAGCAAATTCAAGCTCAGGATGTTCTGATGTCTGCGATCCAGACTGCACCCGCACCCAATGTGCTCATTCAGATCGAGGATCTGTGCAAAAGCTACAGCTTGCAAGACGCCAACGGCAAAACCATCTCCAATCAAGTCCTGTTCAATATCAACTTGACGATCCAGCAAGGCGAATTCGTGGCGATTATGGGGCACTCCGGATCCGGTAAATCCACGTTGATGAACATTCTGGGCTGTTTGGATACCCCCACCAGCGGATCGTATTGGCTCGCCGGGAAAAACGTGGCCGCTTTATCAAGCAATGAATTAGCACATATCCGCAATCAGCGCATCGGCTTCGTGTTTCAGGGTTTCAATCTGCTCAAACGCATGACCGCACTGGATAATGTCGCCACACCGCTGCTCTACGCCGGTGCCAGCCGTTCGCAAAGCCGTAAGCAAGCACTGGAATTGCTGCGTCGCACCGGGCTGGAAAATTTTGCCATGCATCTGCCGAATCAACTTTCCGGCGGCCAGCAGCAACGCGTCGCGATCAGCCGCGCCTTGGTCAACCGACCGCCGCTGATTTTGGCCGACGAACCAACCGGCAATCTGGATACGCAAACCAGCCGCGAAATTATGCAATTGTTTGAACAACTGAATCGCGATGAAGGCATGACCATCGTGCTGGTGACGCATGAAGACGATATTGCCGCCTACGCCAAACGCTTAATCCGCCTGAAAGACGGCCATATCATCGTGGATCGGAATAATGCAGCAGTTGAAAGCACTTCAAGTGAAACTCATGATCAACCGGCGCTGACACCATGAATTTGTTGACGATCATCGGCGAAGCGTTGCGCGCCTTACGGCAAAACCGCTTACGCACGGGATTGACGATGCTGGGCATGATCATCGGCGTCGCCGCCGTGGTTTTGATGTTGTCCATCGGGCAAGGGGCACGCACCAAGATCAATGAAACCATTGCTGCGATGGGCAGCAATCTGTTTCTCGTGGTACCGGGCGCCACGTCATCCGGCGGATTCAGTTTCGGCAGCGGCAGCGTGAGAACGTTGACGATCAACGATGCGTACGCCATTGCCGAGTTACCGTCCGTGAGCGCTACCGCGCCAGTCACGACCGGTACCGTGCAGCTCAATTACGCAGCGAAAAATTGGAGCACGATCATTACCGGTACCACACCCAGTTATTTTACCGTGGGCAACTGGAAAATAGACTCGGGCGCTGCGTTTACCGAATCCGATCTGCGTTCGGCGGCGCGCGTGGTTGTACTCGGTTCCGTGACGGCCAAGAACCTATTTGGCGATGAAGAACCGATCGGTAAAACGATCCGCATCACCAACCGGCCTTTTGTGGTGGTCGGTGTGCTGATGGCGAAAGGGCAAAGTTTGACCGGGCGCGATCAGGATGACACCGTGCTCATACCCATCACCACCAGCGAACGCCAGATCACCGGCAACCAGTTCCCCGGTTCTATCCGCTACATGCTGGTGCAAGGAACATCGGCCGCGGACATGGATATCGCCGAAATTGAGATCACGCAACTGCTGCGCCAGCGCCACCGCATTGCCAAAGGCAAGGAAAACGATTTCACCGTGCGCAATTTGACCGCGATCGCCGATGTCGCAACCGATGCTGCAAAAATCATGTCCATCGTGCTGGGTGCGATTGCCTCGGTATCGCTACTGGTCGGCGGGATCGGCATTATGAACATCATGCTGGTATCGGTAACCGAGCGCACGCGCGAGATTGGCATTCGCATGGCGATCGGCGCCGATCAGCGAGCCATTCTGACGCAATTCCTGCTCGAAGCGATCGTGATCTGCATCATGGGCGGCGTAATCGGCTTGTTAGTGGGTATCGGCGGTGCGTGGGTAGTCAGTCGGGTGGCCGACATGTTGATTGTGATCACCATCGGTATGGTCGGATTAGCTTTTTTATTTTCCTCCGCAGTCGGCATATTTTTCGGCTTTTATCCGGCCAAGAAAGCGGCCTCGCTTAAGCCGGTCGATGCCTTGCGCTACGAATAATCGAATGTATCAATCGAGAAACGCCGTTGCGATTTCACCACAGAATCTTTTCATGGCTTGATTCTCTAATGCGGAGCATTAGGGAAGCACTGACTAATCCGGCGAGCGATGCCAGTCAAGGCGAAATCAGGTGAAAAAGCGCAATTTACAGGGAGTAAATGAGCATTTTGCGCCTGCTTTCAAAACAGCTTGAACGAGTGCAGCCGTTTTTCAGCACTTCCTTAGTTTATTTGTTGTTTACCCGATACTATGGGTAACAACCTGATAACGGGAGTCACTCATCATGACAGTCAAAGAAAAAGAACGTCCTACTTCCGAATTTCTGGCTATTGCCGTCGTTGAAAATAAAAACGAAGTAATATCCGTCGGCGAAATCAAGCATGCGCTGCATGAGCGCGGATTCGGCATCTTGATGGCGATTGCGGCGGTGCCGATTTGCCTTCCCATTCCTGTTCCGCCCGGCTACACCACAGTTTTCTCGATTCCATTATTCATTTTCTCGACACAAATGATCCTGGGCATGCAAGCGCCGTGGTTACCCGCCTGGCTGGAAGGAAAACACATCAAACGCAGCACGCTGGAGAAAATACTGGCTAAAGCCAATCCCTGGCTGAAGAAAATTGAAGAACGCATGCAGCCGCGCATCACGTATATCAGCGTTCATACCTGGGAACGGATTATCGGCTTTTTTTCGTTTGTTTTCGCCTTGGCGATCGCACTGCCGATCCCATTGATCAATTTCTCACCGGGCTGGGGAATTCTGGTGATGTCGCTCGGACTTCTGAACAAAGACGGTCTCACCATTTTGATCGGCATGATCATCGGCATCATCGGCATCGGCATCGCGATGATCATTCTGTTCATGCTGTGGATGGGTATGTCGCTGCCGTCGTTTTATTGACGGTATCAACCACACGATCAATGCCGCGCTACAGCTTCAGCAAACAGGTCATGCTCATCCGCAGCGGTAATTTCAACTTCGATAAAATCGCCGGGTTGTGCCTGATCGGCGTTTTCCACATACACCAATCCATCGATTTCCGGCGCATCGGCGCTGCTGCGCGCAATGATGTGGTCATCCGCTAACTCATCGACCATCACAGTCATTGTGCTACCCACTTTGGCTGCAAGGCGTTGACGGCTGATGTCCTCTTGCAGTTGCATGAAGCGCGTGCGGCGGTCTTCCTTGACTTCTTCCGGTACGACATTGGGGAGTTGATTGGCAGCGGCGCCTTCCACCGCGGAATAAGCGAAGCATCCGACGCGATCCAGCTGCGCTTCGCGTAGAAAATCCAGTAATTCCTCGAATTCCGCTTCGGTTTCGCCTGGAAAACCGACAATAAAGGTGCTGCGCAGCGTGATATCGGGGCAAACTTTGCGCCATTGCCGGATTCTGGCCAAATTATTCTCGGCATTGGCCGGGCGTTTCATCGCCTTCAGAATGCGCGGATTAGCATGTTGCAGCGGCACATCCAGGTAAGGCAGGATTTTTCCTTCCGCCATCAACGGAATGACTTCATCGACATGCGGATACGGATAGACGTAATGCAAACGCACCCAGACACCCAGTGTACCCAGTGCCTGCGCCAGCTCTGTCAAGCGCGTTTTGACCGGCCGTCCTTGCCAGAAGCCAGTACGGTATTTCACGTCAACGCCATAGGCACTGGTATCTTGCGAAATGATCAACAGTTCTTTCACGCCGGCGTTCACTAGATGCTCGGCTTCCTGCATCACCTGATGAATCGGCCGACTCACCAAGTCGCCGCGCATCGACGGAATAATGCAAAACGTGCAGCGGTGGTTGCAGCCTTCCGATATTTTGATATAGGCATAATGCCGCGGTGTCAGCCGGATTCCCTGCGGCGGTATCAAGCTGGTGTACGGATCGTGCGGTTGCGGCAAATGCGCGTGAATGGCCGACATCACTTCCGGCAATGCATGCGGCCCGGTGACCGCCAATACCTGCGGGTGCGCTTTTTTCACCACATCACCGCCTTCCTTGGCACCCAGGCAACCGGTGACAATGACTTTGCCGTTCTCGGCCAGCGCTTCGCCGATGGCATCGAGCGATTCTTCCACGGCGCTGTCGATAAACCCACATGTATTGACGACCACCAAATCGGCATCATCGTATGACGGTGAAATTTCGTATCCTTCGGCACGCAACTGTGTCAGGATTTGCTCCGAATCAACCAATGCTTTTGGGCAACCCAATGAAATAAAACCGACTTTACGTGCAACTTGCTTTGATGAAGACATGTAACTGGAGATTAAATAAAAAGATGGAAATTCCGCACAACCCGAATAGCCGGTCTACTAATAAACACTGGACGGCATGGAACAATGGAAATGAGAGAAATGGCTAATCGGCAACCGTGAAACGCGCCGCGTCAATGATAGACCAAAGATGAACGATTCCGGCAATGATCGGCGGAATAATGAGCACCCAGAAAAAATAGCCTACGCCGGTAATGATAAAAAACAGTAACGCCGGCAGTATACGTCCTTGCACCAATTGCCCCAATCCCGGTATAAAAAAACTGCACACCGCCGCTACCACATTTCCACCCGATCCTTGTCCTGCTTGCATCATTTTCCCTATCCATTCGTTCATCATGCGATTTACTTGATTATTGTATCGTCATTTTCCGTAGAATGCTCAATTTAACGAGTGGTTAACAAGCAGATGCAACATCATTCTTGCACCCCATGAAACTGGATTCTTATTAACATTGCAATAATTAACATTTCGACTCATCGAGCAATTTGGCGGCTTCTTTCAGCAAAAATTCCTTAAAGGCATTGGCGACACCGGATAAGCGCTTATTCTTCCGGTTGACGACATGCCAATAGCGGATAATCGGAAAACCCTGCACATCGAGAATTTTCAAACGGCCCGTTTCCAATTCCAACTCGGCGGTATGCTGCGACATAATACCCAGCCCCATCCCGGCCTGAACGGCTTGTTTAATGGCTTCCGTGGTATCTGTTTCCATCCCTTTATTAATTTTGATTTTATGCGTGGCAAAAAAACGCTCCATCGCGCTGCGTGTCCCCGAGCCCGATTCACGCACGAGAAAAGTCTCGTTGGCTAACCGTTTCACCGGAATATGGCGTTCCTGGCACAGCGGATGACCCGGCGGCGCTACCACCACCAGTGGATTCTCCATG
This sequence comes from Nitrosomonas sp., assembly GCA_039807765.1. Lineage (GTDB taxonomy): Bacteria > Pseudomonadota > Gammaproteobacteria > Burkholderiales > Nitrosomonadaceae > Nitrosomonas. The sequence goes on along the minus strand of JBDHRU010000022.1, from coordinate 6,698 downwards.
AAAGATTCACTGTCGATGTCAAGATTCTCGGGCGGCTGCCCCATGATGGCAAGATCGATCAAATTATCGGCCAATTGTTTCAATACTGCCTCACGGTTGGAGACATTCAGACTGACCGTTACACCACGATAACGCTGGCAAAACTTCGCCAACAAATGCGGCGCGAAATAATTGGCGGTAGTGACTACCGAGATATTCAATTTACCGCGCTCCATGCCTTTCAATTCGTCCAGCGCGACTTCCATATCGGCCAGTTGCTGCGAAATCGCCCGGCTGTATTGATGCAATTCGCGCCCCGCTTCGGTCAGATAAATTCGTTTACCTAAATGTTCGAATAGCGGTAAACTGATGTTGTCTTCCAACTGCTTAATTTGCATGGAAACAGCAGGTTGGGTTAGATGCAGTTCTTCGGCGGCACGCGAATAGCTGAGGTTCCGGGCAACGGATTCGAACACTTTCAGCTGCCGCAAGGTGAGGTGAAGCATAGGTCAATTATTAGTTCTGATTCATCCGCTAAAGTTTTATAAGTATAACCTTATTATAAACATCAAAATTACTGATTTGTTCTTATAGGTTAATAGCGCTATAGTGCGCTTCATGGATTTGAGTAGTCATGTTTGTTGTTTGTAACGCAATATCCTCTCGTTTCTGTCGGTATTGTTGGCTGGAATTGAGTGGAACCTAATAGGAGAAAATACCATGGCAGTAAAAATATATAACGCAGGCGTCAAAGAATACCGGCAAACCTACTGGACACCTGAATACACCCCTTTGGATACGGATCTTCTGGCTTGTTTCAAAATTACCCCTCAACCCGGCGTACCCCGTGAAGAAGTCGCTGCTGCAGTAGCGGCAGAATCTTCCACCGGTACCTGGACCACAGTGTGGACCGACTTGCTGACCGACCTGGATTACTACAAAGGCCGTGCTTATAAAATTGAAGACGTACCTGGCGATGACACCTGTTTCTATGCTTTCGTAGCTTACCCGATCGATCTGTTTGAAGAAGGTTCTGTCGTTAACGTGTTAACCTCACTGGTAGGTAACGTGTTCGGCTTTAAAGCGTTACGCGCTTTGCGTCTGGAAGATGTGCGTTTCCCGATTGCTTACGTCAAAACCTGCGGCGGACCTCCAGCCGGTATTCAAGTGGAACGCGATCGTTTGAACAAATATGGCCGTGCATTGTTAGGCTGCACCATTAAGCCTAAACTGGGTCTGTCCGCCAAAAATTATGGCCGCGCCGTATACGAATGTCTGCGCGGCGGTCTGGATCTGACCAAAGACGATGAAAACGTTAACAGTCAGCCTTTCATGCGTTGGCGCGATCGTTTCCAATTCGTAGTGGAAGCTTGCCAAAAAGCCGAACGTGAAACCGGAGAACGTAAAGGCCACTATCTGAACGTAACTGCACCAACCCCAGAAGAAATGTACAAGCGTGCAGAGTTTGCCAAGGAATTGGGCGCACCGATCATTATGCATGACTACTTGACAGGCGGTTTAACAGCCAACACAGGATTGGCTAACTGGTGCCGCAACAATGGAATGCTGCTGCACATCCACCGTGCTATGCACGCTGTGCTTGACCGCAACCCACACCATGGTATTCATTTCCGCGTTTTAACCAAAGTATTGCGTCTGTCCGGTGGCGATCACCTGCATTCCGGTACCGTGGTCGGTAAACTGGAAGGTGATCGTGCAGCAACCCTCGGCTGGATCGACACCATGCGCGACAAATTCGTCAAAGAAGACCGCAGCCGCGGCCTGTTTTTCGATCAAGATTGGGGTTCAATGCCAGGTGTATTCCCAGTTGCGTCGGGTGGTATTCACGTTTGGCATATGCCAGCACTGGTTGCAATCTTCGGTGATGATGCTTGCTTGCAGTTTGGTGGCGGTACCCTGGGTCATCCATGGGGTAACGCTGCAGGCGCAGCGGCTAACCGTGTTGCACTGGAAGCTTGCGTAGAAGCACGTAACCAAGGTATTGAAATCGAGAAAGAAGGCAAAGCAATCTTGACCAAGGCAGCAAAAAGCAGTCCAGAACTGAAAATCGCCATGGAAACATGGAAAGAGATCAAGTTCGAGTTTGACACTGTTGACAAACTGGACATAGCCCACAAGTAAGCAATACATAACCTAAGAAGAAAAGCTGATGATTGGCGCAGTTTTTCTTCTTCATCTCACTAAAGTTTAAGGAATAATAATGAGCGAAGTAATCGATTACAAATCACGTGTTAGTGATCCAGCAAGCCGTAAATTTGAAACATTTTCTTATCTGCCTGCAATGGCCGACAAGGATATCAAGAAACAAGTGCAATATCTAATCAGCAAAGGCTGGAACCCAGCGATCGAACATACAGAACCTGAATATGTCATGGATTCCTACTGGTATATGTGGAAGCTGCCAATGTTTGGTGAAACGGATGTAGAGCGTGTGCTGGCAGAAGCTGCCGCATGTCATAAAGCCAATCCGAACAATCACGTACGTTTGATTGGTTACAATAATTTCAACCAATCACAAGGCACAGCCATGGTGATATACCGCGGCAAGACTGTTTAAGTAACACGGGGTTCGAACCCGCAAGACCCCCTTCACCCTTAATTAGGGCAGGGGGTTTTTTTTCACCGGAATTTATTGTGCAAATTTTCGATAAAGATAGTTCTCACAGGAGTTTGTCATGAGCGATATCATCGACCAGTATCGTATTAAAAAAGAACCTTATTACCATTCCGTTGCGGATGAAGTAAAACTCTATGAAGCCGCCTATTCGGTGCGCATGCCTATGATGCTGAAAGGCCCGACTGGTTGCGGCAAGACCCGCTTCGTCGAGTACATGGCGTGGAAATTAAAAAAACCGCTGATCACCGTTGCGTGTAATGAAGACATGACTGCATCCGATCTGGTGGGCCGCTTCTTGCTCGATGCCAACGGTACGCGCTGGCAAGATGGTCCGCTGGCGGTCGCCGCACGTTATGGCGCGATCTGCTATTTGGATGAAGTTGTTGAAGCGCGCCAGGACACCACCGTGGTTATTCACCCACTAACCGACAACCGCCGTGTATTGCCGCTGGAGAAAAAAGGCGAGCTGATTCAGGCACATGCGGATTTCCAGATTGTCATCTCGTACAATCCCGGCTATCAGAGCTTGATGAAAGATTTGAAACAATCGACCAAACAGCGTTTCGGTGCGCTCGATTTCAATTACCCGAGTCATGACATCGAAAGCGAAATCGTTGCCCACGAATCTGGCGTATCGACCGAAGTTGCCGAGAAATTGGTATCGATTGCCGAACGTGCACGTAACCTGAAGGGGCATGGCCTGGATGAAGGTATTTCCACCCGTATGCTGATTTATGCCGGTAGTCTGATTGCCAAGAAAGTCGATGCCCATGCAGCCTGCCGTGTAGCACTGGTGCGCCCGATCACCGACGATCCGGACATGCGTGATGCACTGGATGCAGCAGTTAGCACGTTCTTCAACTAACCCGGAAATCATAACCCGTTTGTTTTAACCCATTAACAGGTGCTGCCATGAGTGTCAGTCTGGACGATTACAAAGAATTGCTCGAGGATCTGGAACCGGAATCGGTTGAATTACTCCATCATGCCTGGCCGGAAGCGGTCAAGATCTTTTCACCGCGCGGTCTGGATAACTACTTAAAAGGCGCGTCGGCAATCCGCGGCTTGGGGCGCGGGCGCAGCGTGGTCGATTGCTGGATTGATGAAATTCCGCTGGTCGTTAAGGAAGTCGGTGAAGATGTCATCAGCGATTTGGCAACATCCGTGCTTTCGCTCGCTTCCAGAACTTCCGGCGCGGTCATCGAACTGGTGCTGGCGACTTCCCCTACTGCTGCTAAACGTCTGGGTGACGCACAGTTATTCCAGAATTACCTGCAATTTCTGAATACGCTGATCGCACAGGCACCACGCGGCATCCGTCCGATGCTCGGCAAATTGGAAATCCTGTTCGGGCAATTGACGCTGGGTGGCTTGCGCCGCTGGGCCATGTGGGGCGCACATGCGCACCGCACCGATTATGAAGAGCAAATCCGTTATTTCGGTCTGGAATCGAAAGAATCGCTTGCGGTATTGCAGAAGGAACGCAAAGGCACGCTGTTTGTCGATGTGCAGCGGCGCATCAATATGTATTTGCGTGCGTTGTGGGGGCGAGATTTCTTCATGAGACCGACTTCCGGTGACTTTGAAACGCGTGAAGGCTATAAGCCATTCATCGAAAACTATTTTATCCACCTGCCCGATGCCTACGATGCTTATGGCGATGTGTCGGCAACCGAAGTCTATCGCGCCGCTGCAGCGCACGCTGCAGCGCATCTGGTCGAAACCCAGCAGCCAATTTCTGCGGAAAATTTGAATCCATTGCAAATGGCCGTGATTTCGGTCATTGAAGATGCGCGTATCGAGGAATTGTCGATCCGCCGTTTTCCCGGCCTACGCAAGACATGGTCGGTGTTGCACAGCGCCACACCAGAGATGAATGTCTCGACGGGCGATTATCTGAATCGCCTGGCACGCGCCCTACTCGACCCGGATTACAAGGACAAAGATCCATGGATCGCCGAAGGGCGCAAACTGTTCAAAGCGGCGAAAGACGACCAGCTACATAGTCACAAAACCTCGTGGGAAATCGGTGTGCAGCTCGCGCACAGCTTCATGGACAAAAAGATTCCGTACAACCCGCGCACCGATATACTCACCGCCCCATACCGTGACGACAACCGCTATTTCTGGGAATTCGAGGAATTTGATTTCAACAAATCGCTATCTGCCGGATACGGCGCGCCCAAACAAGTGCGTAAATACGTCAACGTCATGGAATTTGCCAATGAGCTCGACGTCGAAACCGCCGGAGACGATGCAGAAGAAATCTGGGTCATGGGCACCGAATTCTTCCCGTATGAAGATATGGGCGTATCGTACAACGATATGGAAGGCAAGGAACCGGTGTCGGCGCCGTACCACTATTCCGAATGGGATTACCAGATTCAGCTAGAACGCCCCGATTGGGCTACAGTGCAGGAAAAACGCGCCAAACTGGGCGATATGCAATGCATCGACGACATCGCCAACCAATACAAACGCGAAATTGCACGTATGAAATTCCTGCTCGACGCGATGCAACCGCAAGGCACACGCCGCATCCGTAAACTCGAAGATGGTGACGAAATCGACATCAACGCCGCGATCCGTTCGATGATCGATATCCGCATGGGCATGCAACCCGATCCGCGCATCATGATGCGCTCGGTACGTAAAGTGCGCGACATTTCCGTGCTGGTGCTGCTCGACTTATCCGAATCGACCAACGAAAAAGTCGCCGGACACGACTACTCCGTACTGGACCTGACACGCCAGGCCACGGTATTGCTCGCCAATGCGATCAACAAGATCGGCGACCCGTTCGCGATTCACGGCTTCTGCTCCGACGGACGGCACGATGTCGAGTATTTCCGCTTCAAGGATTTCGACCAGCCGTACGACGAAATCCCCAAGAGCAAACTTGCCGGCATGACCGGGCAACTGTCGACCCGTATGGGCGCCGCGATGCGCCACGCCACGCATTATCTGAAACTGCAAAAATCGGCGAAAAAACTGCTGCTCGTCATCACCGACGGTGAGCCGGCCGACGTCGATGTGCGCGACCCGCAATACCTGCGCCACGACACCAAAAAAGCCGTCGAAGAAGCCGGCCGCTCCGGTATCCTCACCTACTGCATGAGTCTCGATCCGCGCGCCGATCAATACGTATCCCGCATTTTCGGTGAACGCAATTACCTAGTAGTGGATCATGTGGAACGATTACCGGAGAAACTGCCAGTGCTGTATGCGGGGTTGACGAGGTAATGAATAGAAACGTATACGGATAGCAGAACTGATTCATCTACAGTTACTTTTAATTACCGAATTCTTCCCTTTCAGTGACTGGAACTCAATACAGCGGCAAGGCTATATTTTTGAACTTGTGATTCCCCGTAGCAAGACCACGGGGAATCACAAGTTCAATCCCTAGCACCCTACCTTACGACTGAATACATTGATGACCACGGCCAGATACAAGAACCTTGCCCAGGTAGGAATGTAATGTGTCCGTTCAAAGGGAGCAACTCCAGATCCATGGGAGGGTCTCCTTAATATCGCAATCGATGAATTGCCGCCTTTTTATTGATGTGTGAAAGTCAATCCACTGGAAAATTCACCAGATGCTATTTCCTCCAAAAATTTTCTAGCCTTCTCACTGACTCCCGCCTCATGCTGCAGATATGTCCGCGCTGCTAGAGCAGGTGAATAATCGCTGACCGTATATCCCTGCTCATTGATTTCTTGCAGCGTTACCGTCGTCACTGTCAGCTTTCCTTTTCCCAGCTTGATTACAAGCAGCTTTCTTCCACTCGACCCAGTAATAATTGCGGTATTGCGGTGTTGATTGATAATCACGGTCGGTTGCATACTTTGCCCGTTCGAAACTCTCGATTGCGCATTATAAACACGATACCACTACTCATCATTTAGAATATTCTCATTAATTCAGAAAAAATTTCTTCATTCCCAATTTGCATATTCTTGACCAAAATGCGCAGCATCTCTATAATTGCGCCTTTGTTTCCGAAGTGATTCCAGTCATACAGCAACTTCTTAATGCGGGAATAGCTCAGTGGTAGAGCACAACCTTGCCAAGGTTGGG
>JBDHRU010000200.1:0-4102 GCA_039807765.1 Nitrosomonas sp. | reverse complement strand
TGTTTGAAAATTCACGCGACTCGGTGGTGTTCATCACCACCCGGCAACGCGTCATGGATGCCTGGACGCGCAATATATTTTCCGTTCCGAGCGGCACCGGCTCTGGATTTATCTGGGACGATCAAGGGCATATCATTACCAATTTGCACGTGGTGAAGGGTGCTAGCGAAGCTACCGTGCGCCTGGCCGACGGACGCGATTACAAGGCTGCCCTGGTCGGCGCCAGCCCGGCGCACGACATCGCGGTGCTGAAAATCGGCATCGGCTTTCAGCAACCCGTCCCAGTCCCCATCGGCACCAGTAACGATCTCAAAGTCGGGCAGAAAGTCTTTGCTATCGGCAATCCGTTCGGCTTGGACTGGACGCTGACCACCGGCATTGTTTCCGCACTGGATCGTTCACTACCCGGAGGGGATGGCCGCACTATCGACAATCTGATTCAGACCGATGCCGCCATCAACCCCGGCAATTCCGGCGGCCCGCTGCTGGATTCCGCCGGCCGTCTGATCGGCATCAATACCGCCATTTACAGCCCGAGCGGCGCAAGCGCCGGGATCGGCTTCGCCGTGCCGGTCGACACCGTCAATCGCGTGGTGCCGCAAATCATCAGCCGCGGCAAATATATCCAGCCGGCAATGGGTATTACAGTCGATAGTAAATTGAACAACCGTCTGACTCAATTACTGAAAGTCAGTGGTGTGGTCATTTTGAGTATCAGCCCTGGGTCGGCAGCCGATGAAGCCGGATTGCGCGGCGCAACGCTGACATCGGAAGGCAACATCATCGCCAACGATATCGTCATCGCTGTCGATGGAAAACCCGTTGATTCGGTGGAAAAATTACTCAATCGTATCGATAACTACAAGGTTGGAGACACCATTAAAATCACCGTACTGCGCAAAGGCGAACCATTTGAGATACCGGTGACACTGCAGCCGGGTGAATGATTTTAACTGAAGTGGAGCGAGCAGTTTTTTTGAAAATTAATTGTGCGAGAGGCTACAGATCCACTTTTTTGCTCACCGCTCCATCCCGTATGCGCATAACCAGATCGGATGTTGAAATACCGGGGGTATAAGTCAGTTCCTGAATCATCTCCGGCGGCAAGGATTCGCATAGCTGATATTTATCCCGGCGCTCCTGTTCCGATCCACAGGCGAAGGTGTAGATATTAAAACCGTGGCGCTGCATAAATTCCAGGGTTACGCTCGGTGGGGTTTCCGTCGTGACAGCATCGACATATTTGCAGGCGGCCACGACTGCGGCGCGTTCCGCTTGTTTCATGACAGGTAACTTGCCTTTGTTTTCCACCACCCGCTCATCGGAGACCACGCAGACCGTCAGATGCGTCCCTAGCGCGCGCGCTTCCCGCAAGAAATTGACATGCCCTTCATGAAACAGGTCGGCCACCATACGCGTGTACACACGTTTTTGCCGTTGATTTCTCGGCCATACGGGAATATCCCGATTTAAACGTGTCATGGCGCGTTCCATCCATTGCTTGCTGCGCAATGCGAATATGTCATCGGGGTCCTTTAGTGCAATCTGGTGGCCGTAACACCAAGCTTTTGCCAAGTCGCCCAGTAGCCACGACTGTATCAGCCGGTGATACGCATAGCAGCGCACCAATAAGGTAAAGTTTTCCAAGTTGCATGCGGATATCACGGTATCCCAATGGGGATTCGGCGTGCGCCAGTCACCATAGAAAGCTGTCAGAATTTTCTCCGGCTGACGTGGAAACCAGACAACGCCATGATCGGTATCACGTTGCATCAGATCGAGCTTGGGAAAAACCGATACGCGCTGATATTCATCGGAATAACCGGGCAGTGCAAAACCACCCACGAGCTGCTTCCCTCGGGTTTGCAAGCCGCAGACATCCAGTGTGATCCCCAATTCCGCATGGACGTAATCGCGATAATTGGCGTATTCGATGCGCATCGGCGAGCGTACCCAACCTGCTTGTTCCAAAGCGGCGCAGCAAGCATCCCAGGATTCCATGTGTACAGCGATATCGAGATCCTTATCGAAATCCAGTAAGCGGTCATTGCGAACCAAGCCCAGCAAAGTTCCGGCGAAAGGAAACGCCGGAATATTCAATTGGGCTAATTGCGCGCAGGTCGCCCATAACAATTTCTCCGCTTCGCCGGAAGCGAATACATTCGCATCGGCTTGGCCGGGCTTGGCTCGCTCTTTGTGCGGCGGGATTTTTCCCGACTTAGCCAGTGCCATCAAATGATTCAGCGCATTGGTAAAATGCGTATGTGCGCCAGGCAAATCCAGCGAAAGGAAGCTTGCGGTTCCCCACACATGCGCCCAGTGCGCTTTGTGAAAATCACCCTGCACTTGTGCATAAATTTCCGCCGCATACGCCGGCACATCGGCTGTCCGGCCGATGCGCATTGCCAGTGAGCACCATAAGTGCGCGACATCCGGTGATGATGGATACTCACTTTTCAGCGGCTCCAAAATCCGGTTAGCGTCATTCAGCTTGCCCGTGACGATTAATTCTTTTGCTTCCGATAATGTCTCTTCGAGTGTCATAGTTATGTTCTATTTCAGTAACTTAATTTTCTATTCCGATTAAACTTAATAGCAAGCATTGCATTTTAAACATTATCCAATATAATAGGAATCATTCTCATTATTGTTTGTGAATCCTTAATGAGATAGCATATTCAGTAACCGCATTCATCAATGTAAATGGCAATTATCAGTTAGGAGGCAACATTATGGCAGTAACTAGTACACCTCGCCCAAGTGTGGGATCGGGATCTATCAAGATTATCGACAATATTCCTTTCGTAGGACTGGGATCCGGCGGATTCACCAGCAATGATTTACTCTATATGGGCGATGATCTGGACAATATCATCACAGGCGGCAACGGGAATGATGAACTTGAAGGCGAAGGCGGCAACGATACGTTGAGAGGTGGGGATGGCAATGACACCTTGGAAGGCGGCAGCGGCAACGACATCCTCGATGGACAAGGAGGAACCGACAGATTGGACGGTGAAGATGGCAACGACATTCTGCTCGCCGGGGGTGACGGTACCGGGCACGATATACTGACCGGCGGCAGCGGCAATGATACGTTTGGTTTTTATGGCGCCGGGCATTTCCATATTACCGATTTTACCGCGGGTGAAGATCGATTGTTATTTGACTCCAGCACCCTCGGTGTTACTTCAGTCCCGCAATTGTTGTCCTTCATAACCGGTGTCACCGATAACGGTGATAGCGGATTTACCGTTGAATTTGTCCACGGCGCTGCAACCATCGAATTTGTTGGTGTAAACGTTCACTCGATCACCGCCGATATGATTGTTTTCAATTTGTAATTTCACGTCGCTTTCTCTTCTCTCTTAAAAAATGGCCAATTCCAGAAAATCCGGAATTGGCCATTTTTCCTTCCATCCTGAGGGACGAGCTTCTTTTGAATTCTATAGACTGGATTCCAGCTTAAGGATATCTTCCAGTTTGATATTTGTTCCCGTTCCTTTGAATACCGTACCCAACTTTTTCTTGTTCAAGTGCTCGATATTGAGATTGTAAACTTCTTTGGATAGTGGGAAATATTTCACTTCTTTTACCAGTTCCGTGGCATTCTGCATATAGAAATTAACAAATTCCGTAATTTCCATTTTATTTGCTGATTTGGCATTTACGTAAATGAATATTGGGCGCGATAATGGCTTATAGCTGTTATTTTCCACGCTCGCGGCCGATGGTTGCACACCACCGTTGCCATTGTCGATCGCCACAGCGCTGATTTTCTTGCTATTTTCGATGTAATATGCAAAACCGAAGAATCCCAGCGCGTAAATGTCGCTTGCGACACCTTGTACTATCACGTTGTCGTCTTCCGATGCGGTGAAATCGCCACGGCTTGATTTGGCTTTGCCGACGACAGCTTCGGTGAAGTATTCAAATGTGCCGGAATCCGCGCCGGGACCGTAAAGTTTAATTTTCTTATCCGGCCAATCGGAATTGATTTGATTCCAGCTGGTGATTTTGCCTTGCGCACCGGGTTCCCAGATTTTTTTCAATTCTTCAACAGTGATGGTTTTGCTCCAGGTGTTTTTGGGATTCACAACTA
>JBDHRU010000199.1:0-4158 GCA_039807765.1 Nitrosomonas sp. | reverse complement strand
TGCTATTTTGGCAGCAAGATTCCTCAGGCAAATAAAAACCCGCACCAAGATGAGCAGATTCATGACCAGGAAGATGCTATTGATCCATGCGACAGAGGTGTCAGCCCGCTTGGCTCGGATATTGTTGAGTCGATATCCATACTTTCCTTGGCCAAACTTTCCTTCAATCGGAATGCGTTCGCGATATTCCTGCCGGCGTTGTGCTTTCAGGCGATTGATCTCATCTTTGTTTTCAGGTGTACTCTTTGGCGGACGTCCCAGTGGTTTGCCTGAGAAGCGGATGTGCTTGCGTTCCAGATAGCTGCGATTATCACGTGAACCATATAGCGTGTCGGCAATGACGACTTCTGGATAATAGCCGTAACGTTTTTTGTAGGCTTCAACTTGCGCTTCAAGATCATGGCCTTCATGTTGCGCATCCCAGTGCAGCTTGTCGACATGCGCCAATCCTTTGTCTGTCAGACTCACGCTTATTTTGGCGCCAAATTCCACTGCCTTGCCTTGCTTTCCCCTGATAATGGGCCGAAGATACGGCTGGCTGATACTGACAATGCGATCATCACAGCGTCTGGTGTTGGTTTTGTGCATCTCATATTGTTGTTGGTATAGATGGGGCAATACCCAGTAGCGGCGTAACAATCCATTGGGTAACGGTATGGGCATGCCAAGCGGATATTCCGTCAGCATTTCTTCAATATGCTTTAAATTCCGCTGCAAAAACTGCAATTGCTGTCCGATACCGGCATGGCGTTTTTTGTTGCATGACCGTCTCAGCTTGACCAAGCTGAGGTAGGCTTTCCTGGTGATCTCGCGATAAGTGCGCGGCTTCTTTTTTCCGTGTCCGGTTACTCTTGGCATGCAACTCATCAATGATACGCTCACACAATTCACGTGCCTCGTTCAGCAGTCCAAGATCTGTCGGATAGCGTATGGCCTGTTCTGCAACGGTGGCATCCAGTATTAATTTGCCGTGATTCCGAGGCAGAGCTCATTCGCCAAAGGTTGATCTGCCACCTCAATGGTGGCAGCGCCACTGCTGCCTACATCACCGCTATTTGATACATCATTGTCGTCGTTGTCATCATTAATTGCTTTGACTAACTTCTTTGTCCTTTTAGGTTCAACCGCTTCGATGATCACCTCATGAAATTCATCAAATACCGTCTGACCCATGCGCTTGCGTATCTCAACCAGTAATGATGACGCAAAGGGCGCCTTCGCTTGAAAACCTTTCAGCCCAATAAAATATTGCAGGTACGGATTTTCTCGAATCTGTTCAACAGTCTCTTCATCTGAAACCGATAATTTATGTTTAATAATCACCGCTCCGATCACAATTCCGGCATCTTTGGCTGGGCGGCATAGTCTTGAACATAACGTCTTATAGTAGCTCTTGGACAACTCATCCCACGGTATGCAATCCCTCAGTTTCACCCAGCGATTATTGGGATCAAGAATCATGCCGGGCGGTGTATCAAATCCTTCGAGGGGCAGTTGCTTTTGGCTGACATAACGAATCATAGTGCACTGTTTTTGCTGTTAGTTCACATATTTACGTGCACTATTTTACCAAAAAATATACTATTATTAAATCTAATCAGATATTTATACTTTTTGAGTAAGCTCTAATTAGCGCGCCTAGAAACTCTATTAACTTGTCGGCATTGAAGGCTTCGTCGATGATCATCCAACGCGTCTTGCCTTGATTGGTTACTGTTGCAATCATCGACAGCTTCTGACGTGTACCTCCGACCACAAACGCAACTGGTGTTTTCCCCATTGGTGCATAGCTGCGCCCGCGCACATCGGTGTTGACCAATGCCGTTTCGTCGCCCCAGTGAATCTCCGCACCTTTCGCCTTGGCGCGTGTCTCAATCGCAGGGTACTGCTCGTCGAGCCACGCTTGCACCGCTTCGGGACGCTGCCCGTAAGCCTTCTTGATCGGCTTCTGTGGCGTAAATCCCCAGCGCGCCAGATAGTTACCCACCGCCCGAGCCGATAACGTAATGCCGTATTCTCGTTCGATCAGCTGCCTGACCGCCGGGTGACTCCACAAGGCAAATTCCATTTTCAACTGTTCTGGGCGACGATCGCAGATCATGCGCTGGATTGCCTGTTCCTGCTCAGCACTCAGACTGCGCCCACTGCCTGGCTTCTTGCCACGCGCATCGGGTTTTAACGCCACCGCGCCGCCAGAATATGGTAAAGCGCCAGCGCTACGTTCACTGCTGACCAACTCAGTCTAGTTTGTTCAACGATTATCATGACTCCAACACCCTTGCGATGCATTCGCACCACTTGCTTGCGTCGCTCGTGCAGCACTTCACGCGGCTGCTTTCGCGCATCTTCTTTATCCATCTTAGATGGGCATCTATCAGCAACAAAAGTTCACGAATAAATCGTGCCGGATCTATAGTGTTAACAATTAGCTTAATAGAGATATTATATAAAATGAATAGCCAAAGATAAATAAATCAATTTATGCCTCTAAACTAAGAAAACTATTTTTATTTAGTTTCCGTTTGAACGAATAAAGTCATTAAGATTCATTTTTTTCATACAAATTTGATGAATCTTCCTAAGCTTCACACATTCTACTGAGAACTTGTTCGCTACACGTTAACCTTGCTTGATGGCAAATAAGCAAAATATTACTAACCGCATTCTAAAGACCGCTGTATGGATTCGTGGTTAAACCACCACGAACGAGTTTAAACAGCAAATAGAGATTTACTAAGTGTCTAAATGCTTATGACGACTACATCCGCACCCAGGTACGTGTACGTGATTTACCGGATCGGTTTTTGGCTGAAGTGAACGTATTGCCAGATCCCGGCCACGTGCCATGTTGCCATGCATCGCGGGGGCGGAAAGAATCATTTTTTCCGTTACGCTTCCGCATGCCGGACAAACTGAGTTGGGCGCGTTGATTGAATGGTGTGCTTCGAATTGTAGCTTGCATTGTGTGCACTGGTAATCATAAGTTGGCATTTGGAATCCCTATCCATTTAAAGCATTTCTCAGAAATGCTAAGACGTGGCCACCTGCTATGCCAAGTAGCCACGTTTTCAGGTTTTTTCTCTTTGACTTAGCTCCAACGAGGTGGTTGCTTCCCTTTGACGCCGAATTGGGCTGCGGTGACGTCGGTCCTGGTCCGTTTTTCAGGGTCTCGGGTCGGTGCTCTCAACCGGCGCGTCTCGACCTCCCAGATCCAGCCGCTGATGGCCACATCCTTGGGAATGAGAGGATGATTTTTGAATGTCTCGATGGTCTTCATGCAGGTTTCGTCCACGTCATCCATCATTCCGATCCACTTGGCGAATGCGCCTTTCCCCAGCTTCTGCTCCGGTAGCGTCGGGTCCAACGCGATATTGTCCGGATCGATTCCCTTGTCGCGGAAAGCCTTTTCCAAATCAGCTGCATTTGCCGACAGCATGCCGCACTGTGTATGCTGCACGATGACGATTTCCTTGGTGCCAAAGAAATTACAAGTCAGCATCGCCGAACGGATCGCATCATCGGTGACGATGCCTCCGGCATTGCGGAAACAGTGTGCATCGCCATGTCCGGCCGGTGTGTCTACGTGAATGCCGAGCGCTTCGTCTACCGGCAGGCGTTCGTCCATGCAGGCAAGTACCCATAATCTTAGGTTGTTATGCCCAGCCGGTCCATGACGGCGGCGCTGTGCCCAATGATCGTATGCGGCAACGCGTGTGCTAAGTTCCTCTTTGAGAGTTTTCAATTTTGAGTCTCCTCGGTAATAGGTTGCAATTTTAAATTCACTTTAAGTGATCTACTTTTTGCAGTAGACCCTAAAGGGATTCATAACGGATATTTAACCCGTACACCTGGTTATTGTTAGATGCGATAAAATTACACGCAAATACCATGCCATTAAGAAATAATTATATTTATCATTAATTACAACAGGTTATTTATGAATTATTGCTACATTAGTGTAGCTGTGCTTCAATTGATGAAGTTTAACTTCACATATCATCCATAATCTATGAACAAAAATCCTCTTGCTGAGTTAACACCGGTCTTTTTTCTGCAAACTTTTATTCTTGAGCTGATGCATGCCAGCGAACAGCAGGGACAAAAGCATTGCGAGCAGTTGATTGAGCATATCGCCAAAACTGCAGGATGCTTTTTTGA
>JBDHRU010000021.1:0-19823 GCA_039807765.1 Nitrosomonas sp. | reverse complement strand
TCGTTCTGCTTATAGGCGCGCGGACTGATATGGTTTTGCGCGATTGCAAGCCAGCAGTCAATTTTAATTGGAATCTCGGCGCGTGTTGCCGCCAGCAAAATGCCCAATGCAACGGCCGATCCGTTCATATCCTCATGCATTCCCTGCATATACCGGGCGGGTTTTAAATTATGACCGCCGGTATCGAAGCAAATGCCTTTGCCGACAATTGCGACAGTTTTGTTTTGAGCATTCTGTTTGCATTGATAGTGTAAATGAACAATGGCGGCATCTTCCGTATCACTGCCCTGCGCAACGGCGGCAAAAGCACCTGCTCCCATTTCTTTAAGCTTGTTCAAATCATACTCTTGATATTTCCAGCCCTCACTATCGGCTAGTTTCTTGATTTGCTGGCGGTAGGTGGTGGGTGTCAACTCGTTGGCCGGCAATGCAGTCAAACCGCGCGCGAGTAAATTACCTTCCGCACAGGCGCGTTGTAAGGTAAAGCTGCCGGCATCTTTGTAGCCATATAAAAAAATTTTTGCCAATGGCTTTCTAACAGGTTTATTTTTGCGAACCGGCAGCACTGCGCCATTAACCCAGCTGACATAAACAGCCCGTTCGGAAAAGTTTTTTCTTTGTTGCGTGGAGCCATATACAGCGATATGTAATTCAACAGGCCCTTCTTCAAGTAGTAGTTTGACAGCTTTGCGCAGAGCGGTTTGCTGCTCGAATACCGTTCGATCCGTGTCGACCATAACCCAAGCACATAATTCTCCATCTGGAAGGTTGGCGCTGACTGGCATAGAAGTAAGATCGGTCAATTTCATCTCGCGCCGCGCAAGCAATTTATTCAGCGATTCTTCACCGGGGATATCAAATTTCGAGGGGAGTTTTTCTAACTTTGGAAGGATTACGAGAATGTGCGACGCTTTAGCAGATCGATCGATCGATGATGTATTTTGGAAAAGGGATGCCAGCATTGAAAGCTTTCCTGTTGAATAGTATTGCTTGAATGACAATGTCGTGTGTCATTGCATACGGATGATTGTTGTAATATTGTTATTATATACGTCTTATATACTTTATGGCTGGTAAAGCCTTTCAATAAACTAAACGGATTTTTCTGATCCTATCGGGGAGCTTCAAATAGGGATGCGCCAATATCTTGAATTAATGAAATATATCATTGATTACGGTCATCGCAAACCGGATCGGACAGGTACCGGTACGCTGTCGGTGTTCGGCCATCAAATGCGTTTTAATCTGTCGGATGGTTTTCCTTTGGTGACAACGAAAAAATGCCATTTGAAATCGATCATTCACGAGTTGTTGTGGTTTCTACGTGGCGATACCAATATCGATTATTTGCATCAGCAGGGTGTAACCATATGGGACGAATGGGCGGATGGGAAAGGTGATCTCGGTCCGATATATGGCCATCAATGGCGCTCGTGGACAACTGCGGATGGCAAATCTATCGACCAACTCCAGCAAGTGATCGAGCAAATAAAAAGTACCCCCGATTCCCGCCGTATGATTGTTTCTTCTTGGAATGTGGGTGATTTACATAAAATGCGGTTGCCGCCATGTCACGCTTTTTTCCAGTTTTATGTGGCGGACAGGCGTTTATCGTGCCAGCTTTATCAACGCAGCGCGGATATTTTTCTCGGAGTGCCTTTCAATATCGCATCGTATGCATTGCTTACTTTAATGATTGCGCAAGTATGCAACCTGGAGGCGGGGGAGTTTGTGCATACCTTGGGTGACGCGCATCTCTATCTGAATCACTTGGAACAAGCACGGGAGCAATTGTCGCGCGTTCCCCGATCATTGCCCATAATGAAATTAAATCCTAATGTCCGAGAGATCTCGGATTTTAAATACGAAGATTTTATTTTGGAAAATTATGACCCTTATCCGGCGATTAAGGCGCCGGTAGCCGTATGACACCATTACATTTATCCATTCTCGTGGCAATGGCGAAAAACCGGGTGATCGGCCGCAACAACCGGTTACCGTGGCATTTGCCGGCTGATTTGAAGCATTTCAAATTCCTAACGATGGGACAAACCATTGTGATGGGCAGAAAAACTTATGAATCCATCGGCAGGCCCTTGCCCGGAAGAGCCAATGTCATTATTACCCGTCAAACGGATTTTGAAGTGTCTGGAGCAATGGTTGTTCATTCACTTGAGGATGCACTGCTGATATGCGAGGAAATCAACACCGGTCATGGCGAGAATTTCATTATTGGCGGTGAAAACTTGTACCGGCAGGCGCTTAAAATATGCCAGCGCCTATATATTACGGAGATTCAGCGGGATTTTGACGGTGATGTTTTTTTCCCGGAATTTGATCGCAACGAATGGGAAGAAATACAACGTGACAAGCACATTGTGGAAAACGAGAGTAACCTGGAATATCATTTTGTCGTGCTGGAGCGTAAATCAAGCACGGTGTAACGATAACCTCGGAGATTTTTCGGATTGCTGAAAACAGCAATGGTGAAGTGCTGCTATCACTTCACCATTTTTCTGGATGGTAATGTTCAGATTACTTTTACATCAGGTAACGGGAAGCCGTTGAAATTGCTGGCGTATGCCGTCGTATAGGCGCCAGCGTTGGGTATGTAAATGAAATCACCTTCCTGAATATCGTTTGGTAGCATCAGGTCATGCATTAGAATATCGACCGAATCACAGGTTGGACCGGCAACAGACCAAGGGATGTTATTGCCTTTCCGGTCAGTAAGAATCTCATAACGCAACCCTTCGGTCATCTCGATGACGCCGCCAAACATACCGGCATCCCAGTACATCCACCGTTTGCCATTGCGTGTCGCCGTACCCACCACGCGGCAAACGAAATAAGCTGAGTCCGATACCAGATAACGGCCGGGTTCCGCCATGATGTGAATATTGTCCGGCAAATCGGCAATGGCTTCATTGATTACTTCAGCAATGACTTCAATGGAAGGAATCGGTTTGATGTGGCGGACCGGATAACCGCCACCAATATTCAGTAAACGGGGGGTTAAGCCTGCTAATTGCATTTCAGCGAAGACTTTTTTTGCACGTTCTATGCCTACCCGCCAATTTTGAGGATTGCGGCATTGCGAACCAACGTGAAAAGTAATGCCTGCCAAATCCGCTTTGAGCTTTGCGGCTTCCTGGATAATTTCATTGATGTCGGCGAGGTGTGTGCCGAATTTACCTGCCAGAGGCCAGTCGCTGCCGATATTGGGCGTATCGATGCGCAGATACATCTTCGCATCCGGTTTTACGCTGAAAATTTTGCGCATTTCTTCAATACTATCCAGCACGTACCATTCAACGCCTTTGGCTGAGGCATATTCCAGATATGCTCTGGATTTCATCGGGTTACTATAGAAAATTTCAGCGGCGGGTACACCTAACTCGAGCAACAGATCAAGTTCGGCAATCGAAGCAATTTCAAAACCGGCGCTTTCTTCGATCAGTGTTTGCAATACCCGTTTATCCGGATTGGCTTTGACTGCATAATGGGGATGAACTCGCGGCATTGCAGCTTTGAAACGGCGTGTTTTATTTCGAATGATATTGCTATCGACCAGTAAGAAAGGTCGTCGGTAGCCTTCTTTTAAGGCATCTTGAACGTGTTCAAAATTCAGACTGATTTCGGGATGCGTATCAAATAGAACTTCGGATTGGTCGGCTTTCTGAAGAGTGGATGAGAGTTTGGACATGTGTCTGCTCCTTTAAGAATCGCTACGTTTCAGGAATATGGATATTGACTGGATCGGCTGGAGTAAAAAAGTTCTTGGTGCTTCTCATGATGACCTCCTTATCGGATAAGTTAGCTAGTTTTAAATTTGCACGCATTATAGTCCGCATTCCGGGTAAATCAAGCATTTTTTATTTCCATGTATTTATATTAATAAACAATGCCTTGTATAAACATAATTCCTGTTGCATTTGACGGGTATTTCGTTAAAAAGTTTAGTGAATTTTCGTGATTTATTACACAGCAGTGATCGACTTCGGTATATACAAATTCAACAGCGGGGCAATGTGCTGGACAATCCAATGCGACAATTTGTCGCATTGCCAACACTAAAATTTTTATTGAAAATAAGAAAAGCGGGCCGGGTTAAAAAGCGAATCAGGTTAGTCGTTTGCTTGGTTTTGTTTAGTTTATTAAATCATCTTTTAGGTAAAATATGAGTTACCTTGGACTATGATCGCACAGAAAATTAACGCGACCCATATACTGAAAAATCAAAGTATAGTGCTCACGCTACAACAACAAACCTCCGCGCTGCAACTTATACTGGCGCTGTTTAACGCCGCACCAGGCGCAATGAATCTGACGATCCTCGGTTCGCAGTTGCAGAATGGTCGATTACTGACCGATTTAGCGCAATCTTTGTCGCAAAGTGCTTTATTCTTCGACAAGCATTATCTTGCTCAACTGAGCCACGCTGAATTTGCTACTACATTTATCAACGATTTGGTTGGTGATCGAGCATCGGAGAGTGACAAAAATCTGATGGTGGATTTTATTGCGCACAAACAGGCTAACGGTGCTACGCAGGCGGAAATAATTGCCGAAGTGACAGGTGCTTTATCGTCTGTATCATTTTCGGATCCCAATTGGGGCAAAGCTTCGCTGCATTATGCTACGCACAATGTATCCAAAGTCGTCAATCATTTGCTTGATAATACATTTTCGCCGGTCAATAAATCGGTGGTAGTGGATCATATACTCACGCAGATATCCGCCGGTAAAACCTTTGGCGATATGGTTGTGTGGGCTGTTGATACGGTGGCTGGCGTTGATCATGATAACGTGGTGTGGGGAAATGCGGCAGTGCTGTTAAATAACCGCACCGAGGTCGCGCGGTATTATTCGATTGACCGGGCAGGCATCGCGATTGGTTGCAAGGCCCTGCAAAAAATTCTAGCAGAGGTGACGGTTGATGTTCGCACGATTGCGATCGCTAAAGCTGCAATCGATCATTTACTCAGCGATGACAATATTTTTTCCGGTGCTGCAAGTGAGGATTTCCGGCTGGATGAGGTGTTGAGGACCAAAAAAAGGGATATGCCATCGCTGCAAAAAGGAAAAATAAAGATGATTAAGCTTGTAATCTGATCATAAAATGCATTTGTTTTTTCAGTATTCAACATAAACTCGAATTCTCGCGGCATTTTAATTTTTCACGAAGAAAAGAATCTTTTCATTCCATTTTTGATACTATTTACCAGCAGTATTCAGCACAATAAAGTTTCTGATCCATTGTTGAGAGGTAAATAGCCCATGCCGCGTTTAGAGGCTGTATTTCAAAATTCGCAAGGCCAATCGTTGTCCGGTTTGCTGGAGATGCCATCCGGCGCGATCGAGTCGTACGCGCTGTTAGCGCATTGTTTTACTTGCTCCAAAGACAATCCGGCGGCTGCACGGATTGCGCTTGCATTGGCGGAACGTGGCATCGCGGTATTGCGTTTCGATTTCACCGGCCTCGGCAACAGCCAAGGGGATTTCTCCAATACCAATTTCTCATCCAACTTGCAGGATTTATTGGCTGCGGCGCACTATCTGGAGCAGCACTATGCTGCACCGGCGCTATTGATCGGGCACAGCTTGGGCGGTGCGGCTGTGCTGGCCGTGGCTCGCGATTTGCCTTCGGTCAAAGCGGTGATCACCATCGGTGCACCGGCGACAGCCGCGCATGTCAAGCATCTGTTCGCCGATTCTTATCGTGAGCTGCAAAATGAAGAATCGGTGCAAGTCGAATTGGCTGGAAGAAGTTTCAAGATACGGCGCCAATTCATTGACGACTTGGCGCAATACAATTCAGTAATGCATATCGGTGCGCTCAGAAAAGCATTATTGGTTTTTCATTCGCCGTTGGATGAAATCGTTTCGATCGACGAAGCAGGGCGGATTTTTACTGCGGCCAAGCATCCCAAAAGCTTTGTGTCGCTTGATCATGCCGATCATTTACTTTCCAACCCGCACGATTCTCGTTATGTTGCGGAGGTTTTATCGGCTTGGGTCGGCCGTTACCTGGAAAACGGTCAGGCTTCGGTTAATACGGATAACGCGCTACAGCCAACCGTTGAACCTGGTAGTGTGGTTGTGCGTGAAAGTAATAAAAAATTCACCCGCGAAATTTTGACACCGCATCACCGACTGATCAGCGATGAGCCCATCGCATTGGGCGGCGATGATCTTGGGCTCAATCCCTATGAATTATTACTCGCGGCATTGGGTAGCTGTACCTCGATGACGCTGCGTATGTATGCGAATCACAAAAAAATCGACTTGCAGGATATTTTCGTCGAATTACATCATAGCCGGATTCATGCCGAAGATTGCGACGGCTGTGAAAAGCAAAAAACACAAATCGATATTATTACGCGCAAAATTCAACTGAGTGGCAATCTGAGTGAGCAACAACGAACCCGCTTGTTGGAAATCGCCAATCAATGTCCGGTGCACAAAACGCTGAACAGTAAGATACAAATAGAAACCAGCCTAGTGGATTAGCTTTTCTATGCAATCTAATGATACTGTAGAAAAATTTCGCATCGACAAATGGTTGTTTGCAGCGCGTTTTTTTAAAACACGTTCATTGGCTGCTGAAGCGATTGAGCGTGGCCGGATAACCGTGAATGAGCAACGGGTTAAACCGGCTAAAGTGCTTGCTATCGGAGATAAATTAACCATTCGCATTAATAATTATCAGTATGATATTGAGGTATTGGAATTATCCAATAAAAGAGGATCCGCGGCGGTGGCCCAGCAATTGTACCGGGAAACCGACGAAAGCCGGGAAAAGCGGGAGTTGCTGGCAGCCCGTTTAAAAGCGCAGCCGCAACCGTTTTACACCAAAGGGCGGCCAACCAAACGCGACCGCCGCGAAATCGAGCGGTTCATTTCCAACCATGACAAGTAAAAACCTGGAAAAATATGAGCAACGACACTTTTAATTTAAATAAAGAGCAGCTGATACAGCAATCGTTTGTGCAAATGGACAAGCATCTGCAAGGCACCCATTACACACAGGCGCAAAAGCTGGCGCTTACTTGCCGGATTCTGTTTGATAACGGCCACGATTCCGGGCTGGCGGGGCAGATCACCGCACGTGGTGAACAACCGGGGACTTATTTGACGCAGCGCCTGGGATTCGGTTTTGATGAAATTTGTGCGAGTAATTTGTTGCTCGTTAACGAAGATTTGAAAGTTTTGCAGGGTGATGGCATGGCCAATCCGGCCAATCGTTTTCATTCCTGGTTGTACCGCGCCCGCCCCGATGTGCAGTGCATTATCCACACGCATGCGGTGCATACCGCCGCGCTCAGCATGCTCGAAACGCCGCTGGAGATTTCGCATATGGATAATTGCGTGCTGTACGATGACGTGGCCTTTTTGCCCAAATGGCCCGGCGTGCCGGTCGGCAACGAAGAAGGCGAATTGATCTCTCAAGCCATCGGTAACAAACATGCTTTATTACTGGCGCATCACGGCTTGTTGATCGCCAGCTCGAGCATCGAGGAAGGTTGTATTTTGGCGCTCGCATTTGAGCGGACGGCGCGTATGCAGTTGCTGGCGGCTTCCGCCGGAAAAATTCAGTCGATTGATCCCGATTTGGGCCGCGAAGCGCATGATTGGATTTTGCGCGGGCAACGTAGTGCTGTGGTTTTCGCTTACTATGCGCGGCGTACTTTGAGAAAGGGCGCGGATTGTTTGCAATGATTTTGTGTTACTGATATGCAGCCGAGCTTTGGCATTATGGTAACTGGAATACCCCTATAAAAACTTCGTAATCCTACCGTTAACTTTCAAACTGAAGAATGCACAATATATGTATTCTTTTTCAGTTGAATTTTGAATCAAAACCGGCGAATTAATCTAACGCTGATTAATTCGCCGGACGAGATGAAGCACGAGGTGCATGGAACACAGCAACCGAGGCCTATCAATAAGATAGCGAGGGTGCGAGTACCGCGCAACGAAGTGATTCGCTCGTGTAGTCAATTAATCAGCGTCTCCCTAAATAGAAGGCTTGGTTTTTTATTGTATTAATTTTTCTACTTTTTATATTGAATCTTTATGATAAAAAAAGTACAAGCAAGCGAAGTGCGGTTAGGAATGTATATTCATGCGATCCGTGGTAATTGGCTGGAACATCCGTTCTGGAGGAAATCGTTTAAACTCGAACAGCAGAAAGATCTGGATACGCTTGTAAGTTGCAATCTGGATGAAATATGGATCGATACTGGCAAAGGACTTGACGTTGTCAGTAATGAAAAGAATCTCGTAGAAAATCCTCAACCTGAAGAACCGGTCGTCAGTAGCGTAGCACCGCCGCCGGTCAAGAAGCCCGTGACACGTGTTTCAGTTGAAGAGGAGTTGAATACCGCTAAAAAAATCCAGAACAAAGCAAAAGAAGCGGTGACTTCGATGTTTAGCGAAGTGCGCATGGGAAAAGCGCTGGAAGTCGAAGGGGCGGAGTCATTGGTTGAAGAAATCAATCAATCGATGGAGCGTAACCCCAATGCACTGCTGACATTAATTCGCTTGCGGAATGTCAACGAGTATACCTACATGCACTCGGTTGCGGTTTGCATGCTGATGGTGGCGTTGGGAAGGCGATTGAAGCTGGATGAAGCGCAAGTCAGGCAGGCGGGTACAGCCGGATTATTGCACGACATCGGAAAAATGCTAATCCCGAACGAAGTATTGAATAAGCCGGGCAAATTGACGGACGAGGAGTTTGTCATCATGAAAAGCCACCCGGAACGCGGCTGGGAAATTCTGAAATCCTGCTATCAGGTGCATGAAACAGCTTTGGATGTGTGTCTGCACCATCATGAGCGTGTCGATGGAAAAGGCTATCCGAAAAAGATATCCGGTGAGGCGCTGACACTGTTTGCCCGCATGGGAGCGGTTTGCGACGTATACGATGCTATTTCCTCGGATCGTTGCTACAAGCCTGCTTGGTCACCGGCGGAATCGATTCGCAAAATGGCTTCCTGGAAGGATGGTCATTTTGATGAAACCGTTTTTCAGGCTTTTGTGAAAACGATCGGTATTTATCCGAGCGGTACCTTATTAAAGCTTAAATCCGGGCGGCTAGGCGTGGTAATGGAACAATCCACGAAAAAATTAACCACACCCATTGTAAAAATTTTCTTCTCCACGCGTACCAATGCGCATATACCGGTTGAAATTCTTGATTTATCCAAGGGAACCGATGGTGTGGAAAAGATTGAGGATTCGGTTCAGTGGGGATTTGATATCAATAAAATACAAGGAATATGAAGGGGCCGTGACTCTAATCAATAAAATTCAAGTGGAAATTTCTTATATTCCTTAAACATAAACTCATCAAAAGGGAGAGTGCTGTTATGGTTGGAAAATACCAAAAAATGCAGAGAATATTCGCTATTACATCTTTTATATTAATGATTGCGCCAATTAACGCAGCCGCCGATGCGGTGACTGAGTGGAATGAGCTTGCGGGTGATGTTGTAGTGAATGCTAAGATTGGACCACTGCCAGCCGAACGGGCGTTGGCGATTGTGCAGGCATCCGTGTACGAGGCGGTCAATGCGATTACCCAACGCTATGCAGTGAAGGATACAAAACTAGAAGCTGTACCTGGCGCATCGGTCGAAGCGGCAGTCGCCGCAGCAAATCGTGCAGTATTGAGTAAGCTTGTGCCGTCGCAGCAATCAGCGATCGATCAACTCTACCAAGCTGCACTGGCTGTAATTGCCGATGGTGAGAGCAAAGTCAATGGCGTTGCCGTGGGTGAGAAAGCGGCTAATGCGGTCCTGGCGCTGCGCACCAATGATGGGTCGGCCGCCGGTGAATCCTACCGTCCTTATACTCATGCAGGGGTTTATGTGCCAACGGTTATCCCCGAAGCGCCGCAATGGATGCACCGCAAACCCTGGTTGATGACGCATCCATCACAATTCCGCCCAGCGCCGCCGCCTGAATTGGGCAGTGAATTATGGGCGCGCGATTATAACGAAGTAAAGGCGCTCGGCGGCAAGAATAGCCGGGAAAGAAGCGCGGATCAAACTGCCATCGCCCGTTTCTGGGAAGAAGTCATGCCGCCGATTTATCACGGTATCGTCCGTTCGGTTGCGAACATGCCGGGAAGGGAAATTACCCAAAACGCACGCTTGTTTGCAGCTGTGACACAAGCTTCGGACGATGGGCTGATTGCAGTGTTCGATGCGAAATATCACTATGGTTTCTGGCGACCGGTGACGGCGATCCGCAACGGCGATATCGACGGCAATGACGCCACGGAGCGCGACGCAGCGTGGCTGCCTTTTATCGATACACCGATGCATCCGGAATATCCTTGCGCGCACTGCATCGTTTCCGCCGCTGTCGGCACGGTGCTGCAAATCGAAATCGGCGGCGGCCAAACGCCGCTGCTAACAACGACCAGCGCCGCTGCGGGCGGTGTAGCGCGCAGCTGGACCAAGCTGGAAGATTTTATGCAAGAAGTTGCCAACGCGCGTATTTACGATGGCGTGCATTACCGCAATTCCGGTAAAGCGGGTTCCGAGATGGGGCGGAAAATTGCCCATCTGGCTGCTGAGAAATACGCATTGAAAACGAAATAAACCATAATTTAAGAATCGGATGATAGGGATTATCACGGCGGAGATTAAAATGAAATTCAGTTTCTTTCAGGTGCAGATAGCACCTGAAGCCAGATTACTCCTCCCAAGAATTACTCCCATTTCCATTTGTAGTATGCCTCGTTAACTTTGGTGCCTAGCTCTACTTCCCTCAGCAAGACAATGATTTGCTGTTCACTGTACTTCGATTTCTTCATCGTAGAGCTTCTTTCGTTTAAGAAAACTCTACTTTAAATTGGATCGAAAATTCGAGAAGACTACAGGTAATGATGTACTTACTAGCGCACAAAACTATAGAACTTTGATGACTATATCTATATAAAAGATGGGTCTGATCGCTCCGACTTAGGGCGATCAGACCGGCATCACCTCAGTCACCGTCGACGTGGAAGTTTGGGTTGAGCGCAATCGGTTGGAAGTTGATCCGATCAAAGTCACCGAAGCCACGCTGGTATATTGGTGACGGACACCAACCGCAAGCCGCGCGTACAACCCGAAAAAAAATAATTCGTCGACGCCAATTGCAACTTGGCCGTCACGGGTTTCTTTTCTGGCGGCGCCGAATCATTTTGAGCTCTTGGAGCAAGATCCTTTCCAAGATCGTCAATAAAGGTTTGCAAATTCTGGGGTAGTTTCAACCCTTGGGCCATGGCCTTAACGTCTGCCGGGGAATACTTACCCTCAACCGTCACCAATTGATGCAGTGTTTGCATCACCCGATTAATTAACTCTCCGCGCCCCACTTTTTCCTGAAAAAACGCCTTAAAAGCTACCGGGTCATTTTTAAATTCAGTCGCAAATTCGACCATTTTGCCCGCATCCCTAACATTCGTTATAAGTTCACGCATCAATAGGGAGTTTTCATTAACTTCAGACATTGATCCAAGATTTCTGAACGTTTGATTTAACAATTTCACTGGATCCCAAAGAACTCTTACATCCAATGTATTTAGAGCAACACGTAGGGGCGTTTTCCATTCAGTGCCCCGCACTCCGGCTTTGACCAACTCCAAAGCCAACTTCGTGCCGCCCGACATATTTCCTGACTCAACAGCCCTGCGATAGGCCGGCTCCAATGTGAAATCCAACAGTTCCATCGGGGTTAGCTGGTGCGTGCTGTACTCTGGTCCGCTGCTAAACAGGTGTCCCAAAAGAGGCTTCTGCTTTTCCAGAGGTACCCCGCCTTTCCCAAGGGCAAAGTTCAGTCCATAAACAAAATGAGAACCATCGTGATTTTCTGCGGTGAGCTGACCATAAATCTGATCACCCAAAAGTACCGTCTCCATTTCATCCGCGAAGTAACGATCCGAGTCGCCCTGTTTTTCTTGCTGGGTGCGATCCATCAGTTGCTTGGCCCTCAACATATCCATGGCTACATCGCGCATCGCCTTCGCTGGAGTGGAGCGCGCACCGGCCGTAAAGACATTTTGGAGATATCCCGCATTGACCGCCACAGATAAACCACCTTCACTATGACGCACAACTCCGGCCCTAAGCGGAACGCGGGAGCGCTCGTCAGGCGCCGAGTTCAAACCAGTAGCAATGAACTTAAGCGGTTGCCCACCCCCTAGAGTCGCTTTCAGCTTTAAAAGTAACTCCTGCCCTACGGGCACCGCATTAATGTGCTCTAAAACCTGCTGCAGAGTCTTGGCGTAGGTCTCATTTGCAGGGGAAGTATCATTTTTCACTAACCACAAGTCCGCGCTGGGCTTTCGGGGAAACGCTTCGGCTGGCGGGTAGTGCTTGCCGCCCCAATCGTCCGAATGATGAGGAGGGGTATTCGAATCTGAACTGGCCACAAGAATAATCTTCGGTTCCTGCAAGTGCACTGCAGAAGCGGCGAGTGATTCGCTTGTGTCGGCAGCGCCTTCGCCATAATGCAACTGCGGCTGCGCTACTTGGCCACGATAGTTGATTCCGCCGTCGATTTCCGGGCCGCTGTGTTTGTATAATTCCGGTAAGCTGTTGGCAAAAGCATGATCAACCGTAATGATCACCGATAAAAATATCCCGATTACTGTACTGATCGTTTTAATATGGTAATTCATATTGTTGTTCCTGATGTTTGGTCAAAATAATTCAAGGTTGACATGCTACGCGAAACGATCTGCTTCCGGGAAAATCCAGTGGCACGCAAGGCCTTAGCTTTTCTGGAAAATTAAATCCCATACGCCATGCCCAAGTTTGATGCCTCTTTGTTCAAACTTGGTCAATGGTCGGTAATCCGGCCGGGGTGCAAAATCTGCTGTAGTATTCTTGAGTTGCGGTTCCTGGCTAAGCACTTGCAAAATTTGCACCGCGTAATCTTCCCAATCAGTCGCGATATGAATATAACCTCCTGATTTCAAGTGGTTGCATAATCGCGTGGCCAATGTAGGCTGAATCAGTCTGCGCTTGTGGTGTCTGGCTTTCGGCCAGGGATCGGGGAAAAAGATGTGAATGCCATCCAGGCACGCGGCAGGCAACATATGCTGCAATACCGCCACGGCGTCGTGCTGGACGATGCGCAGATTCGTCAAGCCGTGCTGTTCGATTTGATTGAGCAAGCTGCCCACGCCGGGCGTATGTACTTCAATACCCAGATAATCGTTTTCCGGATGCGAGCGTGCGATGATTGCGGTGCTTTCTCCCATACCGAATCCGATTTCCAGAATTTTAGGCGCTGGACGGCCAAACACCTGATCCAGATCGAGCCGGTTTTCGCTGAACGGTATACCGTAGCGGGGCAGCAGCGTTTCACAAGCGCGGCGTTGCGCATTGGAAACACGCCCCTGGCGAAGAACGAAGCTGCGTATCGAGTGTTGCATGGATTAAGGCTAAGGGATCGGCAATAACCGGACCGGTCAGGAATTACCGTTTGCCGGTTTTTTTGCAGCTTGAGCGATGATGCCTTCCGTGGGTGAACTGGGGCTGGCGCTATACAGTTTTTTCGCCATGCGGCCGGCCAGATAGGCTTCGCGCCCGGCTTCGACGGCTTTGCGCATCGCCGAGGCCATCAAGACCGGATTTTGTGCTGCGGCAATCGCGGTGTTCATCAGTACGCCGTCGCAACCCAATTCCATCGCAATCGTCGCATCGGAAGCGGTGCCGACGCCGGCATCGACCAGCACCGGAATTTTGGCGTTATCGATGATGATTTGCAGATTCCACGGATTCAAAATTCCCATGCCGGAACCGATCAACGACGCCAGCGGCATTACCGCGACGCACCCCATCTCTTCCAGTTGCTTGGCCATGATCGGATCGTCCGAGGTGTATACCATTACTTGAAAATCCTCTTTAATCAGGATTTCGGCGGCTTTGAGGGTTTCCACCACATTCGGGTACAAGGTTCTGGGATCGCCCAGCACTTCCAGTTTGACCAAGCTGTGACCGTCGAGCAATTCGCGTGCCAGGCACAACGTGCGCACCGCATCGTCAACCGTGTAACAGCCCGCCGTATTGGGTAACAGTGTGTATTTCGATGGCGGCAATGAATCAAGCAGATTGGGTTCGTTGGCATTTTGCCCGATATTCGTGCGCCGGATTGCCACCGTAATGATTTCCGCGCCGCTGGCTTCCACCGCCGCGCGGGTTTCGTTGAAATCCTTGTATTTTCCTGTGCCGACCAATAAACGGGAAGAATATGTTTTACCGGCAATGACTAAATTGTCCATGCGATGATGTTTTCAGAGTGTTTTTGAACGAAATGACAAACTAACCGCCGCCGACGGCGACAACGACTTCGAGCTGATCGCCATGCGCTAGCATTTTTTCCGAAAACCGGCTGCGCGGCACGATCTCACCATTGCACTCGATGGCAATACGTTTGCCATGCAGCGCGAGATGGTCGATCAGCTGCGTTACGTTGATCGGCGCTTCGAATTGCTGCGGCTGTCCATTAATGGTGAGCTGTATCATGGATAATCAAGCAGGGATTGATGTTTCAGGTTAACCGGATGAACAATCAAAAATCAGGACGGATTTTATCATGCGGGCAATGTGGCATTGGAGTAATTTATTTGAACCGGTAATGGTGAGAGTTATATTGTTTTTAGAAACATTAGGTTCCATTCAATGCCCCGTGATTTTTCACAATCCTGCAATTCCATACAAATGATGCATGAAGTCTACTGCTTATCCAACCGGCGATACTGAATCGCTTCCGCAATGTGTTGATTGCTGATTTTCTCAACACTCGCCAAATCCGCGATGGTTCGCGCCAGTTTCAGAATACGGTGATACGCACGGGCGGATAAGTTCAAACGGCTGATGGCTTGTGTCAACAGATTTTCACTGACGCTATCAAGTGCGCAGAATTGATCGATTTCTTTCACACCCAAGCGGCTATTCGTTTTTCCTTGTCGGTCAAGTTGTAATTGATAGGCTTTTTCAACGCGTTGACGGATTACACTGCTTTTTTCGCCTGCTGTCTGTTGTTTCATCAATTCTTGCTGCGGCACGGCGGGTACTTCGATTTGCATGTCGATGCGATCGAGCAGCGGGCCGGAGATTCGGCCACGGTAGCGGGCGACCTGATCGGGGGTGCAACGGCATTTGCCGGAGGGATGGCCTAAATAGCCGCAGGGGCAGGGGTTCATTGCGGCGATCAGTTGAAATCGCGCCGGAAATTCGGCTTGGCGCGCGGCGCGGGAGATGGTGATTTTGCCGGATTCGAGCGGTTCGCGCAGAACTTCCAGTACCTTGCGATCAAATTCGGCGAGTTCGTCGAGAAACAGCACGCCGTGCAGCGCCAGTGAAATTTCACCGGGGCGCGGCTGGCTGCCGCCGCCGACCAGAGCGATCCCGGAGGCGGTATGGTGCGGCGAGCGGAACGGCCGCCGTTTCCAGTTTTCGATATTGAAGTTGCCGTAACCGAGCGATTGAATCGCGGCGGATTCCAGAGCTTCCTGCTCGGTCATGGGCGGCAGGATGCCGGGAAAGCGTGCCGCCAGCATCGACTTGCCGGTGCCCGGCGGGCCGGTCAGCAAAAGACTGTGTCCGCCGGCCGCGGCGATTTCGAGCGCGCGCTTGGCATGCGCTTGCCCTTTGACTTCATCCAGATCGGGGTAGGTTAAATCTTGTGTGTTACTGTCACGCTCCGGGGGATTCTGGTATACCGGCAAGGGTTCGTGTCCACTCAAGTGTGCGCAGACTTGCAGCAGGGATTTGGCGGCATAAATCGTGGCTCTGTTGACCAGTGAGGCTTCCGCGGCGTTTTGTTGCGGCAAGACGAAACTGCGGCCGGATTGCGAGGCGTTGTAAGTCATCGCCAATGCGCCGTGGATGGGACGCAGTTCACCGGTCAATGCCAATTCCCCGGCCCATTCGTACTGATCCAATTTGTCGCCGGGAATTTGCCCGGTGGCCGCGAGTATGCCGAGTGCAATCGGTAAATCAAAGCGCCCGCTTTCTTTCGGCAGATCGGCGGGCGCCAGATTCACCGTGATGCGTTGCGCGGGCATTTTGAATTGGGCATTTTGCAATGCCGCCCGGACACGGTCTTTGCTTTCTTTGACTTCGGTATCGGGAAGACCGACGATGGTGAAGCTGGGCAAGCCGTTGGCGATGTGGGTTTCCACCGTCACCAACGGCGCTTGGACGCCGGATACCGCCCGGCTAAACAGAACGGCAAGCGACATTTAAACAGCGCAATCCTGCACGCAGTCCGGCGCGGGTGAGGAAAGGCTCAAGAATAACAAGCCGCAAGCGGAGATTGTCCCGGTTTAACCTTCCGTTTGCACACGATCCGATGTTTCATTATTTTCCGTCGAACGCAATGCGGATAGGTTTAAGCGCGCCTCCAATTCGGCTACCCGGGCTTCGAGCAGGATCAGTTTTTCCCGGGTGCGCTGCAGCACTTCCTGTTGTACATCAAATTCGTCGCGCGTGACGAGATCAAGCCGGGTAAATGCGCCCGATAACAGCACCCGGATATTTCTTTCGATATCCTTGGCCGGGCTGTTGTGCAGAATGTCGCTGACTTTGGCGTTGATTTCGTCGATTACATTTTTGTTAAGCATTGATGTTCTCCTTGTTGATGAATCACCAGTTGATCAGCTGATTGGGATAGCTACGTGATAAAATCCGAAACGATTTTATTTTACGAAAACGGATTATCCACTGTTATTGCGAACGGTTCCAGTGTTAAGGATCCGTCTTTATTTTGTAATGTTGCCGACAACCGGCGAATAGATACATGTCCTTAAAATCATGAACTGTTTCAATAACGGTTAGTTATCCGGATATACGAATGGAACGCAGACAATTACTTGAGCAGTGGCTGAAGGATCAATTTCCCGCACGGCCGTTTACATTACAACCGGCATCGGCGGATGCCAGCTTCCGGCGTTATTTCCGTGTTGCTGTTGATGATCAGACTGTTATCGTCATGGATGCGCCGCCGCAGCATGAAGATTGTGCGCCGTTTTTGCGAGTGACGGAGATACTCGCGGCAACCGGCGTGCATGTGCCGAGAATACTGGCGCAAAACCTGGATCTGGGTTTTTTACTGTTGTCCGATCTGGGCAGCACGACGTTTCTGCATGCATTAAACGAGCGGATCGAAAGCGCGTATCAGTTGTATGGTGAAGCTACCGATGCGCTGGTCAAAATGCAATTATCGCATCAAGCGGACAGCTTGCCGGCTTATGACGAAGCCTTGCTGCAAAGAGAACTCGACCTATTTCCCGATTGGTACATCGCAAAACATTTGCAGATCGATTTGACGGAAAAACAACAAGCCGCTTTGCGCGCTATTTTCTCCCGCATTCTGCAAAACAATCTGGCGCAGCCCAAGGTACTGGTGCATCGCGATTATCATTCGCGCAATCTGATGGTGACTTCACCTAATCCGGGCATCATCGATTTTCAGGATGCCGTGTATGGTCCGATCACATACGATCTGGTGTCGCTATTGAAGGATGCATATATTCACTGGGACGAGGAGCGCATTCTCGATTGGGCTATCCTCTACTGGGAAAAAGCGCGTAAAGCAGGATTGCCTGTTGTGACTGATTTTGCAGAGTTCTACCGCGATTTCGAATGGATGGGGGTGCAGCGCCACCTCAAGGTACTGGGGATTTTTGCCCGGCTCAATTACCGCGACGGCAAGGTGGCGTATTTGAACGACATGCCACTGGTGATGCATTATTTGCGCAAAGCATGCGAGCGTTACCGCGAGCTCGATCCGTTGCTGAATTTGCTGGATGAATTGCATCCGGTTGAATCCGGTCAGAAAGTTGGCTATACCTTCTAAGCGCATTCCTTATAAAGCGATGATCCTCGCCGCCGGGCGCGGCGAGCGCATGCGCCCGCTGACCGATGTGCTGCCCAAGCCCTTGCTGAGAGCGGGCGGCAGCGCGTTGATCGAACATCAACTGAACAATTTGGCGCGCGCCGGTTTTACCGATATCGTCATCAATCATGCGTATCTGGGTGACATGATCGAAAAAGCCTTGGGATGCGGTGAACGCTACGGTGTGAAAATCCGCTATTCACCCGAGCAGGTGGTGCTGGAAACCGCCGGTGGAATCGCCAACGCACTGCCGTTGTTGACGGGAGAATCCGGCAATCAGCCGTTTCTGGTGGTGAATGCCGATATTTTTTGCACAATGGATTATGCAGCATTGTTACCGACATTGCAGGAGGTGCAGGTCGACGCGGATCGGCTAGCGCACCTGGTTCTGGTCGATAACCCGCCGCACCATGCCGAAGGCGATTTTGCGCTGGAACATGACCGGGTGATGCTCAACGGTAATGCCAAACTGACGTTCAGCGGCATCGGCATTTATCAGGCACGGCTTTTTGGCGGTATACAGCCTGGCTTACCGGCTAAACTTGCGCCATTGTTGCGGCAGGCCATGCAAGCAGGGCGGGTGAGCGGCGCATATTTTTCCGGGCAGTGGGTCGATGTCGGAACACCGGAGCGGCTTGAATTATTGGACAAACAACTCAAATCCTGCGCAGAATCATCTGCCGGATCGATTTAAGGTATAAAAATTCGCTTATGACACACTTTCAACATTTCATTGCCCGCCGCCAGCACCTGGCAAATAAAATGCAATCCGGCATCGCGATTATCCCGACCGCACCAGAGCGCCTGCGTAATCGCGACGCACACTATCCTTACCGCTTCGACAGTTATTTTTATTATTTGACCGGGTTTCGCGAACCGGAAGCGGTGCTGGTGCTCGTTGCCCGTGGTGATGCGCTGCCGAAACAGCTATTGTTCTGCCGTGAAAAGAATCAGGAGCGGGAAATCTGGGATGGCTACCGTTACGGACCGGAAGCCGCACAAGCAATTTTCGGCTTTGACGAAGCGCATGCGATTGGCAAGCTGGATGAGCTGCTGCCTAAATTATTGGCCGATCAACCGGCGGTTTATACGGCAATGGGATTGGATGCGGCATGGGATCAGCGCATCATCGGCTGGTTGAACCGGGTGCGCGAACAAACGCGCACGGGCATTGCCGCACCAGCAGAAATTCGCGACAGCCGCGCATTTCTGGATGAGATGCGCTTGATCAAAGACACCGAGGAATTGCGGATTATGCAGCGTGCCGCCGATATTTCGGCGCAAGCGCACCAGCGTGCCATGCAGACAATACGTCCGGGCATGCGCGAGTATGAGATCGAAGCGGAATTGCTTTACACGTTCTACCGGCATGGCGCGCAGGCACCGGCTTATACTTCCATCGTTGCCGGCGGGGCCAATGCGTGTGTGTTACATTACGTGCAAAATGATGCTGAGCTGAAGTCGGGTGATTTATTGCTGATCGATGCCGGGTGTGAATTGGACGGTTATGCATCGGACATCACCCGCACATTTCCAGTGAACGGCAAGTTCACCGCACCACAGCGCGATGTTTACCAACTGGTGCTGGCCGCGCAGGCGGCGGCGATCGCGCAAGTGCAACCGGATAACAACTGGAACGATCCGCACCAAGCGGCATTGCAAGTATTGGCGCAGGGTTTTATCGATCTGGGGTTGTGTCGGGGTAGTGTCGATGCCGTTATGGAGTCGGAGGATTACAAGCGTTTCTACATGCACCGAACCGGACATTGGCTCGGCATGGACGTTCACGACGCCGGTGAATACAAATTGAAAGGTGAATGGCGTAAATTGCAACCGGGCATGGTGCTGACCGTCGAACCGGGATGTTATATCCGTCCGGCGGATGATGTTCCGGAACATTTCTGGAATATCGG
>JBDHRU010000020.1:0-19973 GCA_039807765.1 Nitrosomonas sp. | reverse complement strand
AAAAACCGAGTTTCTGCTGAAAAATGAGAACTATCAAGAGGCGCTCAAAATATTGCAATCGCTATACTCAGAAGGTGGTTTGCAATCCACTGCCGTGCTGCAATTAGAGTTGGAAGCGCAACAGCAAGCGGGGAATTGGGATGCGGTTCTTGAATTGGCCGGCATATTGGCCAAACGCCCATCAGTGAATAAGGCGCTGATAAAGAAATTAAAACACGATGCACAAATAAAAAATATCAAAAGTAAAGCCACTGACTTACAATCATTGAACCAGTACTGGCAGCACATATCACCATTGGATAAAATGGATAGCAAGCTCTCCGCTGCTGCCGCGCGCGCCTACATTTCTTTGGGTAATTGCAATATGGCCAATAAGATTATTGAGTCAAGCGTACCTTTCTCATGGGATGACGAATTAATCGAGTTGTATTCGGAATGCTTGGATTATCACGTCAGCAGACAAATCGAATGCGCCGAGGTTTGGCTTAGGTCGCAACCCAATAATGCCCAGCTGCTGCTGACCTTGGGTAAACTTTGCACGTATTGCGAGCTTTGGGGGAAAGCACAAAATTATTTGGAAGCAAGTTTATCGGTTCAAGCTGGACAAAAAGCGCATTTTGCCTTAGCGCAATTGAACGAGAAATTAGGAAAGCATGAACTCGCGATGGATCATTACAATAAGGGGTTGCAATTAACACTCAAGCAACTCAATTGAAATAGTTAAAGTGCAGGAATTATTGGTACTGCTTGTTTATTAAGAAATACTGCGATCAGTATCCATGAATAACATGTTGCAATTGGCGAGATGGATCCGGGGTGCTTTATTTTTTTGGTTTATTTGTGAGTGATCGGGAGGGTTTTAACTTTTCTTCGCAAACAAACCGGGAATGGTTACTCAAAACCGATTAATTCCAGTAGTTGCGCGGACTCGGTGTAGTGCTCGCATAACAATGGCGACCCTGTTTGATCGTAATGCTGTGCGCTTGTCTTGTCATTACCAGCAGCTAGAGCAAGCCACCCAAGTATCTGTTGTCGTCAGGCGGGCTCTGAACACGATAGCACGAATAGTCTGATACATCGTGCTTTTCCCCCAGTGGCAAACCCAGAAATCGCATCACATGCAGATTCAAGCTCACCATGCCTTCCATTGGCTCATCGCTTAATCCGCTTCAAGAATTCCGCCCGGGTTACATCGTATTCCGGGAAAACTCGCGTTCATCATTTTAATGCGGTTAAAAAACGGCGAATGAAGTAGGTGCTTCCGATTCGCCGTTCATTGGAAGTAACGTCAACTTCCAGTTTTTTGAAGCGTTCGAAACCTTCCCGAAGCCGGGCGTGAGTTTCCAGGAAACGCTTATTTTGCTTTTTTTAGTTCATCGCATTTAGCGATAAAGGCTTCGCGTGCAGCTTCGTTGTTTTTGAAAGCTGTGAGCGCTGATTCCATTCCTCTTCCTGAGCAATTCTCCGAGCTGGCTTCGGGAACTCCGCCACAGCCGATCAGTGCGATACTAAAGCCAATAATACAAACAATGCTATATTTAAAATTCATTTATGATCTTCCTCTAAAAATATCACTATGGCTTGATGGTTATATTCGATTTCTCAATCGCTTGGCGTTGGCCCTGCCACACGAACCTAACGGTATAATTCTACCTGAATTCTCATGGCCTTAGTATTTCTCTATCCCTGCTTGAGGCAAAATGGAACAAAAGAAGGTATCATTTTCATCCATCCATGCTGGATTGCCTTTATACCAACAGCCTGAGGGTGTGAGTTAAAAAATCACGACTGTTTCCTGGAGATTATCTGCATGTCGTGGAGCTTAACGAATTGGCATCGCAACTTGATCCTTCAGCATGAAGGGATATCCGATGCTATCTGGACAAAACTGATTCATCTGCGCTGTCTCAAAGGACTGAGCCCGAAGGAATTGGTACGCTTGCGCGAGCGCGTAATGTTATTTCTACACGATAAGCAATTCTACGGTGCACATGAACTGGAGATTACCGAGGAAATGCGCATGACGATCGCGCTACAGGCGTGCATCCTGATTCTGAATCTCGATTTGGATTACTACCGCAATTGGAGCCAGATCATTGTGTATCCCGGCGAATTCATGCTGGATTATGATTACGAGGATGAATTCGGCATCGCGCACCACGTGCATCACCCGGCCTCGGGCGAAGCATGGTCTGCCGGGCCGGTGATCCTTTCCTGGCAGGATGCGGCGGAACCGGGTTCACACTGGGGAGAAAACGTCGTGATCCACGAATTCGCGCACAAGATCGACATGCTGAACGAAGGCGCCAATGGTTGCCCGAAATTGCATGCCAATATGAGTGCGTATACTTGGCATGACGTGTTCAGCAAAGCCTACAAAAAATTCTGCCGCCAAGTCGACCGACAGCAGGAAACCGTGATCGATCCGTATGCAGCGGAAAGTCCAGGGGAGTTTTTCGCAGTACTGAGCGAAGCATTTTTTGAACTGCCGCTCGTCACGCAGGAACATTTCCCCGCTGTTTACGAACAACTTGCGCTGTTTTACCGCCAGGACCCGGCGCAACGCTGGCGTTGATTCCCGTACCGGTCAATTCATTCCTGAAAATGCAAACTGATTCACTGCAGCAAGGTCGATTTCCGCATAGGAATTGACGACAAAATCCGCTTGCTGCAATTTTCCTGCATCGTACGTGGTGCTGAGCGCGATACATCGCATCCCGGCCCGTTTGGCCGCATCAATGCCATGCGGCGCATCCTCGATGACCACGCAATTTTCCGGCGTTGACCCGAGCTGCCGCGCGGCGTATAAAAAAATATCTGGATTGGGCTTGGAACGATAGCCGACTTTATCGAGTGTATAAATTTTGTTTTCAAATAAGCCAGAAAGGTTGAGGCGCCGGTCGACGAGCTTGAACAGATCCTCATCCATCGAGGTTGCGATGCAGGTCTTATAGCGGCCGCGCACGGTTGCAAAAAAAGACAGGAACCTGTCGATAAAGGTTGTTTCATGAATAAACAGTTCGCGTACGATGTTGGCACGTTCGCGCGCCAGCGCCGCGGTGTCGCCGTCGAATCGATACGCTTGCTTCATGACCTCCACACCTTCGGCCAGCGTCCGCCCGGTGAGCATCGGCTTGATTCGTTCCCGGTCGTAGACGAATCCTCGGCGTTGCAGAAAAATCACCTGCCCTTTATCCCAGATTGCTTCGGTATCGATGACGATCCCTTCGGCATCGAAAATGATGGTATCAATCATGCTATTGATCTCAAATGTACCTTATTGCTTCGCATCGTTCTTTTTTAATAAACCGCTCGCGGTACCGAATAGCTCGCTAAAAGTCTTCTCGCCGATGGCGCCATATGCCAGCAGCGCCGCCAGCATCATGACGACGAAAAAACTGAATTCGAGCAGACCGAATTTTTCATTGACCATCAGATAAAAACCCAACCCGGACAGCAAGGTCACGAAGCCGATGATCACCGGACCGGTTTTCCAGCGCCCGGACTCGACGCGGGATTCCGGAATGCGCGCCGGAAGGTCGGGATATTCCACGCCTGCATGCTTCTGTAACACGGCCAACGCCGATAGCGCCTTCGACGTGGCCCAAGAAAATAATCGCGGCCCGTAAAAAGCGCCGGTGCTGTCGTCGATCTTGTCCTTGAGGCTGTGCATCGCCTCGTGTGCCAGCGCGCTCTTTTTGTCGTCGATGTTTTCCGAGCCCAGCAGCAGCTTCATCAGCAATGTATCGGTCATCACCATGAAGCCGTAACCGCCAGTCTGACCATCGCCAACCCCGGCTTGATCGATTTCCACCCATTCTTCACGCAAGCGGATGGCTTCATCGGGATTGCGCAACAACCATTCGATCGCCTGTTTTTCCTGCTCCAGGTAGCGGCTTAAGTTGTTGTTACGCGCGATTTGCAACACCAGCGCGGCATAAATCGTGTGTATGCCCTGCAGCGAACCCGGCGCACCGAACGAACCGCGCACATCGTCGCCGCCACTGTTGTAATAAACGTCCACTAAATGTTGCAGGCTTTGCAAAATCTCGCTCTGATAAGCGCCGGGATAGGCGTCATACGCATCCAGCAAAACCGTCAGCGCAAAACACGTCGGCATCAGCGCGTCGGGTTTGCCACGCGCATACCCCCAGCCTTTGCTGATTTCATTTCTGCGGCCTAACAACCAGACCAGCGCCAATTGCAGCGGCTGCTCATCGATTCCTTTGCCAGCCTTGATGAGCGCTTGTATAGCATAGGTGGTGCGCACCAAATCGGGAATGTCGATGGTTTCGCCTTCGTCGGCGGTGAGCTCGCGCGGCCATGATCCCGCATCCGGGCCATCCAGCGTCTGATGTTTCAGCAGAAAGTCGACCGCGCCACGAATCGATCCCGAGCCGGCATGGCAAACCCCGCTGTCGATCAACGCGATCACCGCTTCAGCGGTATTCAGCACGTTGACATGGCTGCCGCGGCGTTCTCCCCATCCCTTGGATTCTTTATCCTGCTGCTGTTCCAGCCAATGGCCTGCATGATGGATAATGTCAGTGATCTGCGTCATGGAATCCCCCCTCTCGATTTTTTCCCGCCCGGATATTTCGGTTCAGCGCAAAACTATGCCCGGAATGATGCTAATACATGAGGTTGCAGTATGGCAGGATGTGCGGATGCTGGGAAGATCATCGCTGACTAGAAATTGCTACAGGTAGCCGGTGAAAATGACAGAATACCGGTTTGGCAATTACCGCGACAAAATGAAAAAAGTCACCTTGATATTCACCATCGCCATTCTGGCACCGATCGCATATCTCTGCTTGTGGCCGGTGCCAATCCAGCCAGTGAGCTGGCAAGCACCTACCGCGCCGGGATATACTGGCCCGCATGCGTTGAACAACCGGCTCGCCGATATCCAACTCATCGCACTAAACGGCGAAACCGGGCCGGAGCATGTCGCACTGGCGCGTGACGGCAAGCTATATGCCGCAATGGCGAGCGGCAATATCGTGCGCATGAACCCCGACGGCACGGCGCAGGAAGTGTTCGTCAACACTGGCGGACGTGTGCTGGGCTTCGACTTCGACGCCGCCGGTAACTTGATCGCAGCCGACGCCATGAAAGGATTACTGCTGATCGGGCCGGATCGCACCGTCCGTGTTCTGGCCGATACCGTCAACGGCGACCCGATCCGCTACGTCAATGCGGTCACGGTAGCGGTCAACGGCAAAATCTACTTCACCGATGCCTCAACCCGATTTGCACCGCAGGACTGGGGCGGCACCTTCACAGCCAGCGTCCTCGACATCATGGAACAATCCTCGACCGGGCGCGTTCTTGAATACGATCCCGCCCAAAAAACGGTACGCATCGTCGCCCAAGGTTTGAGTTTTGCCAACGGTATCGCGCTTTCGCAAGACGAACAAACCCTGTTTGTCAACGAAACGGGTCGATACCGGGTATGGAAAATCGCTGTCCGCACATACCGGCTCGATATTACGCAAAGTTCACCGCAAGCCGCCGTGCTGTTGGACAATTTGCCCGGTTACCCCGACAACCTGATGCGTGGGCTTGACGGCAAGATCTGGCTCGGCTTCGCCAAACCGCGCAACCCGGTCATCGATGCCATGAGTGGCAAGCCGTTTCTGCGCCAAGTTACACTGCGCTTGCCGCGTGTATTGTGGCCGGTACCCAAGGCTTACGGTCATGTGATGGCATTCAGCGAAGAGGGAAAAGTGCTCGACGATCTGCAAGATCCTACGGGTGCTTACCCGGAAACCACCGCAGTCACCGAAACGCGCGACCGGCTGTACATCCAAAGCCTGCATGCCAAAGGACTCGGCTGGTTGGCGCGCAATGAATAGAAAAATCTTGAATCAGCGCTGTACCATATAGCGCCGGTATTCGCAGTTACCGATGTGGATATCGCGCAACTGCGTATCTTCCACGCCACCTTCGAAGTAGGCAATAAACACCCGCAACGTTTCTTCATGAGCGACGACCAGTAATGTTTCATCCCGCTGCACTTTCAACCAGTCGATAAAATGCAACACACGTTGCTTGTGATCCAGCAGCGACTCGCCACCGTTCACGCGCGCCCGTAGCGGATCGTGGCCAATCGCCGCAAAGTAATCCGATACCGGCTTACTCTCGAATCCTGAACGGATGTCGACAAGATCAGTGTGTATCTCGATCGGCACAGCATGATACCGGTTCACGATCTCCGCAGTTTGGCGCGTGCGCAGCAGCGGTGAGACGATGATGCGATTCAATGGTGCGGTGCGCAGCTCATGTGCCGCCGATTGTGCCTGCGCGATGCCGGTTTCCGTTAAGTACACCGCCCGGCCGGGATTGTCGTTGCACAAACCGAGGTCGTTGTAATTCGTGCGCCCGTGGCGCATGCAGTAAAAATCCATGGTATCCACACCATCAAAAATGAATTGCCGGGAATCCGTGTTCAAGAAACTGGCAGCAGTACCGGGAAATCCGAGAGGCCGCTAACTATTCAGCGGCTTCCTTTTCTTAGTTAAGAGATTAGAAACTATAATTATTCTAAGGATACTCTGAGTAAAGTAGCGAGTAATGATCAGGCAAGGCGGAATCCGGTGAAGAAGCGCAATTTACATGGAGTAAATGAGCATTTTAAACCTGATTCCAACACGGTTTGAACGAGCGCAGTCGTTTTTCAGAGCTTTCCAACGGTACCTTCATTGGATTTTGACAATACCTTGCGCTGTATCACCCCTCCAATAAGCCCCAATCCGACTAACAGCATGGCATACGTTTCAGGCTCTGGAACTGCAGTAGCTATATTCGTAAATACAAACGTTTCATCATCGTAATCAAAATCTCCGCCACCGCGCAAATCTTCAAATCCAACATACGTTCCTGCTGGAATACCATGAGCCGCGTCGCCGGAAAATGCTGTGGAATATACATGATTGATTCCGTCGGCATTCAACGATTTATTTGAAAATTCGGTTTCCCCTGTGGTAATTACGTTTAACTGGAAGGTCAGCACGTCGCCCGTATGCACGGAACCCAGATTGACGAAATCCCCTTTGCTCGATGCATGATTGTTTAACACACCCGCCGCTGTTTCAGGCGTCACTACACCATTGACAAGCAATGATAAGGTATTGGTAAATCCAGCTGTTTCATTGTAAAAATAACCGCCGATCGTGCCATCCGAAGTTGCTGTAAAGGTGTAAAGCTCTATATTCTCCATGCCACTATCAGGATACGGAATCGTACCGGCTCGCGCGCTTGTAAAAGAAAAAAACGAAGTTAAAGAAAAAAACATCATCACCCATATATAGTTACGCATCATTCATCCTTATTTGTTATGTTATGGCTCGAAAACTCATCACACTTATTGCGAAGCAGAATAATCATATAAAGGAATTTTCAGACTGGATAGAGAATGATGTCATGAATCACGCATGATAGATGACCTTGATTCTACAGGACAAAAAAACTACAAAGTACAAGGACTAAGAAGCAATTCATTTCCTTGTGTGGATGAATCAACAAAATAGATAGCCCAACCGCCTTTCCTATCGCCGCAATTAAGCCGCCATTGTAGCGTCCATGCCTCTGCAATAGCAAAATTAGATTCATCAAGCGTTTCATCAACTAATTCATTATTTGTAAGGAATCTGTTTCAGTTCTCGCCCGGCTTGGGAGCCGGGCGCTACTTATCTTCTGTAACAAAATCTACAGTGTATTTAAGTTTCAATCCTCGCCCGGCTTGGGAGCCGGGCGCTACATTGTGGATATGGCGTGAACTTGGAATTACATACGTTTCAATCCTCGCCCGGCTTGGGAGCCGGGCGCTACGCTTGGACGATCAAGGAAATTCACCTCCTTCTAAAGTTTCAATCCTCGCCCGGCTTGGGAGCCGGGCGCTACCATGGCACGAGAATATTTGTACTCAAGTAGGTAAGTTTCAATCCTCGCCCGGCTTGGGAGCCGGGCGCTACAGTACTACTGCAACCTCATCATACAATAAGGAAATTCCAAATACACGCGCGAACTGGAGAAAGGGGAAGGGTTTTTGCGGATCGTTACAATCATGATTTGGAAGTTATATATAATATTCATACCCTTATTAATTGCGCGAACCGGCCGAGATTTTGCGGTTGCTTGTGATTCGCGCATGCTAGGCAATCAATGAGCCGTCAAAATCAATGGCCTTGAATTTACCGTACTCTTTTACATGCAAATCGACCGGTTCCGTCAAGCGATAAAGCCGCAAATTGTCTTCTTTTTCATCAATCTCGGCTAATAATCTTCGCTCAAGATCTTCATATTGCATCAGATTGACTTTGCATTCAAAGACCGATTTCTGCACACGTTGTCCGATCCCCTCACAAATCTTGGCAACGCGACGTAACCGTTTGCGGCCTTCTTTGGTTTCCGTCGACACGTCGTAAGTCACGATAATCAGCATGATCATCTCACCAGAAAGGGGATATAAGCTTCCATATCGCCGCGGATGGTGCGCGCCATAAACCGCGCTTGCAGTTGCGGCAATAGCCCGAACGGCACTTTGGTATCCAGCAACGGATGATTTATTTCTTCCTGCT
The DNA here is from genome assembly GCA_039807765.1 of Nitrosomonas sp. Taxonomy (GTDB): domain Bacteria; phylum Pseudomonadota; class Gammaproteobacteria; order Burkholderiales; family Nitrosomonadaceae; genus Nitrosomonas. The sequence continues at coordinate 11,391 of JBDHRU010000020.1, read as the reverse complement.
TGCGTTCTTGATATGCGGTTACAACGATTTTCCGCGTATCGTCCTCCAGATACACCGAACCACCTTCGCGCATCTGCAAATTACGTTCGGTGATCTGACCGCGATTAACGAGCGTGAGTACAAGCCGATCCGCCAGAATGGCGCGGAATTCCTCCATCAGATCGAGTGCCAATGCCGCTCTACCTGGACGCACTGCGTGCAGAAAGCCCAATTGCGGATCGAGGCCGACACTTTCAAGCGCCGAGCGGCAATCATTCATCACCATGGAATAGAGAAATGACAATAACGCATTAAAGCGGTCGCGCGGTGGTCTGCGCGTACGTCCGTCCATGGTGAAATACTCGCGGATGTTGCGCCGAACCATGTTGGGCAACGCTGAGAAATAGACTTTGGCGGCATCACCTTCAATGCCGCGCACGACATCCAAGTCTCCGGCTACCGTTAAATTGCGTATCGAACCGGCCAATGCATCGGCAGCTTGACTGAGCATTTTCTGATCTTGTTCGTCCGCTATTTCACGCGCGCCGCGCAGCAACACCTGGCGGGAATTGCGCAATTTTCCGGCTATCGCCGCTTTCGCAATCGCAACGGCAAACGGCGCATCTGCGGCCAAGCGATGTTGCGCCTGGCGCAACAGAATATTGCCGCTGACCGCGCCTTCCAGCCGTGCTTTGAATCGCCCATTGCCATCGAGCAATACCAAGCCGATGCCGTCGTCGGCGCAGCGATGCATCAGCGCCGGAGAAATCATGATGTTGCCAAAACAAACAAGCGTGCCCAAGTGGTGCAGTGGTACCTGGAGTTTCTTTTCACGTTCCACATCGATGCGCACGGTATCGTTTTCCAAGTGCGCGTAGGCATTCGGTGTCATGATGTAGAGTGTGTTGAGGATTTGATACATTGTGTATTACAATTTGTGCAGCAATTTATAACATACTGAGGAATATAGCATGACCACGCTCAATATCCGATTAACCGAGCAGATTGAACAGCGACTTACCGAAGAAGCAGCGCGTGAAAATAAAACCCGCTCTGAAATCGCTCGCGATGCATTAGACTGGTATCTGTTGGAAATCGAGAAAAAACGTTTCATGGATCAACTCTTGGAAGAAGCTCGATCAGGATATGCCATCGAAAGTATCCGGCAAGAAGCACAAACCATTGCCGAAGAATTTCTGCCGGTTGAAAACGAAATGCTGGAGAATGTTGAGGGTCGTCTATCCGGCGATTTGCCACATACTGAGTCTCCCGAAAAATGGTGGAAGTAATCCGCCGTGGCGAGATTTGGGTTGCAAATCTGAATCCGCCGCGCGGGCAAGAAATCGGCAAGATCCGTCCGGTTTTGGTTTTTCAGGACGATGCTCTCACCGCGATCGGAACACCGATGATCATTATCCTGCCACTGACAACACAAATCTATCCCGCATTCAAACAATGGCGGGTAACAATCACAGCTCGTCACCGTTTGCTGAAAGATTGTCAGGTCATTGTCGATCAACCGCGAACCTTGGATCGCTCCCGATTCGGGGAAGGCCCTTTGGCTACACTCAGCGAAGAAGAAATAATTTCCGTTGAACGAGCCTTTCTCGGTGTATGCGGCATGTTTCATTATGCTATTCGTCCACGTTAAACAATTCATTCAGCAATTCATGCTGGTGCGTTTTATCCGCCAACGCGTGCGGCTGGCAAATTTCCTTCAACGAACACTCCTTGCAGCGCGCGTCGTTAACCGGCGGCGGTAATTGCCCGGAGGCCAGCAAAGTACGGACAGCCGCCACGGTTTCCTCGACTTGCCGACGCAACGCATCGGTAATAGCGACCTCCCGGCGGCGACGGGAAGTATGATGATAAATCGCGCCGTGCGTCACCGGTTTTCCGGTCATTTCTTCCAGACAGATCGCCTGCGCCACCAGTTGCAGATCATCGTTCAGCCATTTCTTGCGCGCACCATGCTTGTACTCTACCGGATACACAGAACCATCCGGCCAGAACTCAACCACATCGCATCTACCCACTAGTCCTAATCGATCCGACCATACCGGCAAGGCGTATTCCGCGCGTGCGCCTTCCTTGGTCACACCCCATCCCGACTGGTCAGCACGCTCATGCTCAGCATTACCTCGTGCCGTATGAATATTGTCTGAAAATTCGCTCTCCAGATAAATCAAACCACAACGGCGCGGACAGTAAGTGTACTGATTCAAAGCGGAAACGTTGATAGGATCGTCGTTATTCAAGAAGTTAGTCTTGCAAAATAGTTATCTGATCGAACATGCCGGATGAAAATTGGCTATATAACACTTTTCCCTCACGTACCGCCCGGCCAATCACATGGTTTGTTGAGCTCTTCCAATGATTGAATTCTTCCCGGCTGTAGAGCCAAATATCCTTGGATACATTCAAACCCTTTAAAGCAATATACAAACGCACCGCTACCTTGCGGCGACTGCACTGTGGCGAGAATGGCTCGGTTTCAACAATCAGCAAATCGACGTCGGAATCAAGGCGCGAATCTTCGCGTGCGCGGGAATCTAAGAGAATGATTGTTTCCAGAGACTTCCTTGACGATAATTTTCACTATTTGGCATAGCAAGGTTTCTTCGTTAGCGGTATCGCTTCGGGTTATATTACTCTGCACTAATCACCAGCTTAACAACTCTATTCCAGCAGGCAATCTATCTTTATGAATCAGAACATTGTAATCTGAGAATGCGCGTGGTGAGGCTGCTAATCCTTCACGCTTGGTAATCTCGATAATAGCATTGTCCAGCGGACGTAGGTCGGTAGAAAAATCCAATAAGCGATGCGCGGGTGCACAACCGAGCTTGGCTTGGCGGGTGCGCTGGCTTACATCGCTATCCGTACCAACATGTTTGAATACATAGAGGCCACGACAAGACATCATGCCTTTGGACGCGGAACGGTCATGATCCCACATGTTGTGCAAGGCATCCCAAAGATGGGTAAGGTCATCGTCTGAGAAGCCGGTTCCTTCCGCCAGATTGGCGGAGATGAAACCTTTTGTTGCGTAGAGGCCGTAGGGAATAAGTGCCTTGCGCCCCATCGTGCGCAGCGAGTCTTCTGGTTGAGATGCTTCCCACTCAACGTGTTTTGCATAGCTGGCATCCGCTTTGATGTCCTTCTCTGTCGGTGTTTTGGCAACTCGTGTAATCGAAAGATCGAGCGGCATAATTGGATGAATAGACCGCGAAAATGCCACTTGAACGGGACCACGTACTTGCCCGGCATTGGGCCCGGTAGCGAGTACGGCTCCAAATGTGCGAATGTCAAAAAAATTCTCGCACATCCAACCACGCGCATTCTTAACTTCCTGCTTATTGGATTTTCCTTCCTTTGGAACCGCACCATTGGCTTTTTCGTGCGCCAATGCAATCGGTTTATTCAGATTGGTTGCATGCTCAACAAACACCGCATTGGGTGCTTGATTACCACAAGCAGTCTGTATGTAGTTACGTATCCGCCGTTTGATAGCGACATCGGACACTAGTCCATGCATATCTTCCGGATCAATTCGAGGACTGTTTCCAGCATCCGGATCGCCGTTAGGATTGCCGTTCTCGCAATCGAATAGATAGAGGAATTCATAGCGGTTCTGGATAGCATTCATCATTATTCTCCTTGTTGATTTTCAGTGGTTTTTTTGCTGGTCCGTAATTTCGCAAGTTGCTGGTAGTAACCGAGCGCAAATAATCCTTGGTCGTTGAGATCAAGTGTGCGGGGCGCGGTATCACCCAGGCGAGACATCACGTCGGCAATCTGTTCTTCGTACCACCACGCCAACCCGTGATCCAGTTTTCCTAAGTGGTTGCGGGCATTGGCAGCGAGCCGCCCAATTATCAGTCCGGGCGTTTGGTTGGCTGAAGCGTAATAGCGCTGCACCACACCAGCACCCACGTCACCCAGTGCAGCACGTTGCAAGTTGGCAAAGATAGCCAGTAATCGTCCGCAATGATATGCAGGTTCTGGATGATCGGGATTGAGATATGCAGTCATAGTTGTGTCACCTCCTGGTTGTAGTCGAATGAAGTAAGCTTTAATAAAGCCCATACGAGCATGATTAAATGGTTCATCTTTGATGAGATCAGCACGAAATCTTGCTAATGCTTGCGCCATCAATGGCTGAGGAATGGGTAATTTCTGAACAGCAGTCTTCCATAAAGTTGCAGTAGTGGGTGCCGGCAAATCTTTAAGTTCGCGCACCAGCGATCCGCAAACCGCCATAAATTTCGGATCGTGAACAAAACCATTTCCGTCTCTCGCTACAATCGCTAAATCTGAGAACCATCTCTCGATATTAGTCACTAGAGTTTCGAATTGTCCTTCCATCCAGTCGCGCACCATAACCCGGCCGGATGCACCGGAAATTGTCATCGCGTAATAGTAATTGTTGCCCAAGTCGGCACGCTTACCGCTCCGAATGGCATCCAGCATATTGCGTGCGGTGATATGGGCGGATGCTCTCATTGTATCTTCCGATTCAATGCCGTTTAACCATTCGAGAGGGTCGTCTTCCAGCGCGACTTGTTCCTTGAACCAGTGGACGACTAATGCGTTGGCAAGTTTGCGCGAATGATTGCGTACCAGATCATTCAATCCATCTACGTACTGCTGCACAGCTGTGGCCCCAACGGCGGCATTGACTGACTGTTCCAAACCGTATGAACCAAATGCTGCCTTATCAAAGCCAATCATGACATCGCCCATGCTAAGGCCACCAACACTTGATAGACCGGTTATCTTTGGATGTGTGGATAGTGGTTGTACAAGTTCACCAGTCAGAAAACAAACCATTGAATCACTAGTAGTTTTCTTGGAAGTTGAGTTCGCATCGGAATTTCCCAAGTCTGCTTTGCGCCATTCACGCCACCACAATTGCACCACTTCTTTAGTGCGAGGATCGGAATTTCCTACTCGCCAGCCCAACCAATCGGAAGGCTTGACTTTGTGTTGCATGAGTGCATTACGGATTTCCAATTGTTTTTCTGGATTATCGAGGGCGTTCATAATGTTCGATAACTCGGGACAAGAAACTGATGCCTTACGAAGTATCTCGATAAAGAATTGTTGTTTCTCTTTAGCTCTAAGAATAGTTTTTTCTTCTTCATTTGTTTTGAATAGCAAAGCCACTGTTTGTGCAGTTTCTACTAGGAAATGTGATTTACCACCTGCATTCATGTTGTGCATGTCGGGACAACGCGGTTGCATTTCCCCTCGCTTGCCATCGCCTAGTGGAAGTATGTTCAAGAATTGACCATTATCAGCCAACTCAATGCACCATCGTACCTCCCTTGTTTTGAAACCAGGTTCGGAATCGAGATCGCTGCCATATTCCATTAGTGTTTGCAGCATAGCTAATTCCTCCCCGGCTTTTTAACCGTAGCACTATCAAATGGTGGTACATCCAATACGCCGTTATGCACATAGGCATCGAACAGTGTAATAAACGGCTTATCTTTCTCGCTTACCGCGTTTTTGCCCAAGTCGAATACATCATAGAGCATGAATCCAAGATGCTGATCAAATTTGGCAGGGTTGCTAACTGCTTCTTTTTCCGGTTCGACATACTCAAAGAAAGCCGGAAACTCACGGCAACCGAAGTAAGGCTGCTGGAAACATTTTCCATGCTTGGCGCGACGCTCGAACTGATTGTTGAATTTGCCGAAATCTTGTGCGAAACCCGGCTTGGGAATGATTTGTGCTGTGATGCGGTACCGAACATTTTTCAGTGCCATGGTTTGCCGTTGCGTGCGGCCCTTCTGATCAGTTCCCAGTTCATCTTTGCCACCATCCGCCCAAAGTGGCTCTGGTGATTCAGTACCGTTTATCCACTTGTTAAGGGTTTGCATGCCGGGAACTTTATCCTTGACCTCATTGCGGCGCAACGCGATATAACGCGGCATTTCCAGCACCTCAACGCGTTTCACCTGCCAGTGAAAATAGGGCTTCATTACGTTTTCTTTACCGCACTTTTCACGGATGCCGTCCCAATAGATTGCGTCGAATATTCCACGTGCGGCGGACGGCGTAATGACAGGATAGGAAAATCGTTCGACCTTCATTTCCGGTCGGGTGAAGCAAGCCAAATCACCCCAGACTTCCAGCGTATGAATTCCATTTGCCATGTTTTCTCCTCAGTAGTTATGCGATGAAGATTTGTTCGGATTGTGGTAATTGCAGTCCTCGAGTTGCGTGGTAATGGTTTTTTTCCGGGTCTTGCAAAATGAACCATTCATCCGATACGCCGCCTCGTCTCAACTTTGCCGGGATCAATACACTGCCGGCAGGGTGCCCGGCTTGTGGCCGATAAATGCTGACGGCTATGCCTTGGGCACGGCGCATCCATTCTGACGAAATTCCTATTCTGTCAGCTTCCGCCAACAATGCCGTGAATTCATCCAGTTTGCCCTCCCATGGCACGAGTATCTGGATCGCGTCGTGGTTGATCAGTTTATATAACCTTGCCACTTCGGCAAAATCGCGCGCGGTGATGGCCTCGTGTAATCGCTCGTTCTGGCTTTCCGGCCTGGTTAAGTCATACAATTGCTGATAATACTCGCGATACAGTTCAGGGTCGTTAATATCCAGCTCGCTGTAATGAATTTTCAGTAATGTTCGAGTTTTCTCGGCAGCTTGATAATAGGCATAGGTTGGATAGCAGCGCCGGGAGGTTTCCTCCTCCGGTTCAAACACAATTATTTCCCCTAATTTTCCTTGTGTATTCATTCGCCCCTCACGGTTGCAGCGTCCAGCAGCCTGAGCAATCGATTCGAGCGGAGCCAGTGCGCGATAGACCAGCGGAAAATCAAGATCAACCCCAGCCTCGACACATTGAGTAGAGATCAAACGGCATGATTCGCCAGCTTTTAGCCTAGCGCGAACATTTTCCAGTACAGCGCGCCGGTGTTCGGCACATTGATTGGTCGAGAGGTGATACACACCTTCAATATCTTTCAACGCATCCAGTAATTCAGCAGCATGACGCTTGAGATTGACGACACATAGCACTTGCTTCACTTCGCTTAGCTTTTGCGTCAATGTATTCCATGAAGTTTTTTCTCCACTTACTGGCCATCTGACTCTGACGCGCTTCAATTGACTAAACATGTCTGAGTTATTTCGAACAATTTCGTTTGGTTGCCATCCCCTGGGAGATTCTTTGATCACGGCCTGGTGCAAAGTATCGAATGCGGGCTGTGTTGCCGTGGCAAACACTACGCTAGAACGATATGCAACTGAAAGGTGTGATAATGCAGCCAGTGTCGGTACCGCCAGATGTTGCGGCAAGCTTTGCGCCTCGTCGAATAAAATCACCGAATTTATCAAGTTATGCAGCTTCCGGCAGGATGACGGGCGATTGGAAAACAGCGATTCAAGTAATTGCACATTGGTCGTCAGCACAATTGGCGCATCCCAATTTTCGGATAACAAGCGACGCTGCCGCTCGCTTGCATTATTCTTATTGTCTTCGGCGTCTGTTGACGCACTCTCGCATCCCAAACCCGCCATACTGTGATGCTCTAAAACGTAGTTCTCAGGAAAACCCTGGAACACCGCCCGATAAATCCGGGCAGTCTGTTCTATGATGGTAAGAAAAGGCACAACCAACACGATACGTTTCAAATGCTTGTTTGCTGCAGCATGCTCTAATGCAAACTTTAGCATTGCCAAGGTCTTACCTGAACCGGTCGGCGCGGTGAGTGTAAACAAACCGTTGGTAGCTAAAGATGCATTAATCGTCTCTTGCCAGAGCTTCTCTCTTACCTGCAACACATTTTCATCTGCTTGACTGCCATTTCTTATTGAAGCACTCATGAAACTATCGAGGGCGGATAAAGCCGAACCAACATTTAGCTTCGGTCCCTCTGACCGGAAATGTTTACCGTTAGCATCTCCGTTAAAGTGCGCTTCCGTATCCAGAAAATCGGCATCTACCAGACAGGAAAATAGCATTCGCACATCAAGCATAGAAGAGACAATCTGCCCAATTTTATTTACGGACACAGCGGTTGCTGTCGGTTTCTGAAATTCCAAACCATCTGCTTCAGCTCTTTTCTTTAATTCCGCAGCATCCGCATGACTCAAATCAAGCTTCAGAGGATGATTTTGCGAAAGAGTTATTGGATTAAGCCGCCGCAAAGCGTCTGGCTTCCCTTGTTGCAGACCTATATGGTGGCCTTGTATAGCCAAAGCTGCGGCAATGGCGCGATGTTCCGACAAGGCAAGTCAGGCACCCTGTGACCAGTGATCAAGACCGGAATCCAAACCTTTTAATCTGGCTTGAAATCTATCAGCATATTTTCCAAGATCGTGTAATAGTCCGGCCAGATAAGCTTCATTTTGCCATTCCATATCACTGGAAAATTGTTTCGCAATTTTGGCTACACTTGTAAGGTGCTCCTTCAGCGGGTGCCAATTTCCCAACTCATTTCCACTATGTGCGTATATCAAAACTATTCTCCTTCCCCAATATCATCAACCGCAACTAACCGGTTTTCCCGCGAGAGTATCCAGATTCGTGGCAATGCGATTCTTCCAAAATTGTTTGTTCACACTCGCCATCTCACCTCCACTGCAATCCGTTCCCACGGATTATCACTTTTTTTCAACCCTACGATCAAAGCCGATAATTTTTCTCCGCGGTCCAGCAGTTGCGAGACGGCGGCGTTGTCTCTGGCGGGGATATAGCCGAGTTTTTCGCCTTGCCAGTCGATGCGCACGGCGCGTTGGTCGAAGCGGTTGCCGGGTTCCCGTATCAGGGTGACGGATTGGCCGGTGGCGAGTTGAGGCCATAGCACTTCGCCCTGGTGGTACTGGAATCCTGCTATCGGGGAGATTTGCAGGGTTTTCCATGGTTTAGTGGCCGGATTTGCTTGCGTTAATGCTGGTAACGCAAATCCGCCGAGCAGTGCGGTAAGTGATTGTAGGAATACGCGCCGGGACATGGTGTTTCTCCATCGAAAAATGACACCTTTGCATTATCCCAAGCCACAGGCTCAAAACCTGAGCCTGTTGAAGTAGCACTGAAATTTAGTATTTTTTAGTCATCAGTGCGTTGCAAACCCAGCCGTTCTCGCAGTTCGGTGAAGATTGCAGGATCAACCGGTAGGTTGGTATGAGGAGTTCTCAGTTCGAAATCGCGGAGCAATGCCTCGACTTTTTCCCGGCCGCTTTTGGTTTTGACCGCTTGCAGCGGTGTTTTGCCGTTCAGGGCGGGCAGTTTTTCATGCGGCCACTGGCTGTAGTGTTCGCGCATGAGTGCCGTGATTTTTTCCTGTACTTCCGGGAGGTTGTTCAGCTCCCCCTGCATTTCCCGCCGCTGCCTGACTTGGGCGCTTTCGCCCTCGTTCTGCATGTGCGTCAGCATTGCTTGCGGGGATTCGATGACGCTGGTTTTGTAGCGGGCTTCCGGCAGTGATTTTTTGATCAGTTTCTGGAATTGTTGCGCCCGTTTGTCCGAATTGACTTCGATGGTGAGTTGGCGGTCCTTGATCCGTATATGGCCGAGGACGGTGTTATCCCAGGATTTGTGCTTGGCATTACCCTTCTTCAGCCATGGAAATTCGATACGGTGCAGTTCGCCTGCTGCATCAAACTCGGCGTCTTGCAGAAGTTCGTCTTCCGTGCTGTTGATACAAAGCTGTTTCAGCGCGGTGAAAGCGGCTTGCGGAGATGGTATGTCGTAAACGAGTTTTTGGAATACCATCGGGTCACCGTCGGTATTTCGCAGTGACGGTGTGGGCGGGTTGAATAGCCGGTCATAAACCAATTGATAAATCGCGAGCATTTCATGTTCGTATTTTCCGAGCAATGCGTGCGACGGCGGATTTTCCAATGCGCATAATTCTTTGCGCAGCTCCAGAATGGCAAATTTCTCCACGGGTGGAATAAAAAAAGCGGCGCTGGCTTCCAGTATCGCGACATGATCGACTTTGACCAGCTTGCCAAATACGATTTGCCCGGCTTGGGCGTGCACTGAAGCGGAATGTTCGGTGGCATAACATTCTTCGCCGGTCAGAATATCACGCAGCAAGAATCCATCGCCGGGGCGCACCGACACAATGTCGAAGAAACTGAATGGCGTTACGCAGCATTGTTCGATGTAGCGTTTCAGGAGCGGATCGAGTTGCTGGCCATTCTTGCCGAGAAATGCTTCTCCGGTTGTTTCTTTGCGCGGCGTATCGGGAATTGAATAGTCCGGGTGCCAGTTAAAAAAGTACCAGGGCATAAATAATTGCATATGCGGCGTGTCCGGAGAAAATTCCTCTTCATTCCATAACAGGCTTTTCCTGCGTATCGTAGTAATAGCCGTTGCGCTCCCGGTCATAGACGATCGGGGCATTGAAATACAACCGCAGCGATTCGATGGTGCGGTTGACTGTCGCCCGGGAGCATTCCAGCAGCTGTTCGAGCGTTTGATGCGACACCGGCAGGGTGCGGGACGCCAATATGCGGTGCAATTGATAGATACGTTGCAGATTGCTCATCGCTTTATTTTGTATAATCGATCGGAGAGTACGCGCGGCGGTTACAAAACCATTGATACAAAATTTCTCTTTAGCGTATCATAAGGCCCTCGGAAATATCAGGTGCCAGGCAAAATTCAAGCGCCTGATTCGTGCTGTTTATCCACTGGTTTTTATCCGGTTGCTGCGCAATAACATGATGAAAAAAACACAGGTGACGCTTGGGCTGCTAACCTTGGTGTTGTGCCTGCTGGCACAGCCTGCTTTCAGCCAGCAAACCCGAAAATTTCCTACCGATAGCCGGTTGGGTCATTTGACCGCCGTTTCTTTCCCGCTCTTCACCATCGATGGGCAGCAAGTCCAGATGGGCGCAGGCGGCCAAATCCGGGGGGTCGATAATCTGATCATACTGCCGAGTGCGGCAAACTATAACGGCCTGATCCGTTACCAATTGGATTTCAGCGGAAATTTGCACCGCGTTTGGATTCTAACGCCGGATGAAGTGAAGGAAGCGGAGAACGAAGGGCAAGAGATACCGAAACCGAAAAAACGTTTTTTCTTTTTTTAACAGAGCGCTAAACAATTCGTGAGTAACAAGCTTTATATCAAAACTTTCGGCTGCCAAATGAACGAGTACGACTCGGAAAAAATGGCCGATGTGCTGCACGCCGCGTATGGCATGGAATCGACCGACGATCCGGCGCAGGCCGACATCATTCTGTTCAACACCTGTTCGGTGCGCGAAAAGGCGCAGGAAAAAGTATTTCACGATCTCGGCCGCGTGCGCCATCTGAAAGAAAGCAATCCCAATTTATTGATCGGTGTCGGCGGTTGCGTCGCCAGCCAGGAAGGCAAAGCGATCGTCAGTCGCGCGCCGTTTGTAGACGTCGTGTTCGGGCCGCAGACA
>JBDHRU010000019.1:0-19985 GCA_039807765.1 Nitrosomonas sp. | reverse complement strand
CCTGCCAATCTAACATCCATTGATTTTTCGCTTCTTTTTCTAGCTGCATCCCTTAGCCAGCGCATAGCTAACGCGTTCCTTCGCACCGAACGAACCTCAACCGGCACTTGATAGTTAGCCCCGCCAACACGACGACTTTTGACTTCCACAATTGGACGAACATTCGTTAAAGCTTGAGTAAAAACCTCTAAGGGATCATTCCCGGTTTTTTTCCCTATGTGCTCTAGCGCACCATAAATGATTCTTTCCGCAACAGACTTTTTACCACGCGTCATAAGTACGTTAACAAACTTTGCCAATTCAACATTGTGATACTTTGGATCAGGCAATATTTCACGCTTTGGCACCTCTCTACGTCTTGGCATTATGCAACCTCATTTATTACACAAATTTTTAACACTAGCACTAGCTTCTCAAACCCAGTGAATGCTTAAGTATGTTTTAAGCAGCTTTTGGTTTCTTCGAACCGTATTTTGACCGCCCTTGTTTACGATCTTTAACGCCCGCCGTATCCAGACTACCCCTGACGGTATGATAGCGCACGCCCGGCAAATCCTTGACACGACCGCCACGTATCAATACAACTGAGTGTTCCTGAAGATTATGCCCCTCACCACCGATATAACTTGTCACTTCAAATCCATTAGTCAACCTAATCCTAGCCACCTTTCGCAGCGCTGAATTGGGCTTTTTAGGTGTAGTCGTATATACCCTGGTACATACCCCTCTTTTTTGCGGGCTATTCTCAAGCGCTGGAACATTACTTTTTACTCGCTTAGCAACGCGCGGTTTTCGAACTAACTGACTGATTGTCGGCATTTCTATATCCTAAAAAACTGTAATGGCTTATCGCCACTCTTCATCTGTTTGCAGGTTTAAGTTTATTTAATTTCAATTTCTAAGCTAAAATTCTTATTGATATTTATCTATCTGCATCCCATCTGAACTCAAGATGCGGCAAAAAAGAGAGCGGATTCTATTGTGTTTATCGATATATGTCAACATATAGATAAGTGGCATTTAGAATTCTTCTGACAATTTACATTACTGCTCTGATCTTGATTACTCTCGGAGCTTATGAACTAAATTCCACCGACTGAGGCCTGGGCACTTTCCTATACCGTTAATCTCTAAAATTTTGAAATTGCAATGGAAAATCATCGATGAATTTTCTTATTAGCTGAATCGCCTCTTGCAATGTATCTTTTTTTGTACTGGTCACGCGCACCGTTTCCCCTTGGATACTCGCTTGCACTTTCAGCTTGCTGTCTTTGATCTGTTTAATGATCTTTTTCGCTAGTTCCGTTTCCAACCCTGTCTTGACCGTTACTAACTGCTTCACTTTGTTTCCACTGATCTTCTCCACCAGCCCTTTTTCCAAGCAACGCACATCCACATTTCGCTTGGTTAAGCGAGTCCGGAGAATATCCAATATTTGCTCCAGCTTAAATTCATCATCTGCGAATACCGTCAATTGATAATCCGACTGCTCCACCCTCGCATCGGACCCTTTAAAATCAAATCGCGCACCGACTTCTTTGTTGACCTGATCGACAGCATTTCTGACTTCCTGTTTATCCACTTCCGAAACAATATCAAATGAAGGCATTATTTCTCTCTTCGCGCTAACAATAAAATTTGCGGCTCCCAGCAAACTTGTTATCCAAGAATAAACCGGTGATTTCGATCACGCTGCCAAAACCAATCTGGCGAAAACTATCTGTTACTTTCTCTTTTCCTGGCATTAGCTGCAATGCGCATCCTCAAAGCATTCAGCTTGATGAATCCCGCCGCATCCCCCTGATTGTAAGCACCGGCGTCGTCTTCGAACGTCGCAATAGCTGGATCAAATAAGGAATCGGTTTGCGAATCCCGACCGACGACAATGACATTTCCTTTATATAGCTTTAGTCTCACCCAGCCGTTTACTTTTTCCTGACTCACATCGATCATCGCTTGCAACATTTTGCGCTCCGGACTCCACCAGTAACCGTTGTAAATCAGAGCTGCGTAACGTGGCATCAAGTCGTCTTTTAAATGCGCCACCTCTCGATCCAACGTAATCGACTCTATGGCACGATGCGCCCGCAACAGAATCGTCCCGCCCGGCGTTTCATAACACCCACGCGACTTCATGCCGACGTAGCGATTCTCCACCAAATCCAACCGGCCTATACCATGTTTTCCGCCTAATTGGTTAAGCTTTTCCAGCACACCCGCCGGCGATAATGCGGTGCCGTTCAGTGCCACCACATCGCCTCGCTTAAACTCTATGTCCAGATATTCAGGTTCATCCGGTGCTTTCTCCGGCGACACACTCCAGCGCCACATGAACTCTTCCGGTTCCGCTGCTGGATCTTCCAGAATCCGGCCCTCATAAGAAATATGCAACAAATTGGCATCCATACTGTACGGCGATCCCGCTTTCTTCTTCATTTCCACCGGTATGCCATGTCGCTCGGCGTACTGCAACAGCTTCTCACGGGAGGTTAAATCCCATTCGCGCCACGGTGCAATCACATGGATATCCGGCTGCAATGCATAGTATCCCAGCTCGAAACGCACCTGATCGTTACCTTTGCCGGTTGCACCGTGCGATACCGCATCTGCACCGGTTTCCTTGGCGATCTCAATCTGTCTTTTGGCAATCAGCGGACGCGCAATACTGGTGCCCAACAAATATTCACCCTCATAAATCGTATTGGCGCGGAACATGGGAAATACAAAATCACGCACAAATTCCTCGCGCAAATCATCGATATAAATTTCCCTTACACCGAACTGTTTTGCTTTTGCACGCGCCGGTTCGACTTCTTCACCTTGCCCGATATCCGCGGTAAAAGTAACAACTTCACATTGATAGGTATCCTGCAACCACTTCAGAATCACGGAGGTATCCAATCCTCCGGAAAATGCCAGCACCACTTTATTAATTTTTTTCATTATTTCCAATAGGTTCGTTTATTCAGCGCCATATGATACTTTGTTGATTCCAAATTCCTGGTTAACTGCTTGTATTGACTCTGCCCAACAGCAAATATTCCATCAACGCTTTTTGCGTATGCAACCGATTCTCGGCTTCATCCCATACCACCGATTGCGATCCATCTAGCACTTCAGCACTGACCTCTTCACCGCGATGGGCCGGCAGGCAATGCATAAACAATGCATCCGGTTTTGCTAATGCCATCATTTCCTGATCAACACAAAACTCGGCAAAATCATTCTTTCTTTGCTCCGTCTCCGCCTCGAATCCCATGCTGGTCCACACATCCGTTGTGACCAGATCCACACCGGCTACCGCCTGATGCGGACTCTTGAATTTTTCAAAATGCGCACTGCTTTTCAATCCTATCCGCTCAGGATCAATATCGTATCCGGGCGGCGTGGAAACGTGCACTTTGAAATTAAAAATTTCGGCCGCTTGCAACCAGGTGTTGCACATATTATTGGAGTCACCGATCCAGGCCACAGTTTTGCCTTCAATACCACCGCGGTATTCGGTATAGGTAAAAATATCGCTCATGATCTGGCACGGATGATATTCATCGGTTAAGCCATTGATAACCGGCACTCTGGAGTGTTCCGCAAAACGGCTGACGATGTCATGCTGATATGTCCGGATCATCACCAGATCGACCATGCGGGAAATCACCCGCGCCGCATCTTCCACCGGCTCCCCACGTCCCAATTGGGTATCGCGTGTCGATAGATAAATGGCCGCGCCGCCCAATTGATGCATGCCGGCTTCAAACGATAAACGCGTGCGTGTCGAACTCTTGTCGAATATCATCGCCAGCGTACGGTCCGTCAACGGCCAGTATTGCCGGTATTGTTTGAATTCTTGCTTTATCCAGCGAGCGCGTGCGAACAGATACTCATATTCGTCACGGCTAAAATCATTGAATTGCAAAAAATGCTTTAATTGCATAACAAGGTAAATAGCTAATCAGCCATACATAGTCGAAGCTGTCTGCCTAGCTATTCAAGAACTCCTTTATCAATGAGCATGTGATATCCACGACTTGCTCAGCTTCGCCCCGCTGCATCACAAACGCGGGCAGCAAGCGAATTACCTTATCCGACGTCACATTAATCAGTAATTTCTTTTCCAACGCTTTTTTCACCAGCTCACCGCACGACACGGAAAGTTCGACGCCGACAATCAATCCCTGACCACGAACTTGCACGACACCCGCGACATCGGCCAGTTGATTTCTTAGCCGGTCGCGCATGAAATCACCTAATTGGGTCGCATGCTCAAGCAATCCCTCATCGGTGATCACTTTCAGCGTCTCAATCGCTGCAGCACAGGCTAACGGATTACCGCCAAACGTGGAAGCATGATTACCCGGTTTAAAGACCTCGGCCGCTACGCCCTTCGCCAGGCAAGCACCGATCGCCACGCCGCCTCCCAGCCCTTTGGCCAGGGTGACGACATCCGGCATGATCTGGCTATGCTGGAACGCAAACCATTTGCCGCTACGTCCGATCCCCGACTGCACTTCATCCAGCATCAAAAGCCAGTCATTCTGATTGCACAAATGGCGCAATTCCTGCAAATAATGCACTTCGGGTATATTGACCCCGCCTTCACCCTGAAAGGGTTCCACCAATACGGCCACAACATCCTTGTTGTTGGCGGCGACCTGTGCGATCGCATTCATATTGTTATAAGGAACACGCACAAAACCGGACAGTAGCGGTTCAAATCCGGCTTGCACTTTACGGTTTCCGCTGGCAGTCAACGTCGCCATGGTACGGCCATGAAATGACCGCTCCATGACAATGATCGTCGGCAGCGATATCCCCCGGTTATGGCCATGCAACCGGGCTAGCTTGATCGCCGCTTCGTTCGCCTCGGCGCCGGAATTGCAGAAAAACGCGTTATCCATACCGGATAATTCCGTCAAACGATCAGCCAGTCGTTCCTGCTTCTCGATATGGAAAAGATTGGATGTGTGAATCAACGTTCCAGCCTGCTCGCAAATCGCTTTGGTCAATCTTGGATGGCAATGCCCCAATCCGCACACGGCAACACCGGACAATGCATCCAGATAACGCTCGCCCCGGTCATCCCATAACCACACCCCTTCGCCTTTGACGAAAGTAACAGGCAACCGTGCGTAGGTATTCATTAAATTAGACACAGCACCACACTCGCATTTCTTTAGATGAAAAATTCAATTCAGCATCCCACCCGGCAAACCATTTGAAAAAGTTGTAATGTTTACCTATTTAATCTGCTTTTTCAAGCTTTTTTGTTTGACTTCATACTTATTCAGGGCAATTTCCCGTAACCGTAACCCAAAGTTAATCGGGAAACGATAGCATCATGTTAGAATGCCGCATATGCAAATTTCCGGTACCCAGTTGCAAGAAGATACATTTCTGCGTCATAACCTGTCGTTTCTCACAAAATCATAAGCTATGAATCAGTTTGCCAAGGAAACTCTGCCCATCAGCCTTGAAGAAGAGATGCGGCGGTCCTATCTTGATTACGCCATGAGCGTGATCGTGGGCCGCGCCCTGCCCGATGTCCGCGATGGTCTGAAACCGGTGCACCGGCGCGTGCTGTTCGCCATGCACGAACTGTCCAACGACTGGAACCGGCCGTACAAAAAATCCGCGCGTATCGTCGGTGACGTCATCGGTAAATACCATCCGCATGGCGATACTGCCGTCTATGACACCATCGTCCGCATGGCACAGGATTTCTCATTGCGTTATATGCTGATCGACGGGCAAGGTAACTTCGGTTCTGTCGATGGCGACAATGCCGCAGCGATGCGGTATACCGAGATCCGCATGTCACGCATCGCGCATGAGCTGTTGGTAGATCTCGACAAGGAAACGGTCGACTTCGGCCCGAACTACGACGGTTCGGAACAAGAACCGCTGATTCTACCCGCCAAAATCCCGAATCTGCTGATCAACGGTTCTTCCGGCATCGCTGTCGGTATGGCGACCAACATTCCACCGCATAATTTGGGCGAGGTCGTCGATGCCTGCCTGGCGCTGCTTGGAAACCCGGAAATCAGCATCGATGAGCTGATCGAATATATCCCGGCGCCCGATTTCCCAACCGCCGGCATCATTTACGGCGTCGAAGGCGTCAAAGATGGTTACCGTACCGGTCGGGGCCGCGTAGTCATGCGCGCACGCACGCATTTTGAGGATATGGAAAAAGGCAGCCGCCAATGCATCGTCATCGACGAGCTGCCGTACCAGGTCAACAAAGCCAATCTATTGATACGCATCGGCGAATTGGTGCGCGACAAAAAAGTCGAAGGCATTTCCGATCTGCGCGACGAATCCGACAAATCCGGCATGCGCGTCGTCATCGAACTGAAACGCGGCGAAATGCCCGAAGTCATTCTGAACAACCTGTATAAAGAAACGCAGATGCAGGATACGTTCGGCATGAACATGGTGGCGCTGCTCGACGGCCAGCCGCGCCTGCTGAACTTGAAACAAATCCTCGATGCCTTCTTGCGTCACCGCCGCGAGGTCGTCACGCGCCGTACGGTATTCGAGCTGAAGAAAGCACGCGAACGCGGCCATATCCTGGAAGGTTTGGCGGTTGCACTATCGAATGTCGACGAAATCATCGCACTGATCAAAGCCGCAGCAACCCCGGCCGACGCCAAAACCGCCTTAATGGCCAAGGCTTGGCGCTCGGCATTGGTCAAGGAAATGCTTGAGCGCGCCATTGCCGACGCCAATGCACTACGTCCCGAAGGGCTGGATGCCGCTTTCGGCCTGCAATCGCAAGGCTACTATTTGTCCGAGGAACAAGCGCAAGCGATCCTGGATCTACGCTTGCAACGCCTGACCGGCCTGGAACAGGAAAAAATCGTCAACGAATACAAGGAAATCATCGATAAAATCATCGACTTTCTGGATATCCTCGCCAATCCAGAGCGCATTACCCGCATCATCACAGAAGAACTCGATACCATCCGTCAGCAATTCGGCGACAAACGGCGCAGCGAAATTGTGCTCGACACACAGGACTTAAGCGTCGAGGACTTGATCGCACCGGCGGACGTCGTGGTCACGCTGTCGCACAGCGGTTATATCAAGTCGCAATTGCTCGACGATTACCACGCGCAAAAACGCGGCGGGCGCGGCAAACTGGCGACCAGCACCAAAGAAGACGACTTTATCGACAAACTGTTCATCGCCAATACCCATGACTATATCCTGTGCTTCTCAAGCTTGGGTCGCGTGTACTGGATTAAAGTTTACGAAGTACCGCAAGGCGGGCGGCAATCGCGCGGCAAACCGATCATCAATTGGGTGCAGCTCGAAGAAGGTGAAAAAATCAACGCCATACTACCGATCAAGACCTTCGACGATGATCATTTCGTCTTTATGGCAACGGCTTTCGGCACCGTCAAAAAAACACCGCTGTCGGAATTTTCCCGTCCGCGCAATAACGGCATCATCGCCATCGGCTTGGATGAAGGCGATTATTTGATCGGCGTCGAATTAACCGATGGCAAGCACGACGTGATGCTGTTCTCCGACAACGGCAAAGCCATGCGTTTCGATGAAAACGATGTGCGTCCGATGGGGCGTACCGCGCGCGGCGTGCGCGGCATGAAACTCGGTTTCGGACAACAAGTCATTTCCATGCTGGTTGCCGAAAGTGAGGAACTGGCGGTGCTCACCGCCACGGAAAACGGCTACGGCAAACGCACGCCGATCAGCGAGTACACTCGCCACAACCGCGGCACGCAAGGTATGATCGCGATCATCACCAGCCCGCGCAATGGCAAAGTGGTTGCGGCGAAACTGGTCAAACCGGATGACGAAATCATGTTGATCACTTCCGGCGGTGTGATGATCCGCACGCGTGTTAACGAAGTGCGCGAAATGAGCCGCGCCACGCAAGGGGTCACTTTGATCAATCTCGATCCGGGTGAAAAACTGGCCGGATTGGAACGCGTCATCGAAAGTGAAGAAAGCGAAGATAGCGAGAGCGACGGTTAACCGCTGGCAATCAACCGGGAAATACGCAATGGAACAGATCTATAATTTCAGCGCCGGACCCGCAGTGCTCCCAAAAGAAGTGCTGCAACAAGCGCGCGACGAAATGCTGGATTGGCACGGCAGCGGCATGTCGGTGATGGAAATGAGCCACCGCGGCAAGGAATTCATGTCGATTGCGGCACAAACGGAAAACGATTTACGCGAATTGGCAGGGATTCCGCAAAATTATAAAGTGCTATTCCTGCAAGGCGGCGCTTCCAGCCAATTCGCCATGGTGCCGATGAATCTGCTGCGCGGCAAAACCACGGCGGATTACATCAACACCGGCCAATGGTCGGCCAAAGCGATTGAAGAGGCCGGTCGCTATTGCACCGTCAATGTCGCCGCTTCGTCCAAAGACGCGAACTTCACGTATGTGCCACCGCAACACGATTGGAAACTCAACGCGCAAGCCGCCTATGTGCACTACACCAGCAACGAAACCATCGGTGGCGTCGAATTTCACTGGATACCTGAAGTCGAGGTACCATTGGTTGCCGATATGTCTTCCGATATCCTGTCACGGCCGTTGGATGTCAGCCGCTTCGGTTTGATTTATGCCGGCGCGCAGAAAAACCTCGGACCCGCCGGACTGACACTGGTCATCGTGCGCGAAGATTTATTAGGAAAACCTCTGCCCGGCACACCGACCTTGTACGATTATCAGATTCACGCCCAAAACGATTCGATGTACAACACACCGCCCACTTATGCCATGTACATCACCGGCTTGGTCTTCGCCTGGCTGAAGAAACAGGGCGGACTGACAGCGATGGAAAAAATCAACATGGCCAAGGCGAATCTGCTGTACGACTATCTCGACAGCACCGATTTCTACCATTGTCCGGTCGCAATAGTCGACCGCTCGCGCATGAATGTGCCGTTCACACTGAAAGATTCCGCGTTGGACGGTGAATTTCTCAAACAAGCGCAACACAACGGTTTATTGCAACTGAAAGGTCATCGTTCGGTCGGCGGTATGCGCGCATCGATCTACAATGCCATGCCGGCCGAAGGTGTCGCAAAACTTGTCGCATTCATGAAGGAGTTTGCCAGCCGCCATGCCTGAACAACACCCCTTTAAAATTCTGACGCTCAATTCGATTTCTGCGCACGGACTCAACCGTTTTCCTGCAGAACATTATCAGGTCGGTCATGATATCGCGGAACCGGATGCGATTCTGGTGCGTTCGCACAACATGCTGAATAGCGTCATCCCGGAAAGCGTCAAAGCGATCGGCCGCGCCGGTGCAGGCACGAATAATATCCCGGTCGACGCGATGAATGCGCGCGGTGTGCCGGTCTTCAATACGCCCGGCGCCAACGCCAACGCCGTCAAGGAATTGGTGCTGGCCAGCTTGTTTCTGGCCGCACGCAATCTGGTGCCGGCGTTGCAATTCGCCGACAGCCTGCAGGGTGACGATACGGCACTGAACAAACAAGCCGAAGATGGCAAAAAACGTTTTTCCGGTATCGAGTTACCGGGACGCACGCTGGGCGTGATCGGTCTGGGCGAAATCGGCCGCTTAGTTGCCAATTCGGCCATCCGGCTCGGCATGAAAGTCATCGGTTTCGACCCAAAAATCACCGTCGAATCGGCTTGGAGCTTGTCGGCGGAAGTCAAGAAAGCCAACAGTATGGAAGATTTGCTGCGCCACAGCGAATTCATCAGCGTGCACGTGCCGTTGCTCGATTCGACCCGGCATTTGATTAATGACAAAAGCATAGCGTTGATGAAGCACCACGCGATTCTGCTGAATTTCTCGCGCGCCGCGATCGTCGACGAAGACGCAGTGCTGCAAGCCATCGCCGCCAACAAAATCAAAACCTACGTCAGCGATTTCCCCAGTGAAAAACTGCAGCACCAGAAAGGCGTGATCACCTTGCCGCACCTCGGCGCATCGACCTCTGAGGCGGAGGACAATTGCGCCGTGATGGTAGTGGATCAGTTGATCGATTACCTGGAAAACGGCAATATCACCAACACCGTCAACTTTCCGGACACACAGATGGAACGCGAAGTGCCCTACCGCGTCGCTGTCGCCAATGCCAACGTGCCGAATATTTTGGGGCAGATTTCGACCAGCATGGCGCAGGCCGGGCTGAATATCCACACCATGATCAACAAATCGCGCGGCGGCATGGCTTATACGCTGGCCGATACCGACAGCCCGGTGCCGCCGCATGTTCTGCGTGAGATTGCATCGATCGGCGGCGTGCTGATGGCGCGTTATCTGCAGCTCCCCGAATAAATTCCGAGTAATGCCGAGTCGCCTAATGATTAATTAGTCAGTTATGTCCGAAGAACTCAAACAACTCCGCGACCAGATCGATGCCATCGACGACCAACTGCTGCAGCTGGTCAGCCGGCGCGCGGCGCTGGCGCAGCAAGTCGGAAAAATCAAGAAAAGCGGCATCATCTACCGCCCGGAACGCGAAGCGCAAATATTGGCGCGCATGCAGGCACAAAATCCCGGGCCGGTCAGCAACGAGCATATCAAGCAATTATTCACCGAGATCATGTCGCTGTGCCGCGCACTGGAAAAACCGATGAGCGTGGCCTTCCTCGGCCCGAATGGCACTTTCTCCGAAGAAGCGGCGCTGAAACGTTTCGGCAGCGCCATCACCGCTGTTCCGTGCGACTCGATCGATGATGTATTCCGTACCGTGGAATCGGATACCGCCCATTACGGCGTGGTGCCGGTGGAAAATTCCACCGAAGGCGCAGTCGGCAGAACCATGGACTTGCTGCTGCAAACCCCGCTCTCCATTTGCGGCGAGATTCAGTTGCCGGTGCACCAGTTTTTAATGGCGCAGCAAACCGACTTGACGTACATCAGCAAAATCTATTCGCATCCGCAATCGCTGGCACAGTGCCATCATTGGCTGACAACCAACTTGCCGCACTTGCCCAGCTCGGCGCTGATCCACGCCGCCAGCAACGCCGAAGCCGCACGCCAAGCCGCCGCCGACAATCAAGCGGCAGCGGTGGCGAGTAAAAGAGCCGCGGAATTATTCGGATTGACGATTTGTGCGGAAAATATCGAGGATAATCCGAAAAATACCACGCGCTTTCTGGTGATTAGCAATCAGAGGGTAGTGCCTTCGGGAAAAGACAAAACCTCGCTGGTCGTATCGACCGGTAACCGTTCCGGTGCGATTTACGCTCTGCTCGAACCGCTGGCGCAGCATGGCGTCAGCATGAGCCGTCTGGAATCGCGCCCGTCGCGCACCGGATTATGGCAATACGTGTTTTTTATCGATCTGGAAGGACACCGGGACGATCCTCATGTTGACGCCGCTCTGACGGCGCTACGCGAGAAAGCAGCTTTCCTGAAAATCCTCGGGTCGTACCCGGCATCGTAACCGCAGATTGTCCCGCTATCTTGAATCTATCCAACTCAGCCGATTTTTCATTTTCGTTTTTTAACCAATAACACAGTAAATCTTATGAATCTTTGCGATTTTGCTCCGGAGTATATCCGTTCGATCCATCCGTATCAGCCCGGTAAACCGATTTCGGAGCTGGCACGGGAATTCGTTCTGGACGAGTCCTACATCATCAAACTGGCATCCAACGAAAATCCGCTTGGCGCCAGTCCGCTCGCGCTCGATGCAATGATCAATGCACTGCACGATATCGCCTTGTATCCGGATGGCAGCGGCTACGAATTGAAAGCCGCATTGTCGAACCGTTACGGCGTCGATCCGGAACAAATTATTTTGGGTAACGGTTCCAACGATGTGCTCGATCTGGCTGCGCGCGTGTTTCTGAAACCGGGCGCCGCCGCGGTGTACGCGCAACACGCTTTTGCCGTATACCCGCTGGTGGTGCAGATGATGGGCGCCAACGGCATCTCGGTTCCCGCGCGCGATTACGGCCACGATCTGCCGGCGATGCTTGATGCCATCACACCGGAAACACGCGTCGTCTTTATCGCCAGCCCCAACAACCCGACCGGCACTTTGTCCAGTGAAGAAGATTTACTGCGCTTCATGGAGCGGGTGTCGCGCGACGTGCTGGTGGTCATGGATGAAGCGTATTACGAGTACCTGCCGGAAGCCAACAAACCCGACAGCCTCAAATGGTTGCAGCAGTTCCCCAACTTGCTGATCACGCGCACGTTTTCCAAAGTATACGGTTTAGCGGGTGTGCGCATCGGTTTCGGCTTGGCGTATCCGGATGTGGCCAATCTGATGAACCGCGTACGACAGCCGTTCAACGTCAGCAGTATCGGCTTGGTCGGTGCGTTGGCGGCGCTGAACGATGCTGAGTTTGTGCAACGATCGTACGCACTCAACCGCGCCGGCATGCTGCAATTGACCGACAGTTTCCGCAAAATGGACATCGAGTACATTCCGTCGTACGGCAATTTCATCAGCTTCCGCATCAAAGGCGAGGCCGCCAACACGCCGAAAGTCTATCAAAGCCTGCTGCGCCAAGGCGTCATCGTGCGTCCGTTGGGCATTTACGAAATGCCGCATCATCTGCGCGTCACCATCGGACTTGAAAGGCAAAATCAGCGCTTCCTCGAATCGCTAGAGCATGCCTTGAACGAGCTGGGTTAATCCCTCACTAACCGGGCGGCAACCATGACAACTACCGCGGCTCTGAATAAACTAGTCATCGTCGGTGTTGGCTTGATCGGCGGATCGTTTGCGCTGGCGCTGCGCAAAGCCGGCTTAGCAAAACACATCACCGGCATCGGCCGCAGCCAGGCCAACATGCAACGCGCCATCGAATTGGGCGTGATCGACGAAATCGCCAGCGATACCGCAGCGGCATTGCACAACGCCGATCTGGTATTCCTGGCGATGCCGGTCGGCCAGACCGCTGCGACCATGGAACGCATTGCACCTTACCTGCACGCCCACACGCTTATTACCGACGCCGGCAGTACCAAGCAGGATGTCGTCACCGCCGCGCGTCACTATCTACCGTTGCAGAACCGCCACCACTTCGTCCCCGGACATCCGATCGCCGGTGCCGAACATAGCGGCGTGCAAGCGGCGCAAGCGGGTTTGTATAACAACAAACACGTAATTCTCACCCCGCTACCGGAAACCGCCGTGGAAGCCATCGAACGGATACAACAGCTATGGCAGACCTGCGGCGCCAACGTATCGCTGATGCCCGCCGATGAGCACGACCGCGTGCTTGCAGCGACCAGCCATCTGCCGCACCTGCTGGCGTTCACGCTGATGAATCACATCAACCACAGCACCGATCATCCCGAAAACCTGCTGCGCTTCGCCGGCAGCGGCTTCCGCGACTTCACCCGCATCGCCAGCAGCTCCCCGGAAATGTGGCGCGACATTTGTCTGGCCAATCGCGAAGCGCTGCTGGAGCAGATTGAGGCATATCAGCGTGAACTAGACAGTTTGCGGGAAATGCTGAAAACGCATGATGGTGAAGGACTAGGGCAAGTGTTCTCGCAAGCGCGGGTTATGCGGGAGGATTGGTTGAGAAGCAAAGAAAATTTCCTGTAGATTGAATCAAATATTCACCATTCTTTCCAGTCTTCAATTTTTACCCTCCGGATTTCCCCGGCTGTTTACCCGTCGCCCGCAAATCGACAATCTTATTTAGCAATTGAAACCAGAACGGTGCACCAAGGGATCCGGCAAAAGTCGTGATCAGAATGCCCATGAATTTAATGAACCCCTCCATGAAACCAAATCCCTCGAAAACCCATTGACCATCCGATTGCTTCCAGCCAATCGGCAAATGCAGCTCCCTGATTTGTTTAGCCAATGTCACAGCATTCTTGGCAGACTGCTCGGCCTTTTGTAGCGCGTTATCCGCTGGCGATTGTTCACCCGCTGGTAGCGGAGGTTCATCGTTTCCCGCTACCGTAACAGCCGATTCCGATGATTGCTGCGGCAGCAGACTTGCGACATCCATCGAAGAAGCCGCTTCCACCAGTGCTTGCCGCAGCGCGATATCGGTCCACAATGTCTGGGAAATTTTGATGGCATCGATATTCAAGGTAGTGCATACAACGAAGGCAATGACAAAAATAATCACTTGTGTTTTTTGTTTGTACCAGCCACCCACACGATCCATCGCATCGTTGTACCAGCCTTCCAGATTCTTACGCGCTTTTTCGGCATCGTTCCCAGCCTCATGCAATAGCAGGATGATCGACCTGCCGGCCTCGGTTTTCGCAAACAACCCTTGTTTTT
The DNA here is from genome assembly GCA_039807765.1 of Nitrosomonas sp. Classification (GTDB taxonomy): domain Bacteria; phylum Pseudomonadota; class Gammaproteobacteria; order Burkholderiales; family Nitrosomonadaceae; genus Nitrosomonas. The sequence continues at coordinate 5,762 of JBDHRU010000019.1, read as the reverse complement.
CAATTGTCTCGATCAACAGCTTATTGTCTGACGGCAGCTTGCCGGTGTTGCCGGTCATAATGTCCATCAGTGCCAGGGTGAAATTCTTCGGCGGGATGTACGATGGTTTCTGGTCTGCTTTTGCAAGCCCGCTGATCAACGGATGCTTATACAGATCGCCGACCAGTTGTTTTCCCCCACCCGATTGCAGCAGATTCCCCAACCCCGCTTCAAGATTTTTCGCACGCAGGCGCAAAACTTGCGCGAGCATCTCGTTGATCGCGGAACACAGCAGACTGATCAGCACAAACAGGAACACCATGCCCAAGGCGATATCCAGGATTGAGGAATTCAGCATATTTTCTCCGTTTCGTTAGCTACGATGCATTGTTATTTTTAATGTAAACGTCCGTTCAAAATCCAAAGATCGTGTTTGACAGCTTTTTCGCTTTTCAGTATAGTCTATTTCAGATCAGGGTTAATATTTTTCTACATCGTAGAAGAATCAAATAATAATAAAGGGTTACCTCATTATTAATCACACATGAACCCGCTCCAAGACCCTTCACCAGAACACGTAACAAATCAGCAATTTTTTCGCTGATAAGTAAGTCCAGTCAAATTTAAAACGAAGTAGTCAGGATTCACCGGGTAACGGTGAATGTCGTACCAGAGTCACTGCATCTGATCGTTTCCAGCCATCCTTGATGATGCGAATCGTTCAGCTGAATTATTAAGACAAGCGAAACTGAGCACATCGCTCCATGTATCGGGTTTTATTAATAGGTGGTTACTATGACTGCAAATATCTCGTTCAAACTTGCCGGTTATCCGGATAGCATCACCCAGTACTCCGCTGCCGCATCATTGCCGCGAGCCGGAGCAATTATCAGTAACCTAAAAGGCATGACCCGATCGCACCACACCCATATCGGATTGGGAACGCTGGGTCTTTTTGCCGCCAAGCGAAGCGCGCCGGACTGGCAGTCATTGGTATTGGTATCCAACCGGCATGTTCTGCTCGCCCACGATGCCGAACACGGCGACATGATTTTCCAGCCTGATCACGAACAACGAGGCGATCAAGTCGTGTTTGACATGCCACGTTTGAATACCATCGCCAGAATCGAACATACCGGACTGTGCGGACATTTTTCCTATGCCTACCCCGGAGAAGCCGAGAAACCCTATTACATCGACTGCGCAACCGCTACGCTGCTGTTAAAGCAAGCAAAAAATCCGCAACGGCTTCACGCCAAAACCCAGCACTTCAACAAAGTTGCCAGAGTGCATCCGCACGATACTTTCGAGGGGAGAGAGCTCAAAGTGCGTCTGTCAGGCCGGGATGGCGCGGTATGGGGGAAAATTATTGACAGCCAGGCCACGGTTGAAACAGTAACCGGTGAGCGCTGCCATAACACGATGGTAATCCGCGCCATACCCGACAGCCGGGGCGTGCTGCGGCCGTTCTCGCGCAAAGGCGATTCCGGTGCGCTGCTTGTCGATCAACACCAGCGCGCCGTCGGCTTGTTGTGGGGCAATCACATGCTCGATCCTTATGTGTCTTATGCGTGCCATATTCACCCGGTGCTCAGTTTTCTGCAGATCATTCCCTGGTGTTTTGATTTCTGCGCGCCTCAATCAAGCCAAAAGGATTAATACGATGCAACGGAAACATTTCATTCAATCCACAAACGCTTGCTGCATCACATGGAGGTAAGGTGATGGATCAAAAAGAATTGGCTGCACTACATGCGGAAGCCGAAGCGGAACTGAAAAAAATTCCGGGCGTGGTCGGCGTCGGCTATGGCTTGAAAGAAGTCGGCGGTAAAACCACCGATCAAATCTCGTTTCGCGTGTACGTCAAAGAAAAAATCAAACCGGAAAACTTGAATCCGGCCGATGTCATCCCGAAGGAATACAAGGGCATTCCGACTGATGTAGTGCTGGTCATTCAATCCAAACCAATACATTGCGAAGATCTGGATCAGCATTCGCCGTTGATCGGCGGAATATCGATCACCAACTTCAAAACGGATGCCGCAAATCAAATCGGCTCCGGAACATTGGGATGTTTTGCCACGCTGAATGGTGTCAGCGGACCGGAAAACGTGGTGCTGCTGTCGAATAATCATGTTCTTGCCAGTAATGGCGCAGCCAATGGCGATACGATTTATCAGCCACGCTATATCGATAACGCAGGAACGATCACTATTGATGGCGCACAAGAACGTCGTAATCCAATCGGAAAAATCCATAATGTCGGTCAACAAGCCCCCTATTCTTATACCTACCCCAGTGAAACAGCTCAGGACTATTACCTGGACTGCGCGATCGCCAAATTGGATATCTGTATTTCCAGCTGGTGCAATACCAATTGCGGCGTATCGTACAAAAACGAAATTCGCGGCTTGAATATCGGCGGCAACAGCAAACTGGAAGACGTTGCGCGTGTCGCGCAAAGCGATCTGGGGGGCAGTGATTATGTGGTTTATAAAGTTGGCCGGAGAACCAGCAAAACCACCGGCAAAGTTATTGATACCACCGCACTGGACGCCGGCGGCGGACGTATGATCTACATCGAAGCTACACAGCCCGATTGCAATGGCGCTTTGGTATTCGCCGATCATGGTGACTCCGGCTCCGCCGTGGTCAATGCGCAAAACAAAGTGGTCGGATTATTGTATGCAGTGGATTCGGCAAATTCCGCTCGAGCACTCGCATCGCACATACACCCGGTCATGGCCTACCTCAGCATCACCCCCATCACCACCGCCAACCCGCCAGTCGGTCCCGCCGGGCAGACATTAAACGATGTCGAAGGCATCTTCACCGGCATCAACCATACCATCGAAGTGCGCGAGCGCTTTTTGAACACGCGCAAAGGCGCTGAGATTTACCAGCAGATTCTCGACCATCGCCAGGAAGTGATTGCGCTCGTCAATCACCGGCGGCCAGTCACGGTGGCGTGGCATCGCAGCAAAGGCCCGGCGTTCCTGGCGCACTTTGTCAACAATGCGCGCGACCCGGCGCATGTCATCCCATATGAAGTGGAAGGCATCACACGCGATCAGATGATCCGACGCATGGCCGAGGTGCTGACACAGCATGGCAGTGCGGCACTGCAGCAAGTGCTGCAGTGCTACTTTGACGAAGTGATGGGATTCATCAACAGTTTCGACAATCTGCACGAGTTCGTTAAGCAGTTTGAAGACGCATCCGGCTCCAGCGGATTCAGCGGACATGCCGCGCTCACGGAGGAAACCACCGATGTCAAATGAAGTGGATACCCTACAGCGCGTTTTGCTGCAAATCTCCAATGTGCTGGAGCCGCTGGAGCGCGAACTCAACAGCACCCGCGCCATCCAGACGTTCGCCGAATTAGGCATCACGCTCAACAGCGGGCAGGTGTCGTCGCTGGCTTCGCCGATGCAAGCACTGGTGGTCAGCAGTAAAACCGTGCTGCAAAAAGCCGGAGATTTGGCGCAAGCGATCGAAGACGAAAACATCGGGCAAATCGTTTCCATCAGCATGGAGCTGATCAGCCAGGTCATCACCGCCATCCAGAAAATCGATCAACTGCAAACCGCCGTGCAAGGCATCGGCAGCATTCCGGCCAGCGTATCCAGTCATTTTGCCGAACGCTTGTTCAACTACCTGCTCGTCCGTGCGCTGGATGCCGCCAATGGCATCAACGAATTGCTCGAGCTGCTGGGTATTCTCGAACGGCAACGCAATAACGTCGGCTCCATCGATCCCAGCAATCCCGAATTCACGATCTCCACTTTCCATTTCAACGAACTGGGCAAGTGGCTGGAATCGCCGGTGTCGGCATTACAGTCGCACTATAACTGGGGCAGCAACAGTCTCGATGCCGCCAATTTGCTGCAGCGGCTCGAACACTTATTGCTTCATCTCAAAGCACCGGTTTTCTACGATGACACCACGCCTACGCCGATTCTCGAAGCGGTCATTTTTCAACTGCGGCCGCGCACCGATCTCAATCCGAATGGGCTCAGCCTATCGATCCGGCAAAATCTCAGTCCCGGCAAAATCGAATTTGCCGCCGATGACTTAAAAGTCGTACTGGATTTGCAGGCCACACTGCCGTTCGGCGCCGAGTTAGTGATCCAGCCGCCGGCCAAATTCACATTCCAAACCTCCGTAGCCGATACCGTTTCCGGTTCGTTGAACCTCAGCGTCAGCGCCGACCGCACACAAGCGGCAACACCCTATCTATTGATCGGCGACCCGGACGGCAGCCGGCTGGAAGTCGGCAAATTCGGTGTCAGTTTCGGCGGCCGGATTCAAGGCAGCAGCGGACAATCGACGGCCGATTTTACTGTCGGCGGTGAAATCGGTGCCGGTAAACTGTCGATCTCGTTTGCCGACGGCGACGGCTTTATCACCGATATTTTGAGCGGCATCCAGCTCAATTCCGATTTCGGCATGGCATTTGGCTACAACAGCAGCGATGGCCTGTTTTTCGTGGGTAGCAGCGCGCTGGAAATTAAATTGCCGCTACACCTGAATCTCGGACCGGTGGATGTCAGCGCGTTGACCTTTTCGGTCGGCATCGACAACAACCAATTCCCTACCGCCATTTCAACGGATATCAAAGCCGCTTTGGGCCCGCTCGCCGCTGTCGTCGAGAACATCGGCTTGGCCATCGATTTCGCACTGGTCGATAACCGCAGCGGCAACGCTGGACCGGTCGATATCAGTCTAGGATTCAAATCGCCGAACGGTGTCGGGCTATCGCTGGATGTCGGTATCGTCAAAGGCGGCGGCTATCTCTACTTCGATTTCGACAAGGAAGAATACGCCGGCGCATTGGAACTGATGTTCAGCGGCATCGTCACAGTGAAAGCGATCGGTCTGATCACGACACGCATGCCCGACGGTTCCGAAGGTTTCTCGCTGTTGATCATCATCAGCGCCGAATTCGGTACGCCATTCCAACTGGGTTTCGGTTTTACGCTGAACGCCGTCGGCGGGTTGCTCGGCCTAAACCGCACCATGGAGCTGGAAATCATTGCCGCCGGTGTGCGCACCGGGTCGATCAACAGCATCATGTTCCCGGACAATATCATCGAGAATGCGCCGCGCATCATCAGCGATCTGCGCCAATTCTTTCCGCCCGCGCAGGATGTGTTTCTGATCGGACCGATGGCAAAACTCGGCTGGGGAACACCGACCCTGGTGAGCGCATCGTTGGGCATCATCATCGAAATACCGCCGGGTAACATCGCCATTCTCGGTGTGCTGAAAGTCGCGCTGCCCGATGAAGATGCCGCATTGATCATCATTCAAGTCAGTTTCATCGGCGCGTTGGAAGTGGACAAGCAACGACTGTGGTTTTATGCCAGTCTGTACGATTCCCGGGTCATTTTTCTCACCATCGACGGCGATATGGGGCTATTGATCGCCTGGAGCGACAACGCCAATTTTGTCATCAGCGTGGGCGGTTTCCATCCTTCCTTTAAGCCGCCTCCACTGCCTTTTCCCAATCCCAACCGGATCGCGATCAACATCCTGAACGAATCTTTTGCACGCATCCGCGTAGAAGGTTATTTCGCCGTCACTTCCAACACCGTGCAGTTCGGCGCCAAAGCGGAAGTTTATTTCGGTCTCAGCGCATTCAATATTTCCGGCCAGGTCGGCTTTGATGCGCTATTCCAGTTCTCGCCGTTTTATTTCATCATCAGCATTTCCGCATCGTTCGACGTCAAAGTCTTCGGTGTCGGCTTGTTCGGCGTGCATATGCGCGGCGAACTCGAAGG
>JBDHRU010000198.1:0-4198 GCA_039807765.1 Nitrosomonas sp. | reverse complement strand
CCACACCAAGCGGCGAGCGAGTTAGATGCTCTGCTGCAACTGAAGATAAAACCCAGGCGCAAGAATTCCACGATAAGTTAAAAGCGGAATCCTGGCGTGTTGCAAGACTGGGGGATAAGCCAAAGCGGACTTGGGATGAGGCGGCTTATAAATGGCTGATGGAGACACAACATAAAAAGTCGCATCATGAAGATGTGGCTAAAATAAACTGGCTCCAACAGTTCTTCAGGGGCAAGTATCTGGATGAATTGACTCGGGATGTAATCGCAAAGATTGGCGAGTTAAAGCTTCAGCAATCCAGCCCAGCAACAGCTAATCGTTTATTGGCGCTAATTCGTGCAATCTTGCGGCGATCCGCATTAGATTGGGAATGGATTGATAAACCACCCGTGATTAAGCTGTATCGTGAAGCAAGGCGGCGAGTACGTTATTTAAGTGCAGAACAAGCCGGTTTGCTTATCCAAGAACTGCCGGAACATTTGGCAGATATTGTGAGGTTTTCACTGGCTACAGGATTGAGACGATCAAATGTCACAAAACTGGAATGGTCGCAAGTCGATATGCAGCGAAATGTTGCGTGGATACACGGCGATCAGGCCAAAGCAGGAAAACCGATTCACGTTACGCTCAATGCAACGGCTATAGCAGTATTAGCCAAACAGATCGGCAAGCATCCCAAGTCAGTATTCAGTTACAAGGGCAGACCAATCATCCAAGTTAATACAAAAGCCTGGTATAAAGCGTTAAAACGTGCCGGTATTGAGGATTTTCGCTGGCATGATTTGCGGCATACCTGGGCAAGCTGGTTAACCCAAAATGGTGTGCCGCTCAACGTCATCCAGGAAATGGGTGCATGGGAATCTGCTGAGATGGTGAGACGTTATGCACATCTGGCTCCGGAGCAATTTGCTCAACATGCCAGAATCGTGGATAACGTACTTAATGGCACAAATTTGACACAATCGAAGTAAAAGCGGTTCGGTTATGTTTCTAAGTCTTTGTTTTATGGTGCTGTTGAGAGGAGTCGAACCTCCGACCTACTGATTACGAATCAGTTGCTCTACCAACTGAGCTACAACAGCCTAAGCGCAAATTGAGCGGCGTATTATAGAGGGTTGGAGGGTTGCGGGCAAATGATAAAGAATTGAATTCAAAATTGTGTATGCTTTATCTTATTATGCCTGTTAAATGATAGTAATACACATCTTATCTTGTTTGTTAAATATTCCATCATTATTTTTTACGAATATTCGTTTAAGTTCGGCGAATTCCGTCAAAAATCTGTACATTTTTACTGTAAGAGTCCATAATTATTAAAATGGATTCAAAAAATATAAAAGTGCAAAATATTTTGATCATGCATGGCCCGAATCTGAATTTGCTGGGAGTGCGCGAGCCGGATATTTATGGTGCTATTACATTGCAAGATATTAACAGAACTTTAAATAAGTTAGCTGAAAATAAAGCGATTAGGCTGGATTTTTTTCAAAGTAATGCGGAATTCGCATTGATCGACAGGATTCAGCAAACACTGCATGACGGAACGGATTTTATTATCATCAATCCGGCTGCATACACCCATACCAGCGTGGCGATGCGAGATGCGCTTGCCGCCGTGAAGCTGCCTTTCATTGAAGTGCATTTGTCGAATGTTTATGCGCGTGAATCTTTCCGCCAACATTCTTATTTTTCAGATCTGGCAGTCGGTGTGATCAGCGGCTTGGGTGCTAAAGGCTATGAGCTTGCGTTGGAATATGCGATAACCTCTTGTTGATTCGCTGGCTTGTACGTTTTCCTTTCTGTAATTTCAACTTTTGCGATGCTGTCATTTTGCTCATTTTTTCATTCAATATATTGTTTGTTTAACACTACCTTAAAACGAGACACTGTCTCGGGAGATTGAAAATGGATTTAAGAAAGCTTAAGAAGCTCATCGAGTTAGTTGAAGAGTCGAGTATCGCGGAACTGGAAATTACCGAGGGTGAGGAGAGGGTTCGCATCAGTAAGTCGGGTTCCGGCGTGCAGAATTATGCGTTCATGCCACCCGCCATGCAGCCGGTTATGGCGCCGATTCAGCAGCCAGTATCAGCCGCTGCGCCGGATGCGGATAAAACCGGTGAGGCGAAAGCCGGCGAAGCCAATGGTTCCGATAAAACTGCAATCCCCGAAGGCCATGTGGTCAAGTCACCGATGGTTGGTACGTTCTATCGCGCGCCATCGCCGGGTGCCAATGCCTTTGTGGAAGTCGGGCAAAGGGTTAAGGAAGGCGATACCTTGTGTATCATTGAAGCGATGAAGCTGCTCAACGAAATAGAAGCCGATAAAAGCGGAGTTATTAAGGCAATCTTGCTGGAAAATGGTCAGCCAGTCGAGTACGGTGAGCCTTTATTCGTCATTCAATAGTCTGAATAAAGGCCAAATCCTATGTTTGAAAAAATCCTTATTGCCAATCGCGGCGAAATCGCCTTGCGGATACAACGCGCTTGCCGTGCGATGGGTATCAAGACGGTTGCCGTGCATTCCGAAGCGGACGCGGAAGCAAAGTACGTCAAATTAGCCGATGAGTCGGTATGCATCGGCCCGGCTGCGGCATCACACAGTTATTTAAACGTACCGGCCATTATCAGTGCGGCTGAGGTGACCGATGCCGAGGCGATTCATCCCGGCTATGGGTTTCTGTCGGAAAATGCCGATTTTGCCGAGCGCGTGGAAAAAAGCGGGTTCGTGTTTATCGGTCCGCGTCCGGAAACTATTCGCCTGATGGGCGATAAAGTCAGTGCGAAGAATGCCATGAAGAAAGCCGGTGTGCCCTGCGTGCCAGGATCGGACGGTGCACTGCCAGAAGACATTGATGAGATCAAGAAGATCGTGCGCGAGATCGGTTACCCGGTCATCATTAAAGCCGCCGGCGGCGGCGGCGGGCGCGGCATGCGGGTGGTGCATACCGAAGCAGCGCTCTCGAATGCGATCATCGTGACACGCAACGAAGCGCAGACCGCATTCGGCAATCCGGTGGTGTATGCGGAGAAATTTCTTGAGAATCCGCGTCATATCGAGTTTCAATTATTAATCGATGAGTATGGTAATGCCGTGCATCTGGGGGAACGCGATTGCTCCATGCAGCGCCGCCATCAGAAAATTCTGGAAGAGGCGCCGGCACCCGGCATACCGGAAAAATTGCGCGATAAAATTGGCGAGCGTTGCGCGGAAGCGTGTCGCCGTATCAAATATCGTGGGGTCGGCACATTTGAGTTTTTATTCGAGAACAACGAATTTTATTTCATCGAAATGAACACGCGCTTACAGGTCGAACACCCGGTGACCGAAGCAGTGACCGGCATTGATTTGGTTCAGGCGCAAATCAATGTCGCAGCTGGTATTGTTCTGCCGGTTAAACAGAAAGATGTCATCATGAAAGGGCATGCGATCGAATGCCGCATCAATGCCGAGGATGCCTATAAACTGACGCCATCCGCCGGGCGTATCACGCAATATCATGCGCCAGGCGGGCCGGGTGTGCGTGTGGATTCGCATGTTTACCACAATTACATGGTGCCGCCGTATTACGACTCCATGATTGGCAAGATCATCACCTATGGCGACACGCGCGAACAGGCGATCGCCCGCATGCGTATCGCATTGTCGGAAATGGTGATCAGTGGTATTAAAACGAACATTCCGCTGCACCGGGATTTGCTGAACGACGCCTCTTTTTTGCGTGGTGGCGCTTCCATTCACTATTTAGAGCAGAAGCTTGCACTGCATAACAAATCGAATTGACGGCGAGTATCAGTTTCATAACGTTTGTTAACAACCTGTACCGCACAGCATGTCGTGGATTACGCTAATTATCAAGACGGATGCGGCGCAAGCTGAGGAGTTGAGCGATGCGTTGCTGGAGCAAGGGGCCTTGTCGGTGGACATACACGATGCCGCTGCCGATACGCAAGACGAGCAAATGCTGTTCGGTGAGCCCGGCGAGCCCAGCGGAGAAATTTGGCAGAATGCGGAAGTCTCCGCACTGTTCAACCAAGACACGGATGTCGTTGAAATTCTGCGCAATATCACGCAAATTGCACAATCCGACCGGCAGTCTGACTACCGTATCGAGCGCATCGAAGAACAGGATTGGGTGCGTCTGACGCAATCGCAGTTCGATCCGATTCCCATATCGTCGAGCCTTTGGATTGTGCCGACC
>JBDHRU010000197.1:0-4226 GCA_039807765.1 Nitrosomonas sp. | reverse complement strand
AAAATCGTACCGCTGAAAATCCCCCAACCGAACCCGGCGTCGATTTTTAGTTTTTGAATGGCGCCTTGAGGTAATTCAATTAGTTTCGTATTTGATGACGGTTGATCTGCCAGTACACTCGATGAAATGATCAATAAGGTCAGTAATAATCCGATGAACAGTCTGAAAAAATTTTCCCATTTAACGGTGCGTATAGTCATTGGATACCTTCAAATATTATTTGTGTGATTGTTCAGAACAGAAATTATGCCAAAAATGAAACAGCCTCGTGCAACTTTGCTCAGAGGTTGTTCATGTGATCAATGACCGCTTAGTTTAAGCAACTGTAGAACAATTTGCATGGTTGCCGGTGATCGAGGACTGATTCTTTATTGCTAAATGGTTGTTGCTAGCATAAATCAGAAATTAACCCTTTCAGGATTACTTGCTGGCGATTATTTTCAGACAACCCGGGCTTAAAACCATCCTGGGTTTTTATATTGTTGTCAGATACTTAACGCAATCCCTTATATTCCCGCTATCCGCCGAAATGAGTTATTTCTTGCATCCCTTCACAGAGAAAAGATTCTCCAAGGATCCCCAGCACTTCCCGATTGCCAGCCAAGAGAATTTTTCCAACCGAGAGCCCGGCCGGTTCGCGGCTTAACAATTCGCCAATGTTGGATGACTCTATGTGCCATATTTCCAGGGATATTTGCACGCCTTTTGCGCAGCGCTGCATTGCGGGATGTTGATCGTTAATCGACCAAAGCCGGTAGAGAGGTGCGGTTAACGCTTCTTCCACAAATATGCCACCTAACTCAAGCAGATTGTGGTTTAGCTCTAACCCTCTCATCAACGTACCACTCACGGCAAGTTCAATTTTCATGATGATTCGATCCTTTGTCTGTTGCTGTAGTGTTTTTTATTACTTTGCGTAGATCCGATTTCCTTACACCAACCTTACACGGAGGCTGTAAAATAAAAAAGCACTTAGGGTATTATTCTATAAGATATTGATTTATTTGGTGTCTAAGGGCGTAATCGGACCACAGACACAAGGATTTTCAGTCCTCATAAAATGGCATTTATTGGTGTTGATTACTATTCATCATAAATATAAAATTCATATGAAACAAATATAAATTCATACTACTCCAAATATTTGTGTTGATTAATATTCCGCTATATACTTCAAATACGGTTACAAAACGGTTACAAAAATTAAGCTGAGATTATGGCAAAGATAAGATTTACAGTTGGTCGGGTTACTGGCTTCAAGTGCCCTGATGATGCGGCACAAGCCTTTTTGTGGTGCGATGAAGTACCGGGTCTTGCTGTACGTGCAACACCCGGATCAACCCGAAATCGATATATTTTTCAATCCAAAGTTAACAAGCAAACCAGGCGCATTACTATTGGTGATGTAAGCGTATGGAGTATCGCCGAAGCCAAAATAGAAGCCCGTCGCCTTCAAACTATAATTGACCAAGGTAATGACCCACGCGAAGTAAAAGCTGATCAAGACGCCGCTAAGATAACCACCATCGCTGCAAAGAAAGCACGAGAAGCCCGTGAAATCGTAACAGTGCGTCAAGCGTGGGAAGAATATGTGACTGCCCGCAAGCCACTATGGTCTGAGCTACATATCCGTGATCATGAAAAAGTCATGCAACCCGGTGGCGATCCACGCAAGCGTAGCAAGAAACTGACAGAACCCGGATTACTCGCACCATTAGCATCAGTCCGACTGGTAGATTTAACGCCTGAGATGGTAACAGAGTGGGCAAGGAATCAAGCTTTGATCCGACCAACACGCGCCCGCCTTGCTCTCAGGCTATTGAGGGCATTTCTTTCATGGTGTGGCAGGCACTCAGCCTACAAAGCGATTGTGACAGGCAACCCTGCACAGAATAATGATGCCCGGGAAAGTCTAGGCAAAGCCAAAGTTAAGCACGACGTGTTACAGCGCGAGCAATTGCCCGCATGGTTTAAAGCAATCCAACAAATTCAGAATCCTGTCATATCTGCATATCTGCAAACTCTTTTGCTGACCGGCGCACGCCGTGAGGAAATCGCTTCTTTACGCTGGCAGGATATAGATTTTCAATGGAATAGCTTAACAATAAACGACAAAGTAGAAGACTTTAGAATCATTCCGTTAACACCCTATGTGGCTAATTTGCTGTCCACATTGACCCGCCGCAATGAATGGGTATTTTCAAGCTCTACCGCTGCAAGTGGCCGCCTAACCGATCCATCCATCGCCCATAGAAAAGCATGTGCAATTGCGGGATTAGATTTAACGTTGCATGGACTACGGCGATCCTTCGCCAGCTTGTGCGAATGGATTGAGATGCCCACAGGTATCGCCGCACAAATTCAGGGACACAAGCCGCAAGGTGTGCGAGAACAAAACTATATCCGCCGCCCGCTTGATTTGCTGCGCATGTGGCACGTCAAGATAGAAGCTTGGATACTGCAAGAAGCCGGGATTAATTTTGTACCAGCACAAGCAGGATTGCATGTCGTAAAGAAATAAACATAACTACATTAATATATGAAAGTAATTTGTGATGCTGCCAAAGATGCAATAAACAAAGAAAAGCATGGCGTATCACTAACTGAAGCGGTTTCATAGATTGGGATGCTGCATTGACATGGCAAGACATGCGGCATAATTACGGCGAATCTCGAATGATCGCTTTAGCACCAATCAAAGAAAGATTATATTGCGCGATTTATGTCGACCGTGGAGATGACCGGAGAATAATCAGCTTGCGTAAAGCAAACTATATATATAGAGAGGTAATTCAATATGCAAATCAAGACTAAATCGGGACGTATTTTAGAGCTACCTTCACCGGAAGAAGACGCGCAGATTACAGCAGCCGCGCTTACCGATCCTGATAACTTGCCTTTAACGGATGAAGAATTGCAACAATTCCAGAGAACACGCGGGAGACCCTCACCGCTTGGGGTGGACTTCATGAAGGGCATTTGAAGGGGTGTGCAATGAACAAACCAGAAAAACCGAGTATCGTTCAAGACTATTTTGCCACCAAAGAAGCGCAAGAGTTAAAAAAGTCGATAGAAAAAAATCGAAAAGCCAATGCGCACCACGAAAAAGCAATCGGAATTTTAAAAGAAGCCATACTGTTAGGGGCTTCGGACCCTGCTATGACACCCGAAGTCAAAGAGCTTGCCGATATGATAGTTTTTTTAATAGAGGATAGAAACCTGCATGATTATACCTTTGATGGAATTATGGAGCCGCTAGCGAAAATAGTGGAGAAGGATACCAGATCACAATCAGGAAAAAATGCTATCGACATGCGACACAATAAACCTGGTGGGGCACGGAAAAAAAAAGAAGCTATTAGAGCGGTTTGGGCTGAAGGAAAATACCTAACACATAAAGATTGCGCACAAAATGAAAGTGACAAATTCGGTTATTCCTATGATGGTGCATTGAAAGCGCTAAGAAACGCTAAAGTTCCTTCTCCATGGCCAGCAAAGGAGGCGAAAGCCAGTAGAGCAAAAAAATAATTTTCGAGCCTGTACGCGTAACTGATATTCCATTCTCTAATTTTATGTGAATAATAACGAACCATCTACAACAAAGCCGAAAGGCAAAGGATGGTTCAAAATGGTAACAGCAACCAATCAAATATTCCCTCCGCTAGAGTTTGTAACTCAGCCAACAGTTCCCACCGATCAAGCAGCTTTTTATTTAAGTAGAAGACCGCAAACACTCCGTTCATGGGCATGCCTAGAGAACGGCGCATTGCATCCTATTCGCATTAATGGCCGTCTAGCTTGGTCGGTCAAGGAAATCAAGAAAGCATTAGGCATTGAGTGCCAATAAAAAAGGAGCGCCAAACCATGAACGCCCCTTTAAAAAAGCCAATTAGTAATTATACCACTTCCAGCATAGAGACTGAGTTCCGCCAAGCGATGCAAGCCGCTGGAATATCTTTTTCTGGCGAAATAATTGCCGATGGCAGATTGCACCGGTTTCATATCGACGGCCATAAGCGAGGTAGCTTAAACGGTGCCTATACGCTGCATTTTGACAGTCATCCGGCTGGCTGGTTTATGGACTACACAACCGGATTATCTCAAACATGGCGAAGTGGAAACGTTTCCAGTGTGTCCTATGCTCTCATTGAGCAAATCAAAACCGATCATCGCGCAATCTGAGCATGCCTATCTGATAAAGAAACATATCCAACCACACGGAGCCA
>JBDHRU010000196.1:0-4238 GCA_039807765.1 Nitrosomonas sp. | reverse complement strand
CTCGGCGTGAACAGGATATACGCCAGAACAGCTTGGGTTTTTGAGGCAGGTTCGATGCGCTGAACCGCACCCAGCAGTTTGCGCAATTGCGTATTCTCTGCTTCCACCGCTTGCAGTTTCAGTAACCGCTCGCGATCATCCAGGTAAATTTGTCTTAATTTCTCATTTTCTTCCAGCAAATAAAAACTGGCGATGAGTTCACCGGCTTGGTCGTAAATGCTGGTGGGAATATAAGCGATTTTCTGCAACGGAAAAATAATCACACCGATGGTTTGCCGCAACTGTGGAAAATACTTGAAACGCGTATCCTCGGCAATGAGCAAACAGGATAGCAAAGTAAATACGAACAACCGTGCGAACGGGCCAGGGCCATGACGGAAAAACCGGGGAACTGTCTCCATTACATCCCGAACTCAGAAACCAATTGATCGCTCGATCAAAGCGGAAATAAAAACAATGCGTGTTCGAATTGATTTAATCGCGGGCAAAAATGCCGATAGTCCGATCCATATTTTCCAGCGCGATACCGGCGCCGCGCACCACACAAGTCAACGGATCGTCGGCGACGATAACAGACAACCCGGTTTCCTCCATCAATAACCGGTCAATATCGCGCAATAAAGCACCGCCGCCGGTCATGACCATGCCCTTTTCCGCGATATCCGCGCCCAATTCCGGCGGCGTATGCTCGAGCGCGGATTTAACCGCGCTAACGATGCTATTCAACGGCTCCGCCAATGCCTCGAGAATCTCGTTACTGGAAATGGTGAAACTGCGCGGTATGCCTTCCGCCAGATTGCGACCTTTCACTTCGATTTCCCGCACCTCCGAACCCGGAAAAGCCGAGCCAATCCCTTTCTTGATAATCTCCGCGGTCACTTCACCGATCAACATGCCGTAATTGCGGCGGATATAGTTGATGATCGCCTCATCAAATTTGTCCCCGCCGACACGCACCGAGTTGGAATACACGATACCCCCCAGCGAAATCACGCCCACTTCGGTGGTGCCGCCACCGATGTCGACTACCATCGACCCGGTCGGCGATTCAACCGGCATATCGGCGCCCAATGCAGCTGCCATCGGCTCCTCGATCAACTCGACCTTGCGCGCCCCGGCGCCGTAGGCCGCCTCACGAATGGCGCGGCGTTCCACTTGCGTGGAACCGCAAGGAACACAAATGACAATGCGCGGATTGGCGGAAAGCAAGCGCGGCGGATTCACTCTGCGGATAAACATCTTGAGCATTTGCTCGGTCACGGTAAAATCGGCGATCACGCCGTCTTTCATCGGACGAATCGCGGTGATGTTACCCGGTGTGCGGCCCAGCATCTGCTTGGCTGCGAGACCCACTTGCTGAATCATTTTCTTGCCGTTGGCGCCACTTTCTTCACGGATAGCGACTACGGAGGGTTCATCCAGCGCGATACCTTGGCCGTGGACATAAATCAGCGTATTCGCCGTGCCCAGATCAATCGCCATGTCCGTCGAGAAATAGTTTCCAAGGGTATTGTTGTTAAAGAAATTAAGCATAGTGGCAGAATCCGTTATTAATGATTATGATGAGAGCGAATGATAAATAAAACCATCAAAAAATAATACGCCGGGAAAACGGGGCATGATACCCTAATACCCATTTGAATATAAGGTTACCGTTTAAAATGACTTTGTCCGTTAATGATGTAAAACGTATTGCCGATCTCGCTTATATTGAAATTGACGAGAACGAGGCAAAAGAAACTTTGACTCACCTATCCGGTATTTTCAATTTGATCGAAGCCATGCAAGCAGTTAATACCAGCGCGGTAGAACCCATGTCGCATGCTCAGAGTGTCGTGCAGCGTTTACGTGAAGATGAAGTCACTGAAACCAACCAGCGCGAATTATATCAATCAGTCGCGCCGCAAGTCGAAGCCGGGTTATATCTTGTTCCACAAGTCATTGAATAGAATAAAAGTTACTGCAACAAATCAAACCAAAAAACACAAAATAAAACCTTTAAACGCGATCATTATACGCATCATTTTATTTTTATCTAATCTGCAAATCCATGTTTAACGCCAGCCTTAAACAGCTTTCAATTCAGCTTGCCGGAAAAAAGATTTCCAGCACTGAATTGACCACCGAATTCCTGCAACGCATTCAGCAATCCAACCCGGAATACAATGCTTTCATTACCGTCAATGAAGCAATGAGCCTGGCGCAAGCGCAAGCAGCCGACCAAATGATCGCTGCGGGCCGGGCCGGGCCGCTCACCGGCATTCCGATCGCGCAAAAAGATATTTTCTGCGCTAAAGGCTGGTTGACCACATGCGGTTCGAAAATGCTGTCGAATTTCGTCTCACCGTACGATGCCAGTGTCATCGAACGCTTCAATCAAGCCGGCGCGGTGAACATCGGCAAAACCAACATGGACGAATTCGCCATGGGGTCGAGCAACGAAACCTCCTATTACGGCCCGGTGAAAAATCCTTGGGATCATGCCGCGGTGCCCGGCGGCAGCTCGGGCGGCGCGGCCTGCGCGGTGGCTGCCAGATTGGCGCCCGCAGCCACCGGCACAGATACCGGCGGCTCGATCCGCCAGCCCGCCGCACTGTGCGGCATCTCGGGAATCAAACCGACGTACGGCCTGGTGTCGCGCTACGGCATGATCGCTTTCGCTTCCAGTCTCGATCAAGGTGGGCCGATGGCCAAATCGGCGGAGGATCTGGCACTGCTGCTGAATGTCATGGTCGGATTCGATCCACGCGACTCCACCAGTCTGCAGCGCGAAACCGAGGATTATGAACGTGATCTGCAAAAGCCGTTGACCGGCCTGCGCATCGGCTTACCGAAAGAATATTTCGCCGCAGGCATGAGCCGCGATGTCGCCAGCGCGGTCGACATCGCCTTGAACGAATACCGCAAACTGGGCGCGCAAACGGTCGAGATCTCGTTACCGAACGCGCCGTTGGCGATCCCGGTTTATTACGTGCTGGCGCCCGCCGAAGCATCGAGCAACTTATCCCGCTTTGACGGCGTGCGTTACGGTCATCGCGCCGAATCGTACAGCGATCTGGCCGACATGTACCGCAAATCGCGCGCGCAAGGCTTCGGCCCAGAAGTCAAACGGCGTATTTTGATCGGCACCTATGTGCTGTCGCACGGCTATTACGATGCCTATTATATTAAAGCGCAAAAGCTGCGCCGCCTGATCGCGCAGGATTTTGCCGAGGCCTACAAACTATGCGACATCATCATGGGTCCGACGACGCCGACGGTCGCGTTCAATCTGGGCGAAAAAAGCGGCGATCCGATCCAGATGTACTTGTCGGATATCTATACCAGTGCGGCCAATCTGACCGGCATGCCGGCCATGTCGATTCCCGTTGGTTTTGGCGACAAAAACCGCCCGATCGGCTTGCACATCATTGGCAATTATTTTAAGGAAGCGCAAATGCTCAACGTTGCGCACCAATACCAATTGGTCACCGATTGGCATAGCCGGTCGCCCGTTTAAAATTAACCTTCATTTGTGAAATACATATTTAGCCGGAAAATTCATTATGCAGTGGGAAATTGTCATCGGTCTTGAAGTACATGCGCAACTTTCAACGCACTCCAAAATCTTCTCGGGCGCTTCCACCGCCTATGGCGCGCCGCCCAACACGCAAGCCTGCGTGATCGACCTGGCGCTGCCCGGCGTGCTGCCGGTGCTGAACAAAGGCGCGGTGGAACGGGCGATCAAATTCGGCTTGTCGGTCGGCGCAAAAATCAACTCGCCGTCCATTTTCGCGCGCAAGAATTATTTTTACCCCGATTTACCGAAAGGCTATCAAATCAGTCAGTACGAATTGCCAGTGGTGCAAGGCGGTACGATTGCGATTCAAGTCGACGGTGCTGAAAAAACCGTCCGCTTGACGCGCGCACACTTGGAAGAAGACGCCGGTAAGTCATTGCACGAAGATTTTCACGGCATGAGCGGCATCGATCTGAACCGCGCCGGCACGCCGTTGCTGGAAATCGTTTCCGAGCCGGACATGCGCAGCAGCGCTGAAGCGGTGGCGTACGCCAAAACATTGCACGCGCTGGTACGCTGGATCGGTATTTGCGACGGTAACATGCAGGAAGGTTCGTTCCGTTGCGATGCGAATGTCTCGGTGCGCCCGCGCGGCACGGAAAAACTCGGTACGCGCTGCGAAATCAAGAACCTGAACTCGTTCCGCTTCCTGGAAAAAGCCATCGATTACGAAGCCCGG
>JBDHRU010000195.1:0-4299 GCA_039807765.1 Nitrosomonas sp. | reverse complement strand
ACCAGAGATTGGGAGAACTGGCTGGCACTGTTACCAAAACGCCCTTGTCCTTCCATCCACCAGCGAAATCTCTTCAATTCAGTATTCTTATTATCGATGAAGCCAAAATTACCCTGCATGAAAAGACCTCCCCACACCTGATAATCACTTTCGGTCTTTTCTGCAGCAACCGGGTTACTCAAAATCAGCCCAGCCGCAGCCAATAAAACAAATTTGTTTATCTTCTTAAACATGTAATCTCCCTATTTAATTAAACAATATGATTTTAATGTTTGTTAATGTTCCGTTTATCAACAAAACAACTTTCATCGCACGCAACTAGCGTCATTATATTGAGGGTGGCCAGTTGCTTACTTCATTTTCCCAAATTACTTCTGGTTCTTTTAAAAAAAGAATTTTTGTCGCACATTTACTACAGTGTTGCACACAGTAGCATAGTAAATGTTAAGAAAGTGTAAAGAATTATACTGCTGACAAATCGTGTCATTGTTGTTAATTATTATTAAAATTGAAGAACCTGAAGTGATAATAGTTAACTATCTTTGCATACGATACCATGGAAAATGTCAAGAAATTGTCAAGAAAGCGACGGTAAAACGACAGATGCCATTGAAACTTAAACCATAATATATCCAAACACTGCAAACGCGCTGTCATTATCACGCTGATCCTGCTGAATTTAAAAAGATACTTGACATGAAGTCGAGGGAGATGATCTCAGGCTTATGGATGGATAAATACTTCAAAACAACACACATTCGTTTGACAAGTCTTTGTGATACTGGGTATGGTAGGCTCCCTAAACCATAAATCTGATCAAAATTTTATAAAATATTTAAGCAGCTAAGGAAACGCTGATTAATTGGACGAACGAGGTGAAGCACGAGGCGCGCGGAACACAGCAACCGGGACATGCCAGCAAGATAAGCGAGGGAGCAAGCACCGCGCAACAAAGTGATTCGCTCGTGTAGTCAATTAATCAGCGTTTCCCTAAGGAAGCTCTGAAAAAGGTAGCGAGCGACGGTCAGGCAAGGCGAAATCAGATGAAAAAGCGCAGTTTACAAGATGTAAATGAGCATTTTGAGTCTGATTTCAACACGGCATGATCGAGCGCAGTAGTTTTTCAGAGCTTCCCTAAGTTTGGATCGGGATCCCTCCCAGTAACGATGAAACTATATAAATTGGAGTTTGAAAATGAAAAAATTAAATATTGCATTAACGATATCAGCGCTTTTCATATTAGCCGGTTGTGGCGCGAGCAGAGATTATTCCCCGCCTGCGGATGCATCCGGAGAAAAAATCTTCAGTTCAGTTTGCACTGAATGCCACAAACCGCTAAGCGCCGATGTCGCGATGGTATTGAGTGAGAAAGTTGCCAACAAGGAAGCCATTATCAAGAAATTTCAATCGGGCAGCATGAGAATGCCGGCGTTTAAAAATATTCAAGGCGAAGCTGCTGACCGCTTAGCCGAGTACGTCCTAACAAATAGCCAAGTCAAATAAATTTGATATGCCTGGGAATCCGGCGATTCTCAGGTAAACCAATCAAATAAGTACCGGATTGTTCTTGCGCTGCCGATTAATACGCAAATACTTGTCAAAAACCCTGCAAATGCTGTTCATCAACAATTGCCCTTGCGGTGTCACAGCAATTTCCTGATCATCCAATGTGACCAAGCCGGCTTGTTCATAAACCATGAGCTCCACTAATTCGGCAGCAAAATAATCTTTGAACTCGATCGGGAAATACGTCTCTACCGATTCGAACGAAAGTATCGAATGACAAATAAGCGCTTGCATTACCGAGCGCCGGATTAAATCGTCCGCACTTAATTCAATGCCTCGCATAATCGGAAGCACATTGTGCTCAAGCTTTTCATAATAGCGTTGCAGATCACAATCATTTTGACTTAACACCGAACCGAAACTGCCAATGGCAGACATTCCAAGTGCAATGCGATAGTTATCGGGATAAACCGAATAGCCCTGCAAGCCATAGCACAGCCTGCCCTGACGCTGGGCAATCACCAGCTGATCGTCCCGGACGGCAAAAAGATTCATACCGATATGCTTATATCCAGCCTCCATCAGACGGGAAATCGCGAGTAAAAGCATTTCCAGGACTGTGTCTGCATCCGGCAGATCTTCAGAATTGATATTGCGCTGCGGTTTAAATTTCTCAGGAAAGTGATTGTAATTCAATAAATTAATTTGATCCGGACGGGTTGTTATGATTTTTTCCAGCGTATATTCAAATTTCTTCACGGTCTGCGCCGGCAATCCATACATCAGTTCCGTTCGAATCGTTTTAAAGCCGGCCTGTTGCGCATCGCAAATGGCATTCAATGTGACATCCTCTGTTTGGGCGCGATGTATGGATTGCTGAACGTCATGATCAAAATCTTGAACCCCCATAATCACACAATTAAACCCCATTTCTCTCAATGCCTGCATAGATAAACGCGACATCTGCCGCGAATCGACCTCAATGGTGAATTCTCCGTCTTTCATCAAGTTAAAATTCTGCTGAATTTCTTGCAAAATATTTTTCAACTGAGTTTCATTGAGAAGAGTCGGAGTACCGCCCCCGAAATATAATTGCTCCAGCTTGGGATTCTCCTTGAAAAATTGCGCCTGCAATTTTATTTCGCGCGACAAGTGATTAAGGTAGGTTGTTATAGTGTCATTGCTTTCCGCCAATATCTGGTTAAATTGGCAGTAAAAGCATAAAGAACGGCAAAACGGAATGTGCACATACAACGATAACGGACGGCGCGAATGCCCCGCTTTGCAATTCTTCAGCCAAGCCGAGTAAGCTTGCGCATTGAACGCCTCGGTAAAAAAATCGATTTGTGGATATAGACGATAATCCGCATCGGAAACCCCGAAACGGCGAATAAGATCGGAATCGATGCGAAATAAATTCGTAGAAGAATCAAGAAATCTTAATGAATACACTGGGAATCTCACTGTGACAGAATGTTACCCAAAGAAATCTGCGTCGTTTACCATTTTTTACTGGCCGTTTTGATCAAATATTTGGCTTTGAGCGTTGCCAATTCATCAAAAAAGAATATCCAACCTCCTATGCAATATCGTAAAATTATGTTGCGTGATAAAAATATCCATTTTGATTCAAATCAATCAAAGCATTGAAATGTGATTCCCTACTTCTGGAAAATACTGTGCTTAACGATACCTCGCTTCATCATCTTGACATTTCACATATCCGATCAAGTTGCGCCTCGTGCAGCTTGCGCGAACTGTGCTTGCCTGTCGGTCTCAATGAGCAGGAAATTCAAGTTCTGGGTGATGTTGTCAGTTCCAAACGAAAAATTCAGCGCGGCGGATATCTGCATCGCACCGGTACGAAATTTCAATCATTATTTGCTATTCGCAGCGGGTTCTTAAAAACCTGCGTGCTGGAAGAAGATGGGCGGCAACAAGTAACCGGTTTTCATATGACGGGAGAACTGCTGGGATTGGACGCCATCAGCACCGACATGCATACTTGCGATGCCATAGCG
Source organism: Nitrosomonas sp. (assembly GCA_039807765.1). GTDB lineage: Bacteria > Pseudomonadota > Gammaproteobacteria > Burkholderiales > Nitrosomonadaceae > Nitrosomonas. The sequence continues at coordinate 772 of JBDHRU010000195.1, read as the reverse complement.
CTGGAAGACTGTGAAGTTTGCGAAATACCTTTTGCCAAACTGGAAGAAATCAGCCGTACCATTCCATCGCTCATGCGCCATTTTCATAAAATCATGAGTCGTGAAATTGTGCGGGATCATGGTGTTATGTTGTTGCTGGGCAGTATGAAAGCGGAGGAGCGTTTAGCATCTTTTCTGTTGAATTTGTCGCGGCGCTTTTTAATACGCGGTTATTCCGAGTCGGAATTCAATCTCCGCATGACACGTGAAGAAATTGGCAGCTATCTTGGCCTTAAGTTAGAGACCGTCAGTCGTGCTTTTTCAAAACTGCAAGATGAAAATATCATTACCGTGGATAATAAACACATCCAAATAAATGATCTCGCCCGATTAAAATTGAAAATGGGAAACTCATCCTGTGTCACCTGACAATGTAATACCTCATCCGGCTGTTGACTATTGAGATACCCAAATCTTCATCAATTCTCATACTGGGCAAGTTAAATAAACTCTTGTTCCAAAATTAGCATTATCTTCACACCGTTATTCCGCTTTACGCCCGGCTTGAGTAAGCTTTGGAAAATGCTATATAATATCGAAATAATTTGATTGCCCGTGTGGCGTTGCACTCAGTGCAAGTCAAATTAAATACACACATTCGCTCGGCATTTTAGGGAATTAAAGCGAATGGAGGCTCAATTCTTAAGGAGAATATTTATGTCAGTAACTATGCGGCAAATGCTGGAAGCAGGCGTTCATTTCGGTCATCAAACACGCTTCTGGAATCCCAAAA
>JBDHRU010000194.1:0-4420 GCA_039807765.1 Nitrosomonas sp. | reverse complement strand
CTGTCTTCGACAAAAATCTGCACCTTGTCGGTGTCGTCCATATCGGCGGAAATACACGCCGCCATGAATTCGGCGGGGTAGTGCGCTTTCAGGTAAGCGGTCTGGAAGGCGATCAGCGCATACGCGGCGGCGTGCGATTTGTTGAAGCCGTAACCGGCGAATTTCTCCATTAAACCGAACAGCTCGCTAGCTTTATCTTCACTTAGCCCATTATTGACCGCGCCGGCGACAAAAATGTCGCGCTGCTGCGCCATTTCCTCGACTTTCTTCTTGCCCATGGCACGGCGCAGCAAGTCGGCGCTGCCGAGGCTGTAGCCGCCGATTACCTGCGCGATTTGCATCACTTGTTCTTGGTAAATCATGATGCCATACGTTGGGCCGAGAATCGGCTCGAGGCGCGGGTCGAGATATTCGATGGTTTTGCGGCCATGCTTGCGATCGATAAATTCCGGAATCAGATCCATCGGGCCGGGACGGTATAACGCTACCAGCGCGATGATGTCCTCGAAGCGATCCGGCCTGGCTTTCTGCAGCAAGTCGATCATGCCGCGCGATTCAAACTGGAAAATACCGACGGCGTTGCCTTTGCGCATCAGCGCGTACGTCGCTTCGTCGTCGAGCGGTAAAGATTCCAACGAGAACGGATGAGCGGATGAATCGTCGCTTGGATGCAACTGGCGGATATAGTCCACGGCGCGGTCAAGAATCGTCAATGTGCGCAAGCCGAGAAAGTCGAATTTCACCAGGCCGATTTTTTCGACATCATCCTTATCGAGCTGGCTGACGACCGAATCGGCGGATTCGGTACAGTAAATCGGGCAAAAGTCGGTGATCTCGCTCGATGCGATCAGCACGCCGCCGGCATGCATGCCGATGTTGCGTGTGATGCCTTCGAGACTTTCCGCCAGTTCCAACAGATTGCGCACGTCTTCTTCGTCGGCGGCGCGCTGGTTGAGTTGCGGTTCGAGTTTGCGCGCTTTTTTCAGCGTCATGCCGATTTCGAACGGCACCAGTTTGGCGAGCTGGTCGACGAAGTTGTACGGCAAATCCATCACCCGGCCGATGTCGCGGATCACGGCCTTGGCCGCCATCGAGCCGAAGGTGGCGATTTGCGACACTTTGCCGGTGCCGTAGCGCTGCTTGACGTAGTCGATGACCAATTCACGCCGGTCCTGGCAAAAATCGATATCGAAATCCGGCATCGATACCCGCTCCGGATTCAGAAAACGTTCAAACAGCAAATCGTAACGCAGCGGGTCGAGATCGGTAATGCCGAGCGAATACGCGACCAGAGAACCTGCGCCGGAGCCGCGCCCGGGACCGACCGGCACGTTGTTATGTTTGGCCCAGTTGATGAAATCGGCAACGATCAGAAAGTACCCGGCAAATCCCATCTGGATGATGGTGTTGACTTCAAATTCCAGCCGCGCTTGGTATTTTGGCAGTTTGTCCGTGCGCGTTTGATCATCCGGGAACAGGTGCAACATGCGTTGGTGCAAACCTGCGGCCGCTTGGTCTTGCAGATATTGATCCAGGCTTTCGTTATTCGGTGTCGGAAACAACGGCAAGCGGTTGACGCCCAATTCCAGAACCAGATTGCAGCGCTTGGCAATTTCAATGGTATTGGCCAGTGCGCTCGGGATGTCGGCGAACAGTTGCGCCATTTCATGCTGAGTTTTGAAATACTGTTGTTCCGTAAAATTCTTCGGACGGCGTTTATCGTCTAGCGTATAGCCTTCGGCGATGCACACCCGTGCTTCGTGTGCGCGGTAATCTTCGGTGTCGAGAAATTGCACGGCGTGCGTGGCAACAACAGGCAAATTGAGTTTCCGCGCCAGCATCAGCGATTGCTGCACCAGCATGGCTTCATTGGGGTGGTCGTCACGCTGCAGTTCGAGATAGAAACGATCGGGAAACAAATCGGCCCATTTGCGGGTTTGAATTTCAGCCTGCTGTGGATTATGCTGCAAAATGGCCAGACCGATATCACCGAAGCGTCCGCCCGACAGTGCAATGAGTCCCTGCGTGCCCCATTCACCGGGATGCAGCCACGATTCCCTGATTTCGGCTCTGCCGTGATACTGGTTTTCACGGTAGGCGCGTGACAACAAGCGCGACAGCAGTAGGTAACCGCTATGCGATTGGCACAGCAATAACAGTCGGACCGGCTTGTTGCGGTCGGATTCGTTGGTGATCCAGACATCGCAGCCGAGCACCGGCTTGACGCCGTTTTTGTAGGCGCTTTGGTAAAATTTCACCAAGCCGAACAGGTTGGCGAGATCGGTCAGCGCCAATGCCGGCATTTGATCCGACACCGCTTTGGCAATGGCATCAGGAATGCGGATCGTACCGTCCAGAATGGAGAATTCGCTGTGCAGCCGCAAGTGAATGAAAGCAGGGTTGGTTGGCATGGTGTTACAATTCTAATCCGCTGACGCTGTCATTGATTAACCGAACGTTATTTTACCTTATGTTGAAATCACCAGAACTCTTACTTCCAGCCGGTACTCTGGATAAAATGCGCATCGCCTATGCTTTCGGCGCCGATGCGGTGTACGCCGGGCAGCCGCGTTATTCTTTGCGCGCACGCAATAATGAATTTGCCTTGGAGCAGATCAAAACCGGTATTGCGGAAGCGCACGCCGCCGGGAAAAAGTTTTTTGTCGCCAGCAACATCATGCCGCATAACGCCAAGGTGAAGACCTATATGGACGATATGGCGCCGGTGATCGCGATGAAACCGGACGCGCTGATCATGGCCGATCCGGGGCTGATCATGATGGTGCGGGAAAAATGGCCGGAAGTGCCGGTTCATCTGTCGGTGCAAGCCAATACCGTGAATTATATGGGCGTCAAATTCTGGCAGAAAATCGGTTTGACGCGGGTGATTCTGTCGCGCGAATTGTCGCTGGACGAAGTCGAGCAGATTCGCGATCTGTGCCCGGATATGGAAATCGAAGTGTTTGTGCACGGTGCATTGTGTATCGCATATTCCGGCCGTTGCTTGCTGTCCGGCTACTTCAATCACCGCGATCCGAATCAGGGTACGTGCACCAATTCCTGTCGCTGGGATTACAAAGTGAAGCCTGCCGAAGAAAATCCGAGCGGCGATATTCAGGAAACCGGCAAGATCGATTTTGATTTCGGCCAAGTGATGCAACAATCGGAACAATCCGGCTTATCCGGTGGGTGCGGTCCGGTCACACGCCATCCGGCTGCCGACCAGGTGTATCTGATCGAGGAAAAAGAGCGCCCCGGCCAATTAATGCCGATCATGGAAGACGAACACGGCACGTACATCATGAACTCCAAGGATTTGCGCGCGGTCGAGCATGTCGAACGGCTGGTCAAAATCGGTGTGGATTCACTGAAAATCGAGGGCCGCACCAAATCGCTATATTATGTGGCGCGCACCGCGCAGGTTTACCGCAAGGCGATCGACGACGCCGTGGCGGATAAACCGTTCGATCTGGCGCTGCTGGGTGAATTGGAAGGTCTCGCCAATCGCGGTTACACCAGTGGTTTTTACCAGCGCCACAGCACCCATGAAACACAAAATTATTTGCGCGGACATTCGGAATCGAATCGCAGCCAATACGTAGGCGATGTGACCGGGTTTGATGAAGCCAACGGTATGGCGGAGATTCTGGTGAAGAATCGCTTTCAAGTCGGCGATCGCCTCGAGATTATTCACCCATCCGGCAATCAGGTTGTCGAATTGGCGCAGATGCTGAACGCTAAGGGCGAACCGGTGCAGATTGCCCCCGGCAGCGGTCACCGCGTCAAAATACCGTTAGCCCGAAATATGGAGCATGCTTTCGTTGCGCGCTTTTTCTGAAGCGTTTGGCTGACCCTGATGATGGAAGAAGCTGAGAATTCTTTGCGGCAACCAATCCAGTTTTCCCGGGAATGGTCCACGCATGAATCCGGCGTGACCGCCTTCTTCGGGGAATTCCAATGTGACATCGGCGGAAACTTCAGTCTGCGATGGTAGTACTGATGCTGGCATGAACGGATCGTTGCGCGCATTGATCACTAGTGTCGGAACCCGGATATGCGGCAGCCACTGCTTGCTACTCGATTGCCGCCAGTAATCGTCGGTGTCGCGGAATCCATGCAAAGGGGCTGTGACGATATTGTCAAAATCGTAAATAGAAGCACATTTTCTTAACGCTCGAGCATCGAATAAACCGGGAAATTGCTGGAGCTTGTCGAATGCTTTTTCTTTTAGCGTATCGAGAAAATGGCGCGTATACACTTGATTGAATCCTTTATCCAGAGCCGAACCGGCAGCCGCCAGATCCAGTGGCACGGATACCGCTGCTGCTCCGGCGATGAGTTCCTTGGTGCGTTCACCTTGTTCGCCCAGCCATTTCAATAACGCATTACCGCCTAATGACACCCCTATGACATAAACCGG
>JBDHRU010000193.1:0-4444 GCA_039807765.1 Nitrosomonas sp. | reverse complement strand
CGAAAGCTCAACACCAGTTTGCAGTTCATCCACTTAGCCTTCCTGGTTCTCCTGCTACGAAGATCGTGAACAGGTTCAAGACCCTTACTCAAATATCACTTGAGATTTTAGATGGTATATTAGTTCTTCATGGAGTTTCGTGACCAACCATATGACGATGAACCACTTTATCTCTGGAAAATCCGGGGCAATTTATTTAAAGTTCAATTTTCATGATAATTTGATTCCTAATTTATTCCAGTGATGGTTTCTGTGCGTGGTGTTGACCGGATTTCCTTACACAACCAACGTCTAATAAATAAAAAAGCACTTAGAAAAGCTAATCTCTAAGTGCTTGTTTGGTAGGTCGTGGCAGATTCGAACTGCCGACCAACGGATTAAAAGTCCGCTGCTCTACCGGCTGAGCTAACGACCCAAAGCGCAGTATTATACCTGAATCAATCACCGATAGAAATGGGTTTATCAGGTTGAGTGTTTGTTCTTATGCTATCGATACAACTATCATCTTTATACATTAGTAATATTAATTGTAATTGCGAGGATTAAATAGAATGTGTCTATAGGATTACTGTAAATTATGAATAAAGAAAATGCTTATTTTCTCTTCCTTCTGCATCCATTAAGATTATCCATCCAGCCAAATTCAACTGTAGCCCGATAATCCTCTTCATAAGGAATAAGTCAAAATGATCAATTTTTCCACCATTCTGGGCAGTGAAAGCAAACTGCTACTCAACCACGTTTGTAAAACCATACCAAAACAAAGCTTACAGTTACCCGGTGCCGATTTTGTCGATCGCGTCATGGCTTTGAGCAACCGCAAACCTCACGTGCTGCGCAATCTGCAGGCATTCTTCAATCAGGGACGTTTGGCGGGCACCGGTTATCTGTCCCTTCTTCCAGTCGATCAGGGCGTAGAACATTCCGCCGGTGCATCATTCGCCCCAAATCCGATGTTTTTTGATCCCAAGCATATCGTCGAGCTAGCGATCGAGGGCGGTTGTAATGGTGTTGCATCCACGCTGGGCGTGCTGGGAATCGTAGCGCGCCAGTATGCGCACAAAATCCCGATGATTCTTAAAATCAATCACAATGAACTGCTGACATATCCTAATAAATACGATCAGACATTGTTTGCCAGCATCAAACAGGCGTTCGATATGGGAGCCTGTGCAGTCGGCGCCACTGTTTTTTTCGGCTCGGAAGAATCCCGCCGCCAGATCCAGGAAGTCTCAGCTGCCTTTGAACATGCGCATAATTTGGGCATGGTTACCATTTTGTGGGCTTATACCCGCAACGCCGCGTTCAAAACCGCTGAACAGGATTATCACGTCAGCGCTGATCTAACAGGTCAAGCGAATCATCTGGCGGTAACCATCGGAGCCGATATCGTCAAACAAAAAATGGCAACCAATAATGGTGGATACAACGCGATCAAATTCGGTAAAACACACCCTAAAGTTTATAGCGAATTGACCACAGAGCATCCGATTGATCTGGTGCGCTATCAAGTAGCCAATTGTTATATGGGGCGGATCGGCATGATCAATTCAGGCGGAGAATCCGGTAGCGATGATTTACACCAGGCAATCCGCACTGCCATCATCAATAAACGAGCCGGCGGTATGGGGTTGATTTCCGGGCGCAAGGCATTCCAGAAACCATTCGCCGAAGGTGTCAAACTGCTGCATGCCATCCAGGATGTTTATTTATCCGATGAAGTAACCATTGCATAAGAAAACTTAGGAAAACTACCCTATCCTGCCGGATTCATGAAGAACGCGGCCGGATGAAAGGATAACTTATTTACCGGATGCTTTAATCGCATCGAGATTGTCGCGAGCTTCCTGATTTCCCTGTGCAGCCGCTTTTTCAAACCACTCGATAGCTTTCTTCTCGTCTCTGGCCACACCTTCACCGGTAAAATACATGGCACCGAGATTGTTTTGTGCATCGACATGGCCTTGCTCGGCAGCTTTCTTGAATAATTCCGCCGCCTGCTCCATGTCTTGCGGGACACCTTCGCCGTTCGCGTACATCAACCCTAAATTAAACTGCGCATCGGCATAACCTTGCTCGGCGGCCCGGTAAAACCACCCGGCGGCCAGCTCAGGATCGTTATCCAACACCTTGCCGGATAAGTTTTTTGATACCGCTTCACCGGTGTAGTACATCACACCCAAACTATTCTGCGCCGCCGGATCCCCTGCTTTCGCATCGGCCATCAATGCCTTAAATTTCTCTTCGGCGGCTTTCACATCGCCCAAACCTCCGGGTATGATTTGTTCTTTTAATTCCGCTTTTTCTTCCTCTGACAAACCTTCGCTCATAAACGACGGAATCTCACCCAGCTTGGTGATTTCGTTCATAGGAGCAGGTATTGAGTTTGCCGCTGATTTATCACTTCCCTGTTCACCGCCACAGCCGGTCAGTACTGCAATCGCCGCAGCAAGCATTAAAACAGCCAAAATATTCATCTAGAATTTCCTCTATTCATTGGATTATAACGAAAACAGTGCATTTTCAAATCTGGCCTGACAGCAAGATAGCATAGTTGCTATTTGGCGCCCGCCTTTATCAATAATTCAATCACTTCCTTATGATGATAAAGTTTGGCCAAAGTCAATGCAGTTGCGCCATTGCTGGCTTTCAGATTGGGATTGGCATTTGCCGCCAACAAGGTATGAACCGCTCCTAAATGGCCAAGTTGTGCCGCCAGCATCAGAGCTGTCGCACCATTTTCCAATTGATAATTGACATCGGCGCCAGCATTGATCAGTGTCTGAATGACTTGCCGATGCCCTTGCTGTGCAGCGAGCGTCAGCGCTGTCATACTGTCGGCGCGTTTTGCACTCACTTCAGCTTTTGCCGCCAGCAAGAGATCGATGACTTTCCTGCGGTCTTTCTCGGCGGCCAGCATTAAAGCCGTGCCATCCTCCTCGGCAGCGGCATTCACATCGGCACCGGCGGCCAGCAAAATTTCCACTGCCCGATCGCGGCCATCGCGGGCCGATCGCATAAGCGGGGTATAGTGATCATCTGCTCTTAAATTGACATCCACGCCTGCTTGCAGAAAGCGCTCGACAGCAGCGGCGTGGCCTTTTTTTACCGCAGCCAGAAAAGCAGTGTTCAACTCCTCCTGATCAATGCGTTGCGTATCCAGTATTTTTTTGACCAAAGAAATATTGCCTTTGTCCGCGGCGTTGATCAATTCGCTGCTGGTATTCGTTGACCAGACTTCAGTGGAAACAATAGAAAGTAAAAATACGATCCATCCTGCAAGTTTATTTTCTAACAATCTCGTCATGCAAAATTCCTTCCTAATCTTTTATTCACACAGAACATTTTCAAATTATTACTGCAACATCGCTAGAAATGCAGCCTGATAATAAACAATGCGGATTATACCGTTTAAGCCGCGATCTTGCCCGCGCATTGCAGCACACTCATCCAACCGCACATTCCATGACATGTTGCAATATGCTATTCTCCCCCCTGCTCAATTCTCATGAAAGCAGGATCAAAATCGCAATGCTAGGGTTGCCGCCGGAATTTTCCGGCACAATCATTCATCCGGTTTATCAATTACAAATCGATATCCTGAACAAATTTCAAGCATTCATATGATCAGCGCGCATTACGATATTGCCATCATTGGCGGCGGACCGGTGGGCATGGCTTTGGCACTGGCGTTGCAGGATACCGGTATTTCAAGTTTGCTGCTGGAAGCACGCGGTTTGCCGGAAAAAGACGAGGATCCGCGCCCGCTGGCATTATCCTACGGCAGTCACTTAATCCTGCACCGCTTGGGCGTATGGAATAGGTTGGCGAAAAAAACACCGATCACGACGATTCATATTTCCAATCGCGGCAGCCTCGGTCAAACTGTTCTAACGCCACAAGATGCTGGTGTTCCCACGTTGGGATTCGTCGTCAATTTTCACGATCTATTCCGCTCAATGCATCAGCGCTTAACGGCGAGCACATCGGGTTACATGGCCGGCGCGATCGTCACCGGATTGGATACTGCAGAAAATTCGGGTATAGTGCATTTCAATTATCAAAACGAAGCGCAAAAAGTGACCGCCAAACTGATCGTACTCGCGGATGGCGGCAAACTGGCGCAGAAATTACCCGATGTCGCCTATCAATCGCATGACTATCACCAATTCGCTGTGGTCGGCAATGTCAAGGCGGAGAAAAAACAGAGCGGAATCGCCTACGAACGCTTTACTGCCGATGGGCCAATCGCATTGCTGCCGAACGAAGAGGATTTCGCGCTGGTGTGGACAGTAAGCCCTGAAGCAATTGATGAAATCATCACCCTAAACGAATCCGATTTTCTGGTTAGGCTGCATCGCCATTTCGGCGACCGGCTTGGAGAATTTACGCACGTTGGAAAAAGATCGGCATTCCCATTAACATTGAAATATGCCTTGAACGT
>JBDHRU010000192.1:0-4581 GCA_039807765.1 Nitrosomonas sp. | reverse complement strand
GCGCCGCCGCCGACATCGAGGAAGTTGGCGGGTTCGCCACCGGCCAGCTTGATCATGTCCATCGTCGCCATCGCCAGACCCGCGCCGTTGATCATACAGCCGATGTCACCGTCCAGGCCGACGTAGCTCAATCCGGCTTCGGCCGCGGCGACTTCGCGTTGATCGACTTGCGTGTTATCGCGCAATTCGGCGATGCGGTGGCGGCGGAACAATGCGTTTTCGTCGAACACCATTTTGGCGTCTAGCGCCACGATGTCGTTGCTGGCAGTAATCACCAGCGGGTTGATTTCCAGAATATTGGCGTCGAGATCGCGCAGTGCGCGATAACAACCTTTGATGGTTTTCACGGCATGATTCAATTGCACCGGATCGATACCGAGGGCAAATGCCATTTTGCGTGCTTGGAAATCCTGCAAACCGACTGCCGGTTCGACATAAATCTTGATGATCGCTTCCGGATTGGTCACCGCTAGTTTTTCGATTTCCATACCACCCTCGGCGGAACCGATCATGATCACGCGCTCACTGACGCGGTCGATCATGAATGACAGATACATTTCCTTGGCGATTTTGGTGCCTGCCTCGATGTAGAGCCGGGAACAGATTTTTCCCGCTGGGCCGGTTTGATGCGTCACCAGTTTTTTGCCGATCAGCGATTCAGCGGCTTGCTCGACTTCGGCATGCGTTTTACACACTTTGATACCGCCCGCTTTGCCGCGTGCGCCGGAATGGATCTGCGCTTTCACCACCCAGACATCGCCTTCGATTTCGCGTGCGCGTTGCACCGCTTCCTCGACGGTGTAGGCAAGACCACCTTCCGCGATCTTGACGCCGTACTCCGCCAATATTTCCTTCGCTTGATATTCGTGAATATTCAATTCAATTTCCCCATTTGTCGCAATTACTGCGTTAATTTAACCACTTCATTTTCACTGCATCATAAAGCTAAAGGCCGCTCTACGCGGCCTCTTTAGTCATAAACTCTTAACCGTTTTTGGCGGCTATCGCATCCGCGATCTTTACCACATTGTTGGCCATTCTTTCCGAAGCTGCGTCAATCAAGCGACCATCCAGCGCTGCGGCGCCTTTACCTTGCGCGGCGGCTTCCTTGAGCGCGGCCAGAATACGCTTGGCTTTTTCAATTTCGCGCTCAGGTGGTGTGAATACATCGTTTGCCAGCGGAATCTGCGTCGGGTGAATCGCCCATTTTCCTTCGCAACCCAGCGCGGCGGCGCGCTTGGCCGCTAAAACATAACCATCGGGATCCTTGATGTCACCGAACGGCCCGTCGATCGGGCGTAAACCGTACGCGCGGCACGCTACGATCATGCGGCTGATGGCGAAATGCCATTGATCGCCGGGATAGTCCGGGTTCAAACCGCCGATGTTGGTGGTTCTGGCGCGGTTACTGGCAGCATAATCGGCTACGCCGAAGTGCAGTGCTTCCAGCCGCCCGGCTGCGCCGTTGCGCGCAATGTTCTCGACATTGGCCATACCCAGCGCGGTTTCGATCAGCGCTTCTAGCCCGATACGGTTTTTCAATCCTTGCTGCATTTCAAGCTGGGTAACCATCGCTTGCACCATGTAGATATCCGCGTACACACCGGCTTTCGGAATCAGCAGCGTATCGATCTTGCTTCCGGCCTGCTCCACCAGATCAACCACGTCGCGCACCATGTACTGTGTATCCAAGCCGTTGATGCGCACGGAAACCGTGATGCCGTGACCTTTCCAATCCAAATCGTTGAGCGCCTGAATGACGTTCTTGCGCGCCTGGATTTTGTCATCCGGCGCAACCGCATCTTCCAGATCGAGGAAAACGAAATCAACACCGCTATTCAGCGCCTTCTCAAACATGCCGGGGCTGGAACCCGGAACCGCCAGTTCGCAGCGCTGTACTCGCTGAATTTTGGTTTCATAAAGCGTGTGACTCATTTTTCCTCCAGAATTTAATGATTTTTTAAATAATCGATAGCGTTAATCGGCGAATAAGCCAAGCCGGTTGTTTGTTTGCCCGGTGTCTTCTGTGAGCTGCAGCGAAAGGCAGCAATGGGTTTAAGGCATACTGTGGTTCGTGATTTAACAACGCAGGCAATCGTGCAGAGATGAATGGATAGAGTGTTTTTTGCTTCTTGTTTTAAAGACTAATTTTTCAGCGAATTATATCCATTCCATGGGAATTTATCTACTCGCACCTTTTGCGCTATGAATCGGATGGGTGCCATTCGATTCCGCATTGATCTACAACCAGCTAAGACGATCAATGGAGATAAGCCAAACTGCCAGCGGGATCAGCCGGTTATTACGATCAGTCTTTGGCTAGCGGTAATTCCGGACAAGTTGCCCGATAGGGCGTGTTTCCCATGCACTTCCACCGCTCCAACTTGAGGTTTCAACGATACGCTTAGCACCGCGTCATTGTGGCCGATTAGCGGCACACCAACAATCAAATGACAGTAACCGGGGATTTTCTTTTCAATCCTTTATGGACTGGCTCACAAAATAATCTTGTCCTGCAAAAATATGCTGCATCAGAGTCGCGCGCAGTCATTCACTACCGCTGATAGCTTGCTGCAACGCGCTGCCCACTCGAGCGGAATGGAAGCGCCTGCACCAGTCCGCTGTGCGGTGCTGGCCGCCATAAGCGCGCCGAGCATAATCGAGCGCCCGCAGCTATCGCCCCCGATACGGATGTTTTCTTCGATGGCCGTGCGGTAATCGGGTGCGTGTTGAACGATATGCGCAATCACCGGTAAGCCTTGCAGCACATGGCAGGCGTTACCGAAACGCTTGGCCACAGCCGTGCAGTCCAGCGTTTTTACGTGCAATGCTTCTTCCAGCAGCGGCCTTAATTTCTCACCGGCGAACGGAAGCGAACCGGTCAATGCCTGCTGGATCGGCTGGCCGTTCAACACCGCCAGCAAAACGCATCCGGCATATTGCGCCGCCGCTACGGCGGTATCGTTATGATTGGTCAAGCGCACCACTTGCTCGATTTTTGCGTTCAGTACATCTTGTGATTCATGGTGAACCGCCACAATGGCTGGTAACGCCGCCAATGCGGCAAACTGATCGTCGTCGGCGCCGGATTGCAACGGAAAATCTTCTGGTTTGAGCGGCAGCAGTGTTTGCAGGGTTAGCCGCATCGGCGAATCGATATAACCCTGATACCCGCCGCCGGGACCGAAATGTCTGCAATATTCGCTTTGATAATCGACGCGATAGAATTTACCGTGTCGCGCAATATGCCGCAGCATCAACTGACACAGTTCGCCATAAGCCGATGAGTCGCCTGCTTGCTTCTTACCGTGCGCGAAATAACCGCTGACACCGGCATAATCATTGGCATCCGGTTGCAGAAAAACCAATCCTTTGGTTTTCTCGATGTGCGCGATGCGCTCGGAATCGTACAGCCAATGCAAACCCAGTGCGGCGGCATCGGCGACCAGCGCGCCCAGGATCGCCGCAACGCGCGGCTCAAGCGTCATGGATGTATTCATGGTGCGGTGCTCTTATTTAATTTCGACTTCATCGGGTATCCGGCGCGCTTCGTCTTCCAGCATTACCGGAATACCATCCTTGATTTGAAACGCCAGCCGATCCGGTTTGCAAATCAACTCCTTGTCGTCTTTTTTGTAGATCAATGGCCCTTTGCACAACGGGCAAACTAGAATATCGAGCAGTCTTGCGTCCATAATTTTCCTTATTCGGTCATTTCAAAATTTGCTGAGAATATCGTCCAATTGATCCAGGCTGGTATAGTGAATCACGATATTGCCCTGGCCGTTCTTTTTCGGTTTGATCGCCACTTGCGCCCCCAAACGTTCGGAAACATCCTCTTGTAACCGCAGTAAATCGCGGTCGGGTTTTTTCACCTTTTTCGGCAGGGGATGCTCGAGCTGATTGACCAGCTTTTCGGTTTCGCGCACCGATAATTGCTTTTGCACGATCGTATTGGCGATTTTCATCTGCTGCGCGGGCGCCAGCGGCAGCAGGGCGCGGCCGTGCCCCATGTCGATTTTACCCTGCATCATCAATTCCTGCACCGGTGCGGATAGATTAAGCAGGCGCAGCAAATTGGAAATGGTGCTGCGCGAATTTCCCAGCGCTTCCCCGGCGGTTTGGTGCGTCATGTCGAATTCGTTGATCAAGCGTTGAATTCCCATCGCTTCCTCCAGCGGATTCAGGTTTTCCCGTTGAATGTTTTCGATCAATGACATGGCCAGCGCCGATTCATCCGGAACTTTGCGGATCAGCACCGGCACTTCGCTCAATCCGGCCAACTGCGCAGCGCGCCAGCGGCGTTCCCCGGCGATGATCTCATAACGATCCGTATCGATAGGTCGTGCCAGAATCGGCTGCATGATGCCTTGCGCCTTGATCGACTCCGCGAGCTCCGCCAGCGCGACCTGATCCATATTGGTACGCGGCTGATATTTGCCGGGCTGCAATTGGGTAATTGCCAGATTTTGCAAGGAATCTCCGTCAGTCTCGTCTATCCCGCTGCCTGCCAGCAGCGCGTCCAATCCCCGCCCCAATCCTCTTGGTTTTGTCATGTTAAGGATTCCTCGTTTTCATTAA
>JBDHRU010000191.1:0-4588 GCA_039807765.1 Nitrosomonas sp. | reverse complement strand
ATGCCATCGCCAGCACGATCAACAAAGAGCGGATGCGATAACTCAGCACCGTTTTGAACGAAGTTTGTAAGGTGTCAGCGAGCGTCATCGGACTGATCCGTCATTATCTCGCCATCGCGCATCGCGATCTGGCGATGCGCACGCGCACCCAGCTCGCGGTCGTGCGTGACGATGATCAAGGTGGTTCCGCTGTGATGCAGATTTTCCAGCAATGCCATCACTTCGGCACCGATCTGGTGATCCAGATTGCCGGTCGGCTCGTCCGCCAGAATGACGCTGGGACGCATGATGGTCGCACGCGCAATCGCCACGCGCTGGCGCTGCCCGCCGGAAAGTTCGGCGGGCCGATGCTGCGCGCGCTGTTTCAGTTCGAAGGCTTGCAATGCCTCGTCGACACGGGTTTGCCGCTGCTCCGGCGGTATACCGCTGAGAATGAGCGGCAGTTCGATATTTTCCGCCGCCGTCAACCGGGGCACCAAATGAAAGGACTGAAAAACAAAGCCGATTTTTTCGCGCCGGATCTGCGCCTGCTCGGTTTCCGACAGCTCGGTGACCAACCGGCCGTCAAGCTCATAGCGGCCGCTATCAGGCCGGTCCAGCAAACCGACGATGTTCAATAGCGTGGATTTTCCGGAACCGGAAGGCCCCATGATCGAAACATACTCACCCGACGTGATGGTCAGATTAATATCGTTCAGCGCATGAACCGCCTGGTCACCCATGTGAAACGTGCGTGTGATCGCGCTCAAGCGAATCATTGATCTTTCGGCTGCACCGCGGCGCCGGCTTTGATCCCATCCTGGTCGAACGCGATCAGGATCCGGTCACCGGCATTCAAGCCGCTGCGGATCTCGGTGAAACTCCAGTTGCTCAAACCGGTTTCCACGGACTGCTCCACCAAACGGCTATGGCTATCGACCAGCCAGACTTTATTATTCTGCCGGATGGCCTGCGTCGGGATGCGCAAAACGTTATCCTTGCGCTGCAAAATCACTTCGACATCGGCGCTATAACCCACCAGCAGCGTATCCGCCGGAGCTTGCAGAAAATCCACTTCGATGTCGACGGTGCGCGCTTGCTTCTCGATTTCGGTCACATAGGATGCGATACGCCGGATTCTGCCGGGAAAAATTTTATCCGGCATGGCATCCAGCGTGATGCGCGCTTCCTGCCCGACCCGGATCTTGGGCGCGTCGACTTCATCCATCGGCGCCGTGACATACAAGCAGCGATCGTCGATCAGGTCAATCGTCGGCGGCGTCGGAATCCCCGGCGGTGACGGTGTGGTGAATTCACCCAATTCTCCGCTGATATGCGCGATCACGCCGGAGAACGGTGCGCTGATGATGGTGCGCTCCAATCCCGCTTGTGCGACACGCACTTGCGCTTCGGCGCGTTTGATATCGGTGACGGCGGCTTCGCAACTGGCTTGCCGGGAACGCGCGTTGGCATTGACGTCATCGGCGCGTTGCGAGCTGACAAAGCCCTGCTCGACCAGTTGCTGCGTACGCACCGATTCGCGCCGGGCGTTTTCCGCCAGAATGCAAGTTTCGCGGCGGCGTTCCTGCGCCATCGCCAACTGCCGTTGTGCCAGCTCGCGTTGCGCCAGCAAATCCTGATTCCACAGCTCCAGTAAAACCTGCCCTTTTTGCACATGATCGCCTTCCTTGATCCAGATTTTGGCGATCTGGCCACCGGTGATCGGCGCCAGATTGGAGCGCTGGCAGGATTTGATCGTACCCGCGCGGGTGTTGACGATGGTCGCTTCGACATTGCCGGTGGCGATGACCACCGATTCCACCTCGAGCAGCTTGGGGCGTGTAAAGTACCAGCCGGCAAAAGCAATCACGGCGGCGATTACGGCAAAGCCGATTAATCCAAGCGGTTTCTTAAGTAGCGGCATGATTGACGGGCGAGGGTGATGCGGTTACGGATGATATTGTGTTGTGTTTCATTGCAAATGTGCGTATTTTACACCTTCATTAAAGCTTAATGCCGTTTGCTGGCGATTCATGAAAAACCTTGAACAAACACGATCCGTATGATTGACATTTGGCGCACAAAATTCATCCTGTCCGATTCCGACCGGCCCGCAAGCATCGAGGATATCCATCCCACTGAGACAGACCATGAAGTGCTTGACCCGAAAACGTTTGCGGCGATAGAAGCCGAGGCATTGTTTCATACCGTCGATCACACCAAGACCGAAACCGGCCGCTTGGCGCTGTACCGTTCGTTCGCCCGTCCTACCGAGAATGCGCAGGTGATACAGCAAAAACAGATGGCGCTGCGCGAAATCGAGTCGAACCCGGAACTCTGCAGCGCGCTGTCCAATTTTGTCGAGAAGGCCGTTCCCGGTGAAAAATCGCTGAAGCATCTGCTGTACGGTGAGTTTTCCGGCGGTTTGGCAACCGATGAGCCGAGCAGCCGCAGCGATAAACTGGAATTTGGCGGTTACGGCTATCGGCAATACCAGGACGGCACTCAATTTGCCGTGAATCTGGCCGAGCAAGCCGGGAATTTGCCGCGCCCGCAATCCGCTTATCTGCGCACATTGCTCGATGCCATCCGGGATTTCGGCCAATCGCGCATCTATGCGTTGATGAAAGGGCCGGTTTATTCCATGAGCGGCAAGTTCAAAACAAAAAAAGAGAAATCGCGTTTTGATCTGTATTCGCGTTTCCAGCCTTCGCTGTTTAAAATTTTGCCAATCCTAATTTTTCTAGCTGCCGGTTATGGCATTTTATTTTTCTTTGAAATTCTGATGCCGCAGTTCGGTGCATCGTATATCAGCTACGGTATTCTGGCACTGACCGCACCGGTTCTGCCGATTGTTCTGCTGGCGATGGGTGTTTCCGACCGCGATTCGATCATTTATCCGTTGCGCAAACAATTCCGGGAAAGCCCGGAACTGGCCAAAGCGGTCGAAGCATTGGGATTGCTCGATGAGCTGTTATCTTTTTACCGTTACGGACAATCCCTTCCCGGTGAAAAAGTTTTGCCGGAAATACTCGATGAGAAGCAGCACCGGCTAACTGCAAGCCGAACCAGAAATCCCCTGCTAATCAAAACAATTCCGGATTATGTACCCAACGATATTCACCTCGATCTGGCCGGCCGGGTACTGATTATCACCGGCCCGAACAGCGGCGGTAAAACAGCGTATTGTAAGACTATCGTGCAGGTTCAATTACTCGGGCAAATGGGCTGCTATATTCCCGCCGCGCAAGGACAATTGGTTCCCGCAGAACATATCTATTATCAAGTACCCGACCCCGGCCAGCTCAGCGCCGCAATGGGACGTTTCGGTCATGAATTACAACGTACACGCGAAATATTTTTCAATTCCACGCCGCGCAGCCTGGCCGTGCTCGATGAATTATCCGAAGGCACCACGTTTGAGGAAAAAATGACGATTTCCGAATATATCCTGAAAGGATTTCATAAACTCGGTGCAAGCACACTGCTGGTTACACACAACCACGAACTGTGCGAGCTATTGCAAAAAGACGACATCGGCCGCTATTTGCAAGTCGAATTCCTGCAACAAGGCCCGACACACCGGCTGATTGCAGGTATCTCCAAAGTCAGCCACGCAGACCGCGTTGCCAGTGCCATCGGCTTTAGCCGGAAGGATGTGGAAAAGCATTTGGAACGGCACAGTGAAGCAGAGTAAAGTTTAAAAACTACTGCACGTGGCCACACTGCGTTGAAATCACGTTCAAAATGCTCACTTACAACTGTAAGCTGCGCTTTTTCACCTGATTTCGCCTTGTTTGATCGGCGCGCGCTGCCTTTTCAGAGCTTCTCTATCAACCATCACTTTCTGCACTTGCATCGGCCAAATCCCTTTCTCAATCGCCTGCCGGCCGTCAAACACCAGATAGCTTTGCCGTCCGTAATGCGGCAGTGGGCGGATCAGTGCCTCGAGAGAAACGGCGTCTTGCGCGGAAATGATCGCGAGTGATGCGCCCCCGTCCCGCGCCAGTGTCCAAACTTGCGCAGTACCTTTTTTGCCGACTTCTTCTGGTCTGGTCGACAGTTGTTTGGCGGCGAGCCAAGCATCGACTTCCGCTTGCAAACCGATTACAAGTGCCGGTGCGGAAGTCAGCGGATCGTTCGGCGCATTTATTTCAAGTTTGCGGTCTTGTAGTTTAACGGCGAGGGTTTCGGCAATTTTGCGGACTTCCGGTTGAGCGGATAATAGCACCGTCTGCGTAGCGGCGTTGACCATCACTTCGCGCAGAATCGGCGGTGCTTCGCCGGGCGCCAGTTGGCGGAACAGGCGCAGATCGGGATCGAGCAAAACGGCTAACGGCTTGTCCGCCAATTTCAACGTAAAAGTTTGCTGTGCTTGCTGCAAATCCAGCCGGTAAATAGCGCTACCTTGCTGTGTTTCGATTGCGACCGGCACTTTCAATTGATACACCGGTTCGGATTGTTGCAGCGTAATCAATAAGTGATAGCCGGAATCCGCCGCGGCATTTTTTACCTCGGCGATTTCCAGCGCGGGTGCGCCGCTGCGATCGAGCCATTGCGCAAAAAAGGACTCCAGCGATTGACCGGAAACCAATGCAAAAATTTTTTG
>JBDHRU010000190.1:0-4627 GCA_039807765.1 Nitrosomonas sp. | reverse complement strand
TCGAACAAGCGTTGCATGACGGTGTAAAAAATTATATCGGCGGTAATTGCACGGTCAGCTTGATGTTAATGGCGGTTGGCGGCCTTTTTGAGAAAGGTATGGTGGAATGGATGAGCGCCATGACATATCAGGCGGCATCCGGCGACGGTGCCAAAAATATGCGCGAGTTATTACAGCAAATGGGCGAGGCGCATCGCGTAGCGAAAGATTTACTGGATAATCCCGCTTCCAGTATTTTGGAAATTGATCGTGAAGTTGCCGGTACATTGCGCGATAAAAAATTCCCAACGGAGAATTTTGGTGTGCCGCTGGCAGGAAGCTTGATTCCTTGGATCGATAAAGAAGTTGCCAATGGGCAGAGCCGCGAAGAATGGAAAGGACAAGCCGAAACCAACAAGATTTTGGGGAGCAGTGACCGGCAAATTCCTGTCGACGGCATTTGTGTGCGTGTTGGCGCGATGCGTTGCCACAGCCAAGCGCTTACCATCAAGCTAAAACAAGATGTGCCTCTGGATGAAATTGAAGACATTATCGCGAGTTCGAATGACTGGGTGCAGATTGTTCCTAACGAAAGAGAAGCGACAACCTCGCAACTGACGCCTACGGCTGTCACCGGCTCGTTATCGATACCGGTAGGCCGCCTGCGTAAGCTGGCGATGGGTAATGAATATTTGTCGGTTTTTACCGTTGGCGATCAATTGTTGTGGGGCGCAGCGGAACCTTTACGCAGGATGTTGCGTATCTTAATTCAACATTGAGATTTTATTTCTTGATACTTTAGTTACATTCTTACAATTATAGGTTTGTTTTATATGAATTAGCCCGTGATTTGAGGCATAATCTCAGCTTACGTGATTGCATCACAGTGTTAGCCTTTCGAAATCTTTTTTCAAAAAAACTGAGAGGGTACTTCGGTGTATAAAACATCCTTTAGAGTAAGCTTGTTTGTAATCTTCCTGATGTTGTCATGGTCTGTCGCACAAGCTGCCGGACTTGGCAAATTGACACTCAATTCCGCTCTGGGACAACCGCTTGTTGCTGAAATCGATATTGTCACGACCGGTAGCGATGATGTGTCATCTCTACAAGCCAATATTGCGACCCGGGAAGCATACATACAGGCGGGGGTCAATTACGAGCCGGTTCTATCCACCATTAAAGCCTCGATAGCGTCACGCGCAAACGGTAATCCATACGTTAAATTGTCATCACCGCAGGCCGTCAATGATCCTTTTCTGATGGTGCTGCTGGAATTGAATTGGCCTTCAGGGCGTATACTACGCGAATATACCGTTCTGCTGGATCCCGTTGAAACCAATACACGGAATATCGCGGTAGCAAATACCAATTCTGCGACCATCACCGCAGCCAATCAACTGGATGAAGAGAGGGCGCCTGGTATCGAGCAAGAAAAGCGAAGCGCGAAATCATCCAAAACAAAAAATAACTCAACAGAGTCAACGAAAAAATCCTACGGCCCTGTAAAACGGGGCGATACACTATCGTCTATTGCGCGCCAGGTATTACCGGCCGGTGTCGACCTTAATCAGATGCTGGTGGCGCTTTATCATGCCAATCGCGATGCTTTTATTGCGGATAATATGAATTTGCTCAAAACCGGCGCCGTTCTGAAGATACCGGAAGAAAATGAAATAGCGTCAATTGATGCATCCGCAGCGAGAGCCGAGATTAAAGTGCAGACTGCCGATTGGCGCAGTTATCGAAGCAAACTTGCGGATATCAGCCGGGAATCTCCGGCGCAACATACGGTCAGTCAGTCCGATCAAGGCCAGATTACCACTGCACTGAATAAGAAATCCGCATCGGCACCAAACACTCCCAAAGAAGTTCTTAAATTGTCGAGCGGTGCGCAATTGCCCGATAAAGACGGTAAGATTCCGGATTCTGCCATGGTCGATCGTCTCCGCATGATGGAAGAAGATGCTATAGCACGCAGTCTTGCTTTGAAAGAAGCGAATGAACGTGTGGCGATGCTGGAAAAAAGTATTGAGAACTTGAAACAATTGCTGGAATTGAAGGACTCCACTCTGGCTCAGGCGCAACTTAAAGCCGAGCCTGTTGCTAAAACCGCTGCTAAACCGGAAGCGCAGCCGATGGCTGCACCAGAATTGAATCCCACACCGGCGCCTGCACCAACACCAGTAACGCCAATCATACCGCCGGCAGCGGAAACAGCAGTCAAAAGCGCACCGACCATTCCTCCGATTCTGCCGCCGGATACCGAAGGCGGCTCGTGGATGGATCTATTATTGGGTCATATCGAATATATCGGAGCTGCGTTAATTTCAGGGTTGCTATTGATTCTGTTAATGATCAAGAGGCGTCGTAAGCAACAAGAAGCAGATGGCGAGGAAACAGAAGCAAGGAAGGAGAATTTCTCTTCAACCATGCGATCACGTATGGCAACTATGGCTGCAGCCGAGGAAGCTGTCGCTGGTTCTATGCAATCCGAAAATATAGAAGATGACTTAACTTATCGAAATATTAATTCATCTTCAGAAGATGAAGAATTTGATAAAGATGCGCAATACTATGAAGATAATGTTGCGAAGTTTGATTCTACAGTGGAATCGCAAGTAGATGATGAGCTGCTGATAGCTGATTCGCAGCAGGATGAGCAGTCCGTTGGCCAAAAGATGCCCGGTAATTTTACAGAAGAGGATTATAAGCAACCGACTGATTCCGTAGATGATTCACCGATACCGGTAAATCAAATCGACTTTGATTTAAGTGATGATGCAAATGAAATTAAGCATCATGTAGCGATGAATCAGTCACTTGCTAAAGATGAAGCGGAATTATCAAGCGCCGATGAGGATTCAAAAACGAGCGAGAGCGCTTCAGGTTATGGATTGGAAATCGATTTTGATGACTCGGAAAAATCTCTTGATACTGTCAATGTAAGCGATGATAACGTTTTCGAAAATGAAAAAGCAGATTTGGATTTTGATTTGAGTGATCCTGATAGTGATCTTGCTAAAAATAAATCTGTAAGTGAAGTTGAAGTTCCAGCGATCAATGGTGAATCTGCCGTCGATCATGACGAAACGGCATCGAGCTTAGGTAATGAGTCGCTGGAATTCGATTTAACTCCGGAAAACAAGCATGAAACGCCTGAATCAAAGCAACCATCCGATATGCCAGAGCTTGAATTAGCTAAAATCGACTTGAATCTCGGAGATTCCGAGCAAGAAACTGGGAAGGAAGAAAACCCGGATTTGAATGAAAAAAGCGAGCAGTGGCAAGAGATTGAAACCAAGCTCGATCTGGCAAAAGCTTATCAGGAGATGGATGATAAGGAAGGCGCTAAAGAAATGCTTGAAGAAGTGATTCGAGACGGCGACGAGAAGCAGAAACAAGTTGCTAAGCAGATGCTGAAGAGCTTATAGGAATCCTGCTCAGTGTATTTTGCGGCACCGTATCAAATAGTAAAATGATTTCTTGTTTGTGCGGATAGCACTTATTTTAGAGTATGACGGTAGCCGTTATTGCGGTTGGCAAAGCCAGCCGCAAGGTTGCTCGATTCAGGATATTTTGGAAGCAGCCTTATCCACGATAGCGCACGAAGAAATCCGTATCATTACCGCCGGGCGCACCGATTCCGGTGTGCACGCGTTGCATCAAGTCGTTCATTTCGATACAGCGGCGCAGCGTCCGATCAGCGCATGGATACGTGGTGTCAATGCTTTATTGCCGGATGACATCGCGGTGCTTTGGGCAGCCGAAGTATCCGGTGAGTTTCATGCCAGGTATAGTGCGATGGAGCGACGCTACGTATATTTGTTATTGAATCAACCAGTGCGGCCAGGGATTAATAATAATAAAGTCGGCTGGTATCATCACCCGTTAGAATTGGCAAAAATGCAAGCTGCAGGCAATATTCTCATCGGTGAGCATGATTTCTCCTCATTTCGAGCTGCCGAGTGTCAAGCAAAATCCCCGATACGGACAATTACCCGGCTAACCATCACTCGTCACGGGAATCTATTGGTTTTTGATATATGCGCTAATGCATTTTTGCATCATATGGTGCGCAATATTATTGGCTGCCTTGTTTATATCGGGAAGGGGAAGTATTCTGTCGACTGGATGCATCATTTATTGGCAAGTTGCGATCGGACCTATGCCGCGCCCACATTCTCACCGGCGGGTTTGTATCTGGCCGGTGTGAAGTATGATGCTTGTTGGGGACTGCCGGAGTCTTCTCAAAAACCAATCATTCCTGGTTGGTCATTAAATGATTAAGTTACCTATGAAAAGAGTATGAGAATCCCATGTCAGTGCGCGTAAAAGTATGTGGAATTACACGTAGCGAAGATGCGGAAGTGGCGGTGCAATGTGGCGCTGATGCCATCGGCTTTGTTTTCTGGTCCCATAGCGCGCGCTATATCGACGTCGATTCCGCGCGCCGGATTGTTGAAGTGATACCGCCTTTCGTATGCACGGTGGGCGTCTACGTTGACCCGGATGCAGCTTGGGTGGAAGAAACCGCTCGAATGGCCAAACTTGGTTTGCTGCAATTTCACGGTGATGAATCACCGGAATTTTGTAACCAATTTTCACAGCCTTATATTAAGGCGATTCGCGTCAAACCGGATACAGATTT
>JBDHRU010000189.1:0-4647 GCA_039807765.1 Nitrosomonas sp. | reverse complement strand
TTTTTTGCATATAAGTAATGATCACGTACGCCAAATTGAGCAGTACGCGTACATTCGATGGCATTGCGGTATATGCGTCACGCATGGCACTAAGCGCCTCTTCATATTGCCCTTTACTGATGAGCAATACCCCCTGGTTCATAATCAGCATGGCTTCTTGCCGCGAAGTTTCGATCAACCGGCGGCCTTCTTCGCCCATGCCGGCTCCGTCGAATATTTCCGTAATATCGTGCAGTAAGGCGGTGCTTTCGGGATTATTCTTGATCTCGTTTTGCAGTAATTTAATTGCTTGATCTTTATCGCCGGCGGTTATCAGCAGCCGGGCGATTTCCAAGACACCATCGCTATCGGGATGCACGCTCCCGGTTGCAATGGATTGACCGATCTGTTCGGCAATCTGTTTCGCTCTCGGCTCATTTCCGCATTGATGATGAACCATGCCTTCAATTGCCAATGCCATCACACGCACATCATCGGCAGCAAAGTTTTTGTTAAGTTGTTCCAGTGTTTTTAACGCTTGTTCCGGATTTTTATTAGCGCTGCAAACCTTGGCAAGTCCAAGATAAGCATCCGCTGTCCGTAACACAGAATTTTCCGCCAATGAAACACTCTTGCGGAATGCACGCTCGGCGTCATCCAATTTACCCAGTTTCATCGAGACAATACCAAGGTTTTTTTGCCGCATGGCTGAATTCGGCGAGAATTTTAATGTGCGCTCAAGAACATTCCCGGCGCCTTCCAGATCGCCCATGGCTTGCAAGGTGTGCGCCAGCAAGTCTTGTGCATCCAGATAAGCCGGATTCGCCTCGACTGTCTCTTCCAGTATGTTTTTGGCTGCCGCCAGATCATTCTTCTTAAGTAATACCTTTGCTAATGCCGCTTTTGCCCATGGAAAATCACGCGCATCCAGAATTTTTTCCAATACCCTTTTCGCGTGATCGTATTCACCTGCCGCCAACAACAAATCGCACTTGGTGCGAAGTAAGTCGGCCGCATAGGTCTTATTGGAAACCATGCGCTGATCGCACAAACTCAATGCTTTGGAATAATTGCGCTGCTTCATGGTCTTGTGAATTTCCGCAAAAACCTCTTTTTTACCCCAAATCTTGGTTAAGCGCGCACGCAAGTTTGCTTCCGTTATCGGCTTCAGCAAATAGGTATCCGGCTGATATTCAGCGGTTCCCGCAACCGCTTCTATGGTTTTCTCCGCAGTGATCATGATCCATAAGCAAGAAGGATCGATCAACGACTGATACTTCGCTTCTTCAAGTACCTGCTGACCATTTTTTCCATTTCCCAGATTGAGGTCACAAAGTACGATGTTATATTTAACCTTCTTCATCCACGCGATCGCTTCATTTCCATTGGCCGCCATCTGCATCTTCTTGATCTCGGCTCCGCAATTGCAGAGAATGTCGCGCAAAACATTGCGCATTTCCATGAAGTCATCGATGATCAATACATTTTTCCCTGAAAAATTCAGCGCAGCAGAGTTTAAGACACCAAGCGGATTAATATTCATGATTGCAAAAATTAGAGTGGATTACTGTTGTTATGGAAGGCGCAATACGAAGCAAGCACCTCGCAATGAGCCGCCGTTTTCCAAATAAAGATCGCCCTGCATACCTCGATTACGATGCATGCGCGCCGCCATGGCTGAAAAATAAAGACCCAGTCCTGTGCTACCGCCGTGAAAATCCACACTCTGCATGACATTGCTATTTTTTTTCAGAAACTCGACTGGGTAACCATCACCGTCATCTTCGACACGTAACATCAATTTACCATCGCACTCAGCAGCGCTGATCAGTATGCGATGATGCGCAAAGCGCATGGTGTTGTTTACGGCACTACCAATGACACCGCTGATGAGATCTTCATCAAAATACCAGTACAGGTCGGGACTTACCCGCACTTCAATGTGAATGCCATGAAATTCGAGTAATTGTGTATATTGCGCGACGATCGTACGCAAAAAATCATCCAAACAAATATACTGTGGATCGAAAGGATATATTTTTTGTCCCAGTTTATAGAGTGTCAGCAATTGAATCAGGCGATTATTGATCCGCTTCGCCTCGTGATTCATCTGCACCAGTTCGGCATGCGAGGAAAGTTTGACCGCTTCAGCCGATGCCAGCACTTTATCCAGACCGCAAATGAGCAAGCTGACTGAGTTCTTCATATCGTGAACGGAAGAAACCAGAAAATTAGCCATATTGAATCCACTAGGAATGCTAGCGAAGGTGCTTTTATGTTTCTTATCCAGTATCTCTACCAATGATTCCCCGGGCATAGTGAATTTTCCATTCGTTATCAATAAGCAATTTAACGGCAAATCACCTTAAACCTATATAGTGGCGATATCACAATATAAGAAAGTTATAGATAAACCCCTAGAATCACATGGCGCTTTCTCAAGTTTTGCAGTATTTCGATTCCTCCTTGAATCACGGCGCCGGGCTGGGGATGACTCAACTCTGCAGCAACTTGTTGCAACGCCGCTCGCCCCGGTACAGCCTCCTCACCGGAAAATAACTGCAGCAGCCGTGCAGTCACCGGATTGATCTCGATAAAGTGCACATCAAAAACAGCATCGCGATAAACGATCAAATGCGTTTGCTTCTCATCGGCTTCCTTGGGTTGAAAATTCGGGCTGATTTTGTGAACCGGAAAGTCGTAGCACAATGACCAGGCTAACGGCGAAATCACCGGAATGCCGTCGAGCAGATCACCCTGACTATCGATTTTTGTTTCTTCTATTTTTTCATCCAACAGCGAAAGCGCCAATTCAACCCACTCATAATGGGCCAGCTCGAATAAAAATGGCGGATCGTCCGGCTGCGGCTTGCGCTCATGCTCCAGATATTTCAGAAACTCGCGCGGCATTTCCGGAAATAGCGGTGTATGCGATACGTGATGCGCGAAATAATCCCGGATCATGGCGTGCCAGCGATCATCCGGCAGAATCTGACGCAACACTGGATAGGTGTTGGCGATAAAACTCTCGACGTTGTTATAAAACAATTCGCGGTAGATGCTCATGCGCCGCTCTTCGATCCCTTCCGGACAAGGATTTCTTTCCGGATTACGGATATGCGCCGCAAAGGCATACTGCTGGCGCACAAAAGCGGGACGGTCAGCTGTGTTGTGCGTGTTCACCGGTTTGGTTCCGCCATTTGGATTGCAGGGTGCGAATAATCTCCACTTCTTGCAGCAGCTCCGCCAGCGGCGGGAGATTGAAATCGCGTTCTAGCAAAGTCGGAATGACACCGAAATGCTGGTACGTTTTTTCCAACAATTGCCAGACCGGATCGATGACATCCGCACCGTGCGTGTCAACGATTAAATCGTCCGCTTCCCGGTAATGCCCGGCAATATGAAGATAACGAATGCGCGCCGCGGGCAGTTGTTTCAGAAATACCTCGGCATCGTAACGATGGTTAACGCTGTTGACATATATATTGTTGACATCCAGCAGCAAGTCGCAGTCCGCTTCGTGCAGCACGGCATTGAGAAAATCGATTTCCGCCATCTCCTGACCGGGTGCCGCATAGTAGGAAACATTTTCCAGCGCGATGCGCCGTTCCAGAATATCCTGCACCCGGCGGATACGCGCCGCCACATAGCGCACGGCTTCTGCGGTAAACGGAATCGGCAGCAGATCGTACAAATGCCCGTCGTCACTGCAATAACTTAGATGTTCGCTGTAATAGCGGATTTGATGCTCGTGCAAAAAGCGTTTCAGCCGTTGCAGAAAGGCTTCGTCCAACGGCAACGGCCCGCCGATTGATAGCGATAATCCATGACAAATAAAAGGAAATTTTTCGGTCAGCTCGCGCAGCTGTTTTCCGTAGCGCCCGCCGACCCCGATCCAGTTTTCCGGAGCCACCTCCCAGAAATTCACCGGATGCGTGGTTTGATCCGCCAGCGAACTGATGAATGAACGCCGCAGACCCAAACCAGCGCCATGAACAGGATAATATTGACTGCTCATGAATTGCGCGGATTACTTCTTATTGGATCCGCACTTACCTTCACCGCATTTACCTTCTTGTTCGGCTTTCTTGCCACCGCATTTGCCTTCCATATTTTGTTTCATATCTTTTTTACCGCCACACTTGCCTTCACCGCATTTACCTTCCATATTCTGCTTGGCATCCTTGCCGCCCTCTTGCGCCGGTTTATTGGCATCGCTGGCATCGGCCAGTTGCATGTAGCCGCCGGATAATTCAGTCATCGCAAATGGATTAACAGTATCAGCCGCGAGATTGGCGGTAGCCAGGCTGGTTACTAACGCGGTACCTACTGCCAGTGAAATCGGCTTCATTGATTTTTTTGACATCTAATTTCTCCATAAAAAATTGATCATAACTGCAAACGCAAATGATAGCGCCAAATCGGAATGAAGTCGTTTGTTTCTTTACGCCCAGCTCGATCGGCGCTCACTATGCATCAGCAAAACAACTGTTAAGCCTGCATGTACCATTTTCACCGGTCGGCATCAATCTACCCTAGGTTGCTTTTGTTGCCTGCGCCTCTCTGATAAACTCAGCGCTTCAAAATTATTATAAAAAAATGCCTGTTAATTAAGGAGCTCCGAATGTTTGACAAATCCAACCAGCTTATTTTTTACATCAATGCCGC
>JBDHRU010000018.1:0-22025 GCA_039807765.1 Nitrosomonas sp. | reverse complement strand
CTGCGTTTTACAGAAAGTGGGTGGTCGGCCGAAAGTTGGCGGGAATTATACCGGCGCTACTGGCATCATCACTGAATAGGATTGCTTGACTTCGGAGGACTGAAAGCCGGTCAGCATTAACCGGGTAATTCGATATCGTTGAAGAGAATGGTGAAAGAGGTACCTGCACCGGGTTCGCTAGCCACTTTAATTTTCAGTTTATTGTTTTCTGCTGCAATTTTTACGATCGACAAACCGATTCCACTGGTTGCTTTGTTGTGCAACGCTGCTCTGGGTGAATAAAAATACTCATTGAATATATTGGGAAGATCTTTGTTCTCTATGCCAATACCATAATCGGTGATGGTAATGCCGGCGCTTCGGTCACGTCGGTTAACTGCAGATGTAATTTCAACCGGTGCATTATCATGCGAATATGTGATGGCATTGGCAATAATATTTTCCAGTAATATTTCGAGCTGATCTGGAATTGCTTTGCAGAAAAAATTATCGACCGATAAATTGAATGTGATGTGTTTTGCGTTGGCAACCGGTGTCAATTTTTCAATGCACTTTTGCAAAGTAGCTTGAATGTCGACAAATTCGAAGACTGCGGTATTAAGACAGGTATCTTTCAATCGCTCGAGTCTAAGTAAATCCAAAATCAAACTCGACATGCTTTGAGCCCGGCTATCGATCTTATCCAGTGCCTCGTTAACACCGTCAGAAGCATCACCGCAATAACCGCCTTTGATCAGATTGATTTTGCTGCGGATGGCATCCAGCGGTGATTTAAGCTGATGTGTCATCAATACGGCGTATTGGTCTTTTTCAACCTGCGCTTGATTAATTTGTTTGTAAGCATCCAACAGGTGACGCTCATGGGCACGCACGATCAAGGAAAGTCTCGATACCACATACCAGACGATAAAAAACAAGATGTCGAGAAAAAACATCCATAGCACCGCGCCTTCTGTGCGTGAACTTTTAGATAGAATATCGTTACCGAGTAGATTCGAAAGAGGGGCTTGAGCAGCCAGAAAGTTATCGATGACGATCACAATCGTATCCATGAAGCAGACCAAGATCGTGACATACAAGCTTTCCCGGGTAGAAAAAAAGATGCAAGCAAGCGCGATATGCAATACATAGAAAAAGGAAATCGGTGTGGTAGTGCTACCGATATAATGCACGACAACGGATAAACAGATCAGATCGATTATGATCTGTATCCACAAATTAATGGTAGGTGAGTTGTATTTACTGGGTTTGCAGTGATCTAATGCGGCGATGTACGCGATATTGGCAATGATCAATACGATAATCACCGCAATAGGCCATTTTTGTTGCTCGCTGATACCGAGCTGTAACAGAACATCCGATGCGGACAGCATCAGAATTTCGAAAAAAACCAGCGTGACAATGAGCGCCCAGCGAAAAGTAATAAACCAGCGGATATTACTGATTAAAACATCGTCACTGAGCTTGAGCTTGTCTCCTTTTATTTCACGCAGAACACTCTGATTATTTGGCTTATCCCAGGAAAATTCCGTTGTTGCCATTTTTGCGGAATCCGATTATGCGGCTGCTCCCACACGTTTTAAACGGTCGTTAATGGTGGCTAATAAGCTGACCGGTTCAACGGGTTTTTCCATAATACATACCCATTCATGCGATCCATCCTCAAAATATGGCCTGATCATATCACCCAGGGAAGTCAGAAAGATGGTTTGTATTTGTGGGAAGCACTTGTGGATTTTTGCATAGGTAGTCAAGCCGGAATCCATTGACTCAACCATCACATCAAGAATCGCTAAATCAGGTCGCTTATTTTCATCTTCCAGTGAATCGATAAATTCCTGCATCGATAGATAGCTGTCGACTTCATAGCCATTTTTACACAGGATCCGCCCAACCGCATCGCGGATATCCGAGTCATCGTCAACATGTGCAATTCGTAGTACCATTTTAATTCTCCTTTCTTTGTAGTATGAGGCTGGAAATCAGGTTTTTCTGAGAAACCGTTTTATCACCGGGGATATTTTTAGCTGATCATATCTTAGCAAGCGTGAAAAAAATGTGAATTGTAATTAGCGGTGAATAAGCAAAAAATATAAGTTATTTATAAAAGTTTCAATGAACCGCCGGTCCGGCCTCGCGGAATACGGCATCGACTGCTAAGGCATCGAGACGGTACTCGCGGTTGCAAATGTCGTCGTGAACGACAACCTCGCCGAATTCTTGCAGAATCGAATCGACTTCTTCCCGGCCGAGCGAACGCAGCATGGCGTAGATTTTGGCGGGATCTTCATGGCAACCGTATTGAATGGTCTGAGCGTCGAAAATGCGAATGGTTTCCTGATAAAACAACCGGGTCAGTATTTCTTCCGCGGTCAAATCGAATAAGGCATGATCGTGAACCGTCGCTGCCAGCGCTTCGGCGCGCGGCCAGCCGTCGGGATCCTTCTGATCGGCGGCGGGCAGTTTTTGCAGCAGCAAACCGAAAATGGCGTTATCTGAAGTGGCTAAAAATAACCGTGAAGGCAATTGTTCCGATTGCCTGAAATAATGTTCAAAGATTTCCGCGATGTTGTCGCCGTCGAGCGGCACGATACTTTGGTAACATTCGCGCATCGACGGCATATCCAACGTGAGTACCAACCGGCCGTCTCCGAGTAGATCGGGCGCTGTCTGCGCTGTGATATTTTGTTCGCATTTGGTCATGCCGCGCAGGTGCAGGGTGTCGGTGCAATCGATGACCAGCATCGAAACCGGGCCGCTACCGCTCAACTGGATTGTCAACCGGCCGGTTTGCTTGAGGTTTTCTCCTAACAGCATAGTGACCGCGCTCATTTCTCCCAACAGTTTGGTTACGGGTTGCGGGTAATGGCGTCCGGCCAGCATCGCTTGCCAAACGGAATCCAGATGCACCACGGCACCGCGTATATCGAGGTTTTCCAGAAGAAAACGTTGTACGTAGTTACTCATTATAAAATCTCAAGCCATAGTAAACCGCTATTATAACGGGTTATGGTGCAGCGCCACCCATGCTTGTCCCAGTGCGATTGCACTGTCATCCGGCAGTAACCGCCGACCGGCGTATACCTTGTATTGCGCGGCAATCAACCGGTGCATCAAGCCGTGCCGCAATATTGCATTGTGAAAGCATCCGCCGCCGAGCGTCAGTTGCAAAATACCGTGCTGCTTGGCCGAGCGTTCCAGCCACTCTGTCAATCCAGCCACCAGCGTTGCATGAAACAGGGCAGCGGCACGGGCAATATCGCGCTTGGCGTTGTGGTAATCGATCATCGCAGCCAGTAATGGGGAAAAATCCAGGTTATTGTCCGTATCGATGCGATAGCCTACCACCAACGCCGCTATTTCTCCGTGCTGTTCGGCCAGTTGTTGTAATTGCATTGCCGCTTGTGCTTCGTGCAATTGAATTGCACAGATGCCAAGCAGACCGGCAGCCGCATCGAATAAGCGTCCCATGCTGGACGTTTGCGGACAACTTACATTTTTTGCCAACATCGCAGCTACCGTCGCAGCCGCGGGTTGATCCGGAAAACGCCGGGTAATTTCGGTGCCGCGATTAAGTCGAACTAATGCCGCTGCAGCCATACGCCAGGGCTCCTGCGCGGCGCGGTCGCCACCGGGTAAAGCCAGCGGCGTCAAATGACCAAGCCGCTCAAAACGGGCGCCATCGACCAGCAGTAATTCACCACCCCACGGCGTGCTATCCGTTCCCAGGCCGACACCATCCAATGCCAGACCCAATACCGGTCCGGTTAGCTGATACTCGGCGCAGACGGCGGCGATATGGGCATGGTGATGCTGCACTGCGAGCAGCGGAATTTGCTGTTGCTCGGCATAAGCTTGCGCGAATTGTGTGCTGTAAAAATCCGGATGCAGGTCGTGCGTCACGATGGCGGGTTGAATGGCATAATCCTGGCACATGCGCTGCACGGTTTGATCAAATTGATCGCGCGCCTCCGCCGTAGCCAAATCGCCGATGAGCGCAGAAACATACGCCGTGTTTCCTTGCGTTACGCAGACGGTGTTTTTTAACCAGGCGCCACAGGCTAAAACGGGAGGACCGCCGATGGTTAGGGAAATAGGTGTGTCGGGCGGATTAACCAAATTGGGAGTCGTGCGGTTGTGCTGCTTGAGAAATTGCTGCCGCGCGGCGGGCACCGGTTTCAATCCAATCGGCCCAAGCGTGCATGCCGCTACCTTGCGTGGCGGAAATCTGCATCACCGGCAATCTGGGGTGAACACGGTGTGCATAGTCAATGGCCAAATCGACGTCAAAAGTCAGATAGGGCAACAAGTCGCATTTGTTCAGCAACATCAAATCCGCGGCATGGAACATGTTGGGGTACTTCAGCGGCTTGTCTTCGCCTTCGGTGACCGACAGAATCACTACTTTGTGCGCTTCGCCCAGATCGAATCCGGAGGGGCACACCAGATTGCCGACATTCTCGATGAACAGCAGGCTATTATGCTGCAGCGGCAACTGCTGCATGGCGTGGCTGACCATCTGCGCATCCAGGTGGCAGCCCTTGCCGGTATTGATTTGCAGCGCCGGAACGCCGGTCGTGCGGATACGTGCGGCATCATGATCGGTTTGCTGATCGCCCTCGATCACGGCGATCGGGAACCGGTCACGCAGTAATTCGATGGTTTTTACCAGCAAGGTGGTTTTGCCGGAACCCGGACTGGAAGCCAGATTGAGCGCGAAAATACCGCGTTCGGCCAAGTAGTGGCGGTTTTCGGCAGCATACTGATTGTTTTTTGCCAGAATATCACGCTCGATTTTCACTATCCGGGTCTGGCTCATGCCGGGTGCATGCGTACCGGCAATGCCGGTTCCGAAATGAATCGTGTCAGCCGCCTGCTGATTCGCAACAGCGGATGGCGCATGTTCATGCGGGTGCGCCTGACCGGATGGCAGCGGACGGAAACGCAAGGGCTCATCAGCGCGCGGCCGCGCTGGTATTGTTTTACCATTGATACGGGTCTGGCCAACGCCGCAGCCACAAGTCGTACACATAATCGCTTCCTTTTATTCCACTTCCAGTTCCTTGATGCGCATGCCGTTGCCCTGCGTGACTTGCAGCGCATAACTGCCGCAGTGCGGACAGGCTGCATGATACGCGGCAACCGGAAAAATGCGGTTGCATGCTTGGCACACCGCTTGTCCTGCAATGCTGATAATTTCTAGCTTGGCTTGCCGGGCGATACTGTCTTCCGTTACGACAGCAAAAAAGAAACGCAGCGATTCCTGCTCGACGCAAACCAATTGACCGATTTCCAGCCACACCGTTATGACGCGGTTAAACGGCTGAGCAATCGCGGCATCTTCGATCTGTTGCAGGATATTTTCGGCGAGCGATAGTTCGTGCATCGATTGCTTGATGTCATAGAGTCGAAAAAATCAAACGCCATTATCGCTAAAACTGGAAAAGCTTCAAACTCACAGTAAGTTTTTCACGAATGCTGTGCGTGCCACTGCCGGATTTTGCGGATCGCCACCGTCAGATTGTTGTCCGCTTGCGCACTTAAAGCATCGCCCAGTTCAAAACGATAGCCGCGGATGCGCAGTAAAAAAGCCGATGGCGCCGTACCTTGCCGGATGTGCCGATAGACATGCAGCAATGCCGCTGGTGTTAAGGCATGACTGGTGTAGCTATCGTCCATTGCCGCATGCGCGGCGGAAAATTCAAAAGGTGCTTGGCATGACATATCTGCATCGGCGAATATAATCTGATCAAATCCTACCAGGTCGGTAGCATGCTCAATCAATAACTGCATGTCAACGAGGCAAATGACACCCGCCAACTGAAGCTGACTAACATGCTCCACCAACAGGGGACCCAGACCATCATCCCCGCGTCCGGGGTTGCCGTAGCCGAATAACAGCAATTTGTTCATGCAGCGCCTTGCAAAGTGACCTCACAGGAGAATAAATTAGCATGGTCGTAAAAAAATTGACAAGCGGGAGGGTATCAATGAAGCGCATAGCCGAGCACAAATCGCAGGCAATGCAGTGGCTGATGATGGTTAGCGGGGTATTGCTGGCGCTGTTGACCATGCAGGCCAAAGCACTGGATCAGAACACCATCGCAATCGGTATCATTTCACCGCAAGACGGCAGCAGTCTGGTTTTAGCCGGTGAATCACACGAGGAAAGCATTCGGTTGGCGTTTGATCATCTCGGTCCGCTGCAAGTAGGTGACTTGCAGATAAAACTCAAATTGATTCCATGGAACGATAACGGCAAACCGGAAACAGCTGCCGAGGGGGCGGTAAAACTGGTGCATGAAGATCATGCCGTGGCGATACTGGGACCGGTCAACAGCGGTTCAACCATGGAAACCTTGCAGCGGCTACGCAACGAACAAATCGAACTGCCGGTGATTTCAGCCATGTCGACAGCGCCTGAACTGACACGCTCCGAAGGCCGGGACAAGAATTTTTTCCGCTTGATTTTCGACGATGCCGACCGTATGGGGCAGTACGCAACATTTATCAAGCAGGAAAAGGGCAAAGCCGGTGAACAGCAATTTTTATTTTTATACGAGGGTAATCCTTACGGCGAAGGGTTGAAAAATTCTCTTAAAGATCGTCTTTATACTCCCAATGTTACCGCGCTGTCTTGGACTGAAGTACAGCGGAAAGACTGCACGAATCCGCAAGGCAACCGGTATCCCACCGATTTTGAAGCCTTGCGCAGCGGTCAATGCTTTACCGCGGAGTTTGTCAAATTGCTCGACGATGTCAATATCAACAATATTGTATTGTTGGGTGAAATTGCCGGCTCGCTATCCTTGGTCAATGGGTTGCGTATAGCGGTTAGCGATCTGAAATTCGATTACTTTTTTGTCGGTTCGGGTAAACGGTTGTTCGACGAAGCACCGGTCGGATCGATAACGATCGGCGATCCGGTATTGGATTACCAGAGAACCTCTACCGCCGAACTGGAGCATAGCTGGCGCAAGCTTTTGAGCGAATTTGAGGAACGTGCGAAAAAAGACCGCGCCGACTTCATGATGACCGCATACGAAGCGGCGATGGTACTGCACAGTGCATTACGCCTGGCGCTCAATGGTCATCATGAATTGCCGCAACCGCAGGCGTTACGGCAAAAATTATTGCGCGTGCTTGAAAGCGAAATGTTCGACTCGCTCGAACCATGGCGCAGCATCAGTTTTAGCCAAGGCGATCTGAATCAGATACCGACGGCGCCGATTTACCGCATCACGCGTGGCGTTACCCGCGAGGATCCGCTTAATTCGCATCCGTGGGTACATATCGCGGTCGATCCATATAGTCCGTGGCTCGAAACCCCGATCGAAGTGCAACTCAATGCGCATGGCGTGGAATCCGGCAAATTGGGCGTATACCGGGTCGATCCGTTGAGTAATCACGAACACTTGATCGAAGACCGGCAGGTGAAATTCTCCGCTGGCAAGGCAACGGAGCGATTCCACTTATTTGAGCGCGGTTTGTATCACTTCAAAATGCTCGATGTGCCGTTTTATCCGGCACTTACCGAAACCCACGTCGATTTATCCAATACCTATTGGATTTCCGCTTGTGCCGCTCTGGTCGGCGCATTGCTGGCAGTCAGCCGCACGGTTGCGACGATTTGGACCTGGCTCATTCGCCTTCCGGCGGGCATTGCAGCCGGTTTGCTGCTGACGTTTTGTTCTTTCTACGGCCAGCAAGTCTCCGGCTGGCTGCCAATTCCGTCGTTTGGCAGTGAACCGGTGATCAATGCGATGCTCACCGGTCTGCTGGGTGGATTGATGGGGCCGCACACGATGACCGATGTATTATTGGCGTGGGCAAGACGGCTGCTGCCAGGTAAATCCGCTTGATCCACGGGCGGCATCACGGTGATTTGTTGCCATCCGCCGCTGCTGCTTTGGCTTTTGCACTGCTGTCGATCTGCTTCAATGCATCCTGAAATTCGGCCAGCCACTGATCGGTTTCCTGTCGGATGATGGCGTCCACCTGAAACAAAAACGCTTTGCAACGGCTCAAAACGACTTGCGTTTGCTCCACGCTTGGCTGCGTATTATCCCACCCGGCTTGTTCCAGTTCGTAATCCATCTGGAATTCGTGCAGACTTTGCCGGATTTGATGTTCGGCGGCGATAAAGCGCATCCAAGCCGACGAATAACCGCAAAACTTGTCGACGGCCAGCACGACACCCGCTGACCCTAAGGCAACCGAGGCCCATGCTGGTGAGAGCGTGGATTGAAATATCTCACTGATGATGGGCAAAAGCCCAGCCAGTGCCGTCAGACCGATGGTACCAAGCCTGAGTCCCTGCACCCAGAATTTCTTTTGACGCTTGGAAAGCAAATACCACTCGATTGCATCCAGCGCATGCTTCTCGGAGCGTTGATACACGATATGAATCGATTCGCGCCGGTGCTCGGAGCTCCAGTCAAGCACATGACTGGCCTCCGGCTGCACATCGCGGCGCTCGTTTTTTGCTGCGGGGTCGTTGGTGCTTTCAGTCATATCGCGTCTCCTGAGTGTGCTCGATTACTGTTCTTGCGCAATGATATCCGCCACGCCAAAGCGGCGACGCTCTTCATCCGTTAAGTCGCGCCCAACACGGTGTTTTAATTCTGCAGCGATTTCGTCGATAGGACGGCAAACGTTGCAAAACCACAGGCGGGCAGTGTTATCGACGCCTGCGGTGACAATAGATTTGCCATCGGGCGCAAATTGGGCGTTGAGAACCGAATTTTTATGACCGTGCAGCACGGCGAGTTCTTTGCCGCTGATCGCATCCCACAGATGGGCGGTGTTATCGTCGCTTGCGGTGACGATGGATTTGCCATCGGGGGCAAATTGGGCACTGTAAACCCCACCATCATGACCGCGCAAACTATGGAGATAACCTAGATGGCTTAATGCATAGCGCAAATACGCTTCAATTTTGGGTGTATTGCTGATGTTACGGGCTGACAAAGCCAGTAATACGCTCTGATCGCGATTGCTGTTGAAAAGGTTTTCGGCGGTAGCGATCAATGCATCGGCATGTGCATTGTGAGCAAGCTTTTCAGCATGTTTTCTGGCATGCTCAGCCTGGTTCCAGAGCATCACAGACATAACCGAAAGTAAGATGGCAACGATTGCTGCACCCATTGCCCAGATACTTTTCTTGCGACTGGATCGGGCGAATGCTTCGGCTTGCTGTTTTTGTTTTTCGGCCTGCTCGGCGAATTGACGTTGCAGCACCGCTTCTGCTTCCAATCGTTTGGTTTCGGCTTGTTGTTTTTCTTGAACACGCTGTCGACTAGCTTGAATGAATGTTTTAATCGCTTGAAAGTCGTACTGCTTCAAGTAGCGAGTTGCCCATTGCTGAGGTGTATGGTATTTGTTAATGCGTTCTAGCCACTGCGATGCACGATGACTGTCATTTTCATCTAACCAACCGCGGCTGGTTTGCTGGTGGCGCTCCCAGCGATAATACCATTCCGTCAACTCAGCGGCATCGAGCGCTTCTTCCTCGAGCCATTGCCGGTATAACCGCCATTGGCGGAATAAGCTTTCGTGGCTGATATCGATCAGCGTTTCTTTGGTAATCGTTTCTGTTGACGGTGGCAACAGGAAACCTGCGCCTTCTTTGCGGTATGCATTGATCACCGCCAACACATCATCTCGATTGGATTTACTGATCAACTCGACCAATTGTTGCAAGGTCTGCGGCCGCCGCACATCGCGGCTTTCACGACGCTCGACCAGTGCCGGAAAGATTTGTCGGGCGATGGTTTGCTGTTGCAGTGTGAGTTGGTTGTAGATTTCCGATGCGTGATTATCGATGGCGAACGCTAGCCTGGGTACGACTTCGCCTGTATCCGTTGCCGGTGGTTTGCAAATGATGGCAAAGTCTTGTGCTTCGATGCGGTTGCGTCTTCCATCCCTGGCATGATCCCACATGCGCAGCAATGTGTGTTCGAGAACCGGCAGTTCATCGTCGCCTTCCAGTGTGTTGATCAACCGGTTGACCAGTACCGGGTCGATATCGCTGCCGATCAGGGCGAGCGGGGAGGCGATAATCAATTTCAGTTGCTCTGGCCGCAGCCGCGGTGTTAGGTACAACCCGTTGTTGATCGCTTCCGGTAAACCGAAGAACATCACGCACTTGTCGAGAAAATCGGAGCGCATCGTGATAACGACATAAACCGGTACCTGAGCGGATTCGGATACCGAGCGCAACAGCAATTTGATGAACGCTTCCGCTTCGTCGACGTCTTGCTGGCGGTAGCGGAAAATTTCCTCGAATTGGTCGACGACCAGCAACAAGGCTTCGCCGTTGAACAATGCGGCGCGTTGTTGATATTGCTCGACCAGCGCCAGCGGGTTGATGGTGAATTGAGCGCGCAGCGAAGCCATGGAGTCAGTTCGATCGCTACCATCGATCCAGCGCTCATCTTCGGTCAATTTTTCCACTAAGTTGTGCAGCGGCGTATCGCCAGGCTTGGTGATGTGCACTTTCCAGCGGTATCCGGCCGATGCCAGCGCGCCACGGTGCAATGCCGGAATCAACCCGGCGCGAACCAGCGACGATTTGCCCGAACCGGAAGCGCCGATCACGGCAATGAAGCGCTGCTGATGCTCCAATTTGGCGAACAAATCGCGCACATGCGCTTCGCGACCAAAAAATAGCAAGGCGTCTTTTTCTTCAAACGGCCGTAAGCCGACGTAAGGTGCAGGTAGCGAGAGCGTGATGCGTTTCACTGCGATAGTCCTTGCAGGAATGACGCGAAATCCTGCTCATAAACAGGCACGACGTCTTCGGAATCGATGCCGAAAACTTTGGCGACATCGCCGTCGAGCAAATAGACACCCCAGCGCAACAAGGGAAGATCGGCTTCCGCGATTTGATTTAGAAAGAAGATCAAGCGGTTGTGTGCCGTTAGAAATTTGCTTTTGTCGGTGTAAAGGGTAATTCCGGCCAGGCAGGGGCGCAGAAATTCCTTGATGTCGATGCCGTTGTTACCCAGAGGCACCTCATCGGGCAGGGCGCGAATGTCATAGTGATGTTGTTTGATGGTAGCACGCAATGCGTTACGCAAATCATCCGTACTGGCCAGATCATCGACAAAAACGACCTTTTTACCCAATTTGGATTGCGATGACTGAAGCGACGCCGACATTGCTTTGCTGCGCTTAACTTTTTCCGCTTGCAGGCGCTCAATGATTTCAGTTTTAAAGTTATTCAGATTGGTGACACGGAGGAATTCGGTATTAAATAATTTGGCATGCTCGGGATCGATAATTTAATTAGCTGCTGGTATTTGCTCGCACCATTGCAGAATTGGTTTGTTGGCTTCGCATGCAAGCTGAAATTGCAGTTGTGGTAGTGGTGCCGGGTATCCTTTGGCTTTGCGCCCTACTATGGGCGACAATAGTTGCACAAACAATTCACTGCGCTCGAGATCTCGCGGGAAAGCGCTATTAAATTCATCTATCGATAAGCCAACACAGTCGCCATCCGGCAGCACCAGAAATTTCTCTGCTTCCAGCGCCAATTTGATTTCATTGCGCTTGGATTCCAGGTCATCGGTGACATCTGCGAGCAGAATAGTGCAAGGCGTTATCGTTTCTCGACGATCAGACTCAACAGTTATTGTTTTTACAGTCGTTTCAGTGAGATTTTCCTTGCAGTGGTCAGCATTTTGGGTTAAGCGAGCGTCGATAGCCATTCGCAGCGCATTTAGCGAATTCCAATAGTGAATCCTAACCTTGTCGTCATTGTCGTTGGGTGTAGGGTAACCAGCTAGGATGGGCACACTACCGTCGATGGGTTGAACCCAGAATTTTGCATGGATGTTGTGCTTGCGAATATTCCGGATGTTTTCCGGCAGACCGATCAGTTGTTCGTAAGGAAACAGCTCGACGACAAAAACATCAACCGGTTTTTCCGGGTTAGTAGAATGCGCTTGGATAAAATGTGTCAGTTCTTTGCCGCACCAGTCCGATTTGGCGTAATTCTGCGATAGAAATAGGACTAATAATTTACTGTTGGTTACTTTGTCAATCAGGGTATCGCTAAATTCATCGCCCGGTTTGAGTTGATAATCGATGAAAATTCGTTTTTTGAGAACGTTCGGACCGGTATTTAGATTGGTTGCAAGTACACCGATCCAGCCTGTGTCTATCGAGGCATTCAAGGGAATTTCATTATCAGCGTGGGCATAGCTGATAAAAACATCGTATCCCTCCGTCACATACCCTCCTGATTCGTCATTTGCGCAAATTACAAATTAATCTTTCATCTAACCGGCGGTGAATATTAGCAATATCAGGCGGATCGATAAACCATTTTTCATGCCGGAATGAACACCAACTGCTAACTTTTGCGCATCCAGTATAATGCTTCAGGTTTTTTCCAATTTATTCCCGAGTTTGGCGGTTCCGGCAAAAGTAGGGCGCATTTTTATTTTTAGCAACCGCTTTCCTGATTTTATGTTTGATATCGATTCCATTTTCGCACCGGATGGTGCGCTTTCGCAGCACATTGCAGGATTCCGCACGCGTGCGCAGCAGGTGGAAATGGCGCAGGCGATTGCGGATACGATTGCCAAGCATCAAATTCTGGTGGCTGAGGCGGGTACCGGTACCGGCAAAACGTTCGCTTATCTGGCGCCTGCTTTGCTGGCGGGTGGCAAGGTGATCATTTCAACCGGCACCAAAACCTTGCAGGATCAGTTGTTCAATCGCGATATTCCGACCGTGCGCGCGGCGTTGAAGATTCCTATTACTGTAGCCTTGCTGAAAGGACGCGCCAATTATATCTGCCACTATCACCTGGAAAGAAGTTTGCAGGATACTCACCTTAGTTTCATCAACCGCGATGAGATTCACTATCTGCAATTGATCGAGCGCTACGCCCAGCGCAGTCAAAGCGGCGATAAAAGTGGCTTGAGCGAAGTTCCAGAGAATGCCGCGATCTGGCAAAACGTCACGTCAACGCGCGATAGTTGTTTGGGGTCCGAGTGCCCCAATTACAAGCAATGTTTCGTCATGGAAGCACGCAAGCAGGCGTTGGCGGCGGATGTCGTGGTGGTGAATCATCATTTGTTTTTCGCCGATGTGATGCTGCGCGATGAGGGATTATCGGAGCTGCTGCCGGCGTGTAATACCGTCATTTTTGACGAGGCGCATCAGTTGCCGGAAACCGCTAGCCTGTTTTTCGGCGAATCGGTCAGCACCGGGCAGTTGCTTGATCTGGCGCGCGACGCCAAAGTGGAAGCGGTGCAGGCGGCCGGTGATTTTGCCGTGCTGCAGGATGCAATCGCGGCAATGGAAAAAGCCGCGCGCGATCTGCGCTTGACGATTGCGGAAGACAACACACGGTCATCGCTGGCGGCGGCCAAGCAGAATAGCGGCTTTAGTTCCGCACTGGACGATTTGCTGGAAAAATTGACTACGCTTACGAAACTGCTGGAGAGCCAGGCGGAGCGTTCCGAAGGTTTGGAAAATTGCCGTCAGCGTGCCGCGGGGCATTTGTATTTGCTGCAACGCTGGCGTGACGAAACAGAAATGCAGGATCATGTGCGCTGGGTCGAGGTGTATCATCACGCCTTGCAATTAAACGCGACGCCGCTGTCGATCGCGGAAATTTTCCAGCGGCAGATGGTGTCGTCGCCGCGCGCGTGGATTTTTACTTCGGCGACGTTGTCGGTCAAAAAAGATTTCAGCCACTACATTGATGAAATGGGGCTGACAGCGGCGCAGACGGCATGTTGGGAGAGTCCGTTTGATTTCGCCCAGCAGGCGCTGTTGTATGTGCCGCAGGGTTTGCCGGAGCCGCATGATAAAACCTATATCGACCGAGTCGTCCAAGCGGCGTTACCGGTGCTGCGTGCGAGTCGCGGGCGGGCTTTTTTTCTCTGCACCAGTTTGCGCGCAATGCAGCGCGTACATGAATTGTTGCAAGCTGCTGCTGATTTCGATTTTCCGCTGTTGCTGCAAGGGCAGGGATCGCGTTCCAGTATGTTGGAACGCTTTCGCGCATTGAACAATGCCGTGCTTATCGGTAGCCAATCGTTCTGGGAAGGCATAGATGTGCGTGGCGAGGCATTGTCCTTGGTGATCATCGATAAACTACCGTTTGCGCCGCCGGATGATCCGGTGTTGTCCGCGCGGATCGATAAAATGCAACATGAAGGGCGCAATGCGTTCATGGAATATCAATTGCCGCGCGCCGTGATCAATCTGAAGCAAGGCGCAGGCCGGTTGATCCGCGATGAAGCGGATCGCGGCGTGTTGATGATCTGCGATCCGCGCCTGACGGCAAAAGCTTACGGTAAGCAGATCTGGCAAAGCTTGCCGCCGATGAAGCGCACGCGCGATCTGGCGGAAGTCGAACGTTTTTTCACTGATTGATGTCTTCAGAATGAGTGCTGCTTTGATGATCGCGATCAATTATCCATTTGCTGAACGATGAGAATTAATTTCATTCCCAGTTTGCTGATTTTTCTTTTCTCCACAGCGATGCCGCTTGCTGCGGATGCTGCTGCCGATAAGATTGATATACCGTTAATCACCAATGAAAAGGCGCAGCAAAAAGAATTGGCCGTTGTCAAACTGAATGACATCATCCGGAATATTAAGCTGCAAAAAATGGAAGCGGAGACGAAGTCCCGGTTATTGATGAAAGCTAAAACGGAACAGGAAAAAAACAAAATTCAAACGGAGTTGAATGAATTGAGCAGCTCTATCGCAGAGCAGGAATCGTCGTTTGAAATGATACTGACAGCCGGGTTGGAATTAAGCCGTGAAGAGACGGTGGATAAGCGCGAGTTCGATTGGAAAAAGGATTTGCTGGAGATCGTGCAGCCGATCATGAGCGAGTTGCGTCAATTTACGGAGAAAAAGCGCAAAACAGATAATCTGCAAAAGAAAATCGACTTCTATAAATCACAAATTCGCATTATTCAAGAAGTATTGAAGCATATCGCGGGAATTAACAAAGCAGGATTTGAAAAAGAAGCACTGGTGGAATTCGAGCGGATTGCCGGTAAATGGCAAAGCCAATTGGAGGAAAATCAGCATCTGCTGGAAGTCGTGCAGTTGCAGCTCGATGAAATGATCAAATCGCAAGCCATCAAGGAAGTATCGCTGAGTGAACATATCCAGCAATTTGCCGCCGGACGCGGCGCAACTTTGCTGCTGGCATTGAGTGCCTTCATTAGTGTTTATTTTTCGATGTTGTTGTTGTTAAAGTTTTTGCGCTGGCTTGCCAACCGCAAGGAAGAGGAAAGAAGCACCTACTATCAGCGCATTATTACTTTGTGCTATCACTTCCTGATGACCGTGTTATCGATAACGGCGGTATTTTACGTGCTCAGTGCGCGCAACGATCAGGTATTGACGGGGATTACCGTATTGCTGCTGATCAGCATAGTGTGGGTATTGAAAAGCTCTATTCCAAGCTATATCAATGAGCTGCGGATATTACTCAATACCGGATCGGTCAGGGAAGGTGAATGCATT
The DNA here is from genome assembly GCA_039807765.1 of Nitrosomonas sp. GTDB lineage: Bacteria > Pseudomonadota > Gammaproteobacteria > Burkholderiales > Nitrosomonadaceae > Nitrosomonas. Next base: position 6,518 of record JBDHRU010000018.1, on the reverse strand, counting down.
ATCTATAATGGCATTCCGATGAAAGTGGAGAGTTTGAATTACTACAGTAAACTGACCAATCCGGTGCTTCCCGGATTGGAATTGCGATTGACGCTGGCGGAATTGGCCAAATACGTTTCCCGGCCGTATGCGGTGAATGAACCTTGGTTTCCGTGCCAAGTGGGTGATTACGTCATGTTGTCGGATAATACTTTTGCCATGGTTAACTACATTACCTTGGAAAATATCTTATTGTCGCAAGCGAACGGGTGGATGCCCATTACATATAGCATCCCCGATTTCCTCGCGGCTAAACCGAAAAATTTCTCACTTGGATTCACGGTTGTCAGCGATTTCCGTATTGATTACAAGCACCAAGCGCAGTGCACGACAGTTATTCCGGAAATATTATGCAATGGCATTCGCCGCGGTTTGCTGCTGGAGCCCTACGGTTCGTCATTAATTGATTTGGCGGTACATTTTGCGCAAGCCAATATGTCGTCGCTGGATTATAAAATTATCGCATCATTCGATGGTACGGTTGCCGGAGAGTTTTCCGCCATTCAACGCGCGCTGCAGCGTTATGCCGTAGAGGTTTGCAATCAGCAGCAATGGATCATACCGTTCAACCAATTGGTTGTGCATAACACCAAGGATTGAACGGTATGATAAATTCTGCCGGCCTGGTATTTTTGAAGTGAAAACATAATGAAGATAGCCACCTGGAACGTAAACTCGCTCAAAGTGCGGTTGCCACAAGTAATCGATTGGCTGCAAGCAAACCAGCCGAACATGCTATGTTTACAGGAAACCAAACTGACCAATGAAAATTTTCCGGCTGACGAAATCGCAGCAGTTGGTTATCAATCCATATTTACCGGACAAAAAACCTATAATGGTGTCGCGATACTCAGCAAACAACAAGGAAGTGAAGTCATTAGTGGGATTCCGGGGTTTGCGGATGAGCAGAAAAGAGTGATTGCCGCAACGTACGGTGACGGTGATGTGCGTATCATTTCCGTGTATGTACCGAACGGTGATGCTGTTGGATCAGAGAAATACGGTTATAAATTACGGTGGTTACCAGCTCTGACCGAGTGGCTGCAACAGGAACTAAAAAATTATAAGAAACTAGCTATATTAGGCGATTTCAATATCGCGCCGGAAGATCGCGACGTTTATGATCCGCAGCTGTGGCAAGGAAAAGTATTGTGCAGCCAGCCGGAGCGTGCAGCTTTCGACGGTTTGTTGAGATTGGGGTTGGCGGATAGTTTCCGCTTGTTCGAGCAAACGGAGAAATCGTATACCTGGTGGGATTACCGTATGATGGCTTTCCGCTTGAATCGAGGACTGCGTATCGATCATATACTGCTGAGTCACGAGCTTGCCGATGCGTGTGTGACGTGTGCGATTGATAAAGCGGTACGTAAGCTGGAGCGTCCGTCCGATCATGCACCCGTAATGGCGGAGCTATCGCTGTAAACTGGGGTTATTTATTACTGCCAGATAATTCCTGGAGTTCTTTTCTCAATCCATTCAGATTTCTTTCCCGAGCATCGATTTCTTCGCGCAGTCGCTCGACGCGATTCAGGTAACGCTGGTAATTGCGCTCGCTGCCGAGGCGATCCGGATTACCATCTTTGTATTCGTTTTTAACTTCATTGAGGCGTTTTTCTTCTTCTGTTATTTTGCTTTGAATTTGTTCGCGTTGTTCCTCTGTTTCCCTGCGTTTTGCAATTCTTTCTTCCACGTCACCGGAATCAACCGATGGCACCACAACAAGCGGCGGTAAAGTAATCTTTTTGGCATTGCTGGAAGGCACATTGGAGTATGTTACATTGCCGTGCTCATCGACATGCTTATAAACACTGGCCTGAGTCGTGCAGGAAAGAAAAAGCAAGGTGGCAAATAAACCGGTACTTCTTTTCATCAATCACCTCGTAAGCTATTCGTAGTTTTTAGAACAGCTATAGTTTGGCAAGTTCTTTTTTTAATGCCGTGATATTTCTTTGGTGCAAAAACAGCTTATTTTTGAGCTGCACGATTTTTTCTTGGGAATTACCGGCTTCGGTGTTACTGAATTGTTCCAAATGCGTCTGAGTTTCGGTGAAATGTTTTTCTTCGGACACCAATTCTTTCTGCAAGATTTGGCGGCGCACCGTATCGCGCTCTTTTTGTGTCGTGTCTTTTACCCGCGGTGCATTCCCGTTGGATTGCAACCGTGTCGGACTGGAACCGGAGTTTCTCGAATAAGAGGCGATCGATATTTTTTCCGCGTTCGGGATGCGCCGGTTGGTAAATGTGATATTGCCGTCTTTATCGACATGCTTATAGATATTTGTCTGAGCGATTGTTTGCGGTATGAGAGCCAACAAAACAAGGATTGCTAGGATAAATACTGTTTTGGTTTTCATATTTGGCTAGAAGAATGTTGATAATAATTACCACAATCCCATCAGTTTACCAATGATTTTTCTAACGAAAAGCAAAAAAAAGCAAGTAAATCCGGCTTACTTATTACGCAATGTCATTTTATTTTTCCCTATGTACCGATCCCGTGAGTGGCCGTTATGATTATTGCTCATAGGCTATAGTACAAATCGAACTCAACCGGATGTGTTGTTGTGCGCAGCAAAGTGACTTCATCCATCTTTAATTGAATATATGCGTCGATCATGTCATTGGAAAAAACACCGCCGCGAATTAAAAAATCCCGATCTTTATCCAGACAATCCAATGCTTCATCTAACGATGCGCAAGCATTCGGTACTTTAGCCGCTTCTTCCGGAGGCAGGTCATACAAATTTTTATCCATTGGATCGCCAGGGTGGATTTTGTTTTGAATGCCATCAAGTCCTGCCATCATCAGTGCGGTAAACGCCAGGTAAGGATTGGCCATCGGATCGGGAAAACGAACTTCGATGCGCCGTCCTTTCGGGCTGCTGGTATGCGGTATGCGAATGGCGGCCGAGCGGTTACTGGCGGAATAAGCCAGATTGACCGGCGCTTCGAATCCCGGAATCAAACGCTTGTATGAATTGGTGCCGGGATTGCAGATAGCATTCAGCGCCTTGGCGTGTTTCAAAATTCCACCGATGTAAAACAGCGCGATTTCCGATAAACCGGCGTAGCCATTACCGGAAAACAAATTTTTACCGTCTTTCCAGATGGATTGGTGCACATGCATGCCGGAACCGGCGTCGCCGACGATTGGTTTAGGCATGAAGGTTGCTGTTTTACCGTACGAATGCGCAACGTTATGCACGACATATTTAAGAATCTGATTCCAATCGGCGCGCTTGACCAGGCTGTTAAAGCGCGTGCCGATTTCACATTGACCCGCTGTGGCCACTTCGTGGTGATGCACTTCGACGCCGATACCCATTTCTTCCAGTGTCAGGCACATTGCCGAGCGGATATCCTGTAATGAATCGACGGGTGGCACGGGAAAATAGCCGCCTTTGATTGCCGGGCGGTGGCCGATATTGCCGCTTTCATACTTGATCGCCGAGCTCCAGGCGGCTTCTTCGGATTCAATTTTGACCGAACAACCGGACATGCCGGTATGCCAGCGCACTGAATCGAAAATGAAAAACTCGGGCTCTGGACCGAAATAGGCGACATCGCCAATGCCGGTGGATTTCAAGTAAATTTCACCGCGTCTCGCCAAGGATCGCGGATCGCGACTATATCCTTTGCCATCGGCCGGTTCGACGACATCGCAAGTGAGCAGAAGCGTTGGCTCATCCATAAACGGATCCATGTTGGCGGTATCCGGATCCGGTATCAATAGCATATCGGAAGCCTGAATGCCCTTCCAGCCGCCTATCGATGAGCCATCAAAAGGATGGCCGTCTTCAAATTTATCCGCATCAAAGTTTTGTGCAGGAATGGTGACATGATGTTCTTTTCCGTTGGTATCGGTAAAGCGCAAATCAACAAATTTAACTTCATTGTCTTGAATCAATTTCAAAACATCGGTTACCACCATTTTCTCTCTCTCCAGACTTGCGTCACAAATTGTATAAATAAAGATGCATTTAGATAGAATTATACCAGCACAATTCTACGAATGATCCGAAACGATGCGCACGGATATTACTAAAACAAGATTAATCGATAGTAACTTGGCTGATGTCTGGGCGTGCATTCTACTGTACTATCGCGCGCTAAGTCTTTACGATTCGTAAATTAACCTGCCCTGTTTTCTCCAGAAAACAGGAAATCGAAGTGTGGAATTCAAGAAAATTGAAAAATTCAGTAGTATCGTCCGGAATGCTCAGCGCACTTAATATACTCAAGGAAGTTTTTGGCTATCCCGCATTTCGCGGGCAGCAAGCGGAAGTAATCGAGCATCTTGCCAGTGGCGGTGATTGTTTGGTGTTGATGCCGACAGGTGGCGGCAAGTCATTATGCTATCAAATTCCGGCTTTATTGCGTGACGGCGTTGCTATCGTCGTGTCTCCGCTGATTGCTTTGATGCAGAATCAAGTTGCGGCGCTACATGAAATCGGCGTGCGCGCGGCGGTTTTGAATTCCTCGTTATCGTTGCAGGAAGCGGCGGAAGTTGAGCAGAAGCTTCTGGCAGGCGAATATGATCTGCTGTATGTTGCACCGGAGCGGCTGTTGACGGCGCGCTTTTTAAATCTGATCTTACGGATTCCCATCGCTCTGTTTGCCATCGATGAAGCACATTGCGTTTCGCAGTGGGGGCATGATTTCCGCCCGGAATACATACAATTATCGGTTTTGCACGAGCGTTTCCCGCAAGTGCCGCGCATCGCGCTGACTGCTACGGCGGACATGGATACCCGCAAGGAAATCATCGAACGGCTGGGGTTGGATGAAGCCAGAATATTCGTGTCCAGTTTTGACCGGCCGAATATCCGCTATCAAATTGTCGATAAAACCAACAGCCGGACGCAATTATTGACTTTCCTGCGCACGGAACATCCTGGCGATGCCGGTATCGTGTATTGCCTGTCGCGTAAAAAAGTTGAGGAAACAGCTGTGTGGTTGACCGGACAGGGTTTGCGTGCGATTGCCTATCACGCCGGTATGAGCATGCAGGAACGCAGTCTGAATCAGGAAAGGTTTTTGCGCGAAGAGGGTATCGTCATGGTCGCCACCATCGCTTTTGGTATGGGAATCGATAAACCCGATGTGCGTTTTGTCGCACATCTCGATTTGCCTCGCAGCATCGAGGGTTATTACCAGGAAACCGGCCGCGCCGGGCGTGATGGACAGGCAGCCAACGCCTGGATGGTGTATGGTCTCGGTGATGTCATTCAGCAGCGGCGCATGATCGAGGAATCGGAAGCGCAATTCAAATTCAAGCAGGTCGCCGCGCGTAAATTGGAAGCTATGCTATCGCTGTGCGAAACAATCACATGCCGCCGCTTGAGCATGTTGCGCTATTTCGGTGAAGCAATGGATGATACTGCGGCTTGTGGAAATTGCGACATTTGTCTGAATCCGCCGCAAGTTTGGGATGCGACCGTGGAAGTGCAGAAAGCATTATCGTGCGTTTATCGCAGCGGCCAGACTTTCGGCGCGGAGCACTTGATCGATATTTTGCGCGGCAATCAAACGGAGCGGGTGAAGGAATGGCATCATGACCGACTCAGTACTTTCGGCATTGGTAAGGATTTGCCGGAGAGTACTTGGCGCGCGATATTCCGCCAGATCGTCGCGCTCGGTTTGCTGACAGTGGATAGCGAAAGTCACGGCTCGTTGCATTTAACTAAAGCCAGCCGCGCCGTGTTAAAAGGGCAGCAAACCGTACAATTGCGATTACAAGCTAAGCAAATGTATGCATCCGGAAAACGGCACAGCAGCGAGGATGTCGCGCTACTGGATGCGGCTGAACGGTATTTGTGGGAACAATTACGTAACTGGCGGGCGAAGATGGCCAAAGAGCATGGTGTACCGGCGTATGTGATTTTTCACGATGCCACTTTGCGGGAATTGGCGCGGCAGTGTCCGAAAACAGCAGATGAATTGCGTCAGGTGACGGGCATCGGCGCGCGTAAGTTCGATAAATACGGTGGTTATCTAATTGAAATTATTCGTAGTTGTGAACCAGGGTTAGGACAGTAAACTACTTGTTTGAATATTTGAAGTTCTGTTATATACTCGAGCCCCTGATTAAATTTGGGTATTTTAAAGAGAAAGGAAGAAAGGAACGATTAGAATGATGAAAAAATCAATTTTTGCTGCAACTTTATTAGTTTTCTTAACCGCTTGTTCAAACGCCAATATGGGTGATCCCAATGCTTCAAATGCTGATTGTAAGTTTGGCGTCGGTGGTAATGGTGAATGCCTCAAAGAAGGACAGGATCCACGACCTTATGGTGGTACCAGCAAACCTGGACACTAAAATTTCAAGTATCGAAGCATCAAATAAAAAAACCGCCCAAAGTGGCGGTTTTTTTATAGCTACGGAATGTGCTTTTTTATTATGTGCAGTAATTCAGACCCGATCAGACAGTTACCCGATTTGACGAAGTGCCTGTTAGATCAAATTCAGTTATTCAAAG
>JBDHRU010000188.1:0-4749 GCA_039807765.1 Nitrosomonas sp. | reverse complement strand
GGTTCAAACCATCACTGACCAGTGGCTGGTTGATTACAACGAATACCGACCGCTGAAGCGTTGGGTAACATCCCGCCAGTACAGTTCATGTCTCAGCTAACCCGGGTTCCGAATCTCTATCGGATACTGTCTACTTGACGGGGGAGCTTACGGAATCTCTGAAGAACGGCTGCAGCTCGCAAGCTACGTTGAAATCAGGCTCAAAATGCGCATTTACTTAATGTAAATTGCGCTTCTTCATCTGATTTCGCCTTGCCTGATCATCGCTCGCTACCTTTTTCAGAGCTTCCCCAGGAGGGGTTTCCGGATTTTTTTGCAACTAAAAAAGTTTACCGGAAGCGATTGTTTCACAAAAAAATTATAAAACTTGAAATAATGCGATATGAATACCAATCGACCTGATACCAAGAATCCGATATGGATCGCCCGGGAAACATTAAAGCATTTGGCTACCCAGCGGATTGCGCCCACACCGGATCAATACGAAGCCATTTATTACCAGATTGCCGGTGCCAAGCCGCCCGAGCATCCCGCTTCGCTTACATTGGCGAATAAACTGGTGGCAACGTTACGCACGCTCGGTTTACCTCAGGAAGCCAATCGCCATGTGGTCGATATCAATCTGGCGGTAAACGATCAAAATTGGCCGGCTGTCGCCCAATCGCTGGGTCAGCTGATCCAATCGCAAGGCGCGCCTGACCGGCGATTCGAACGATCCTGGGGAGAGTTGCTGTTAATGCTGTGGGATACGCGCATGCAATCGAATGATGGCCAGGCCCGGCGCAAGGAACTGGCCGATACCGTCAAGGCATTTGCAAACCTACCTGAAAGGCTCAACCTTGAAATTAATACTCTGATCAAGAAATGGCAGGATGAGATCCCTGCCAGCCTGGCGCCTGCACATGCAAATATGCCTGCCGTAACGGCCGGTATGGATTTGGCAGTCGTTGAAGACTACCCGTTGGCGATATCATTCTGGCAGCAATGGCAGGCGCTGCTCGTCTCGACATTGCGCGATGGGTTGATTCCCCGGCTTGCCACGCATCAGCACTGGATTGCGGAAATCGAATTCATCATCCAGGCAATCGAAGCCATAGACCAACCGGAAAATATCGGCCGGCTGGAAAAAAGGATACGGCAATGCTGGATTCACATGGCTCTGCGAGCCGATCAGGAACAGCGCTTGATCGATGGGTTGCTGAGCATGCTCGATCTGTTTATCGAGCATGCATCACTGCCGCCGGATCTGGATCCATGGGTGCGGCATCAGCTCGATTTGATTCAGGAAAAAATCAAAAAGCCCATTACATTGCATCGTATTTATGATGCGGAGTCGATATTGAAAGAGCTTATTTACCAACAAGGCTTGTTACAACATACGCTGATCGAGGCGCAGGAAACGCTCAAAGCCATGATCTCGCTATTCCTGGAACGTTTGGGAATCGTGACGGAAGCTACCGGCGAGTTTCAGCAAAAAATAGATCACTATACCGAACGTGTTCAGCAAACAAACCAAGCCGTCGATCTCAAGTTTCTATTGGAGCAATTGATGGAAGATACGCGGCATATGCAGCTTGACATGCTGCGCGCCCGCGACGAATTGATCAAAACAAGGCAGCAGGCCGATGCGTCGCAACAGCGCATCGAAGAATTGCGGCATCAGTTGCGGCAAGTCAGTGAGCAAGCGCGCGATGACCGGTTGACCGGAGCCTTGAGTCACCACGCTTTACTCGAGACCTTCAATGAAGAGCGGAACCAAATGATGGAGAGCGGCAAGCCATTGTGCCTGGTGTTATTCGATGTGGATAATTTCAGCGAACTGAATGCTCAGCTCGGCAACCAAGCCGGAGATGATACCCTGGCTCATCTGGTGCAGATCATCAAAACCGTAATCAGACAAGGTGACAACGTGATCCGTTACGGTTCCAAAGAATTTCTGATTTTATTGCCCGACACCCTGCTCGATACCGCTGCCGACCTGATGCGGCGATTGCAGCGCGAATTGACGAAACGTTTCTTCATGAATAATAACAACCGCCTGCTGATCACCTTCAGCGCTGGTGTAACGCAATACCTGACCAACGAAAGCTACGAACAGGTGCTGGATCGCGCGGATTATGCCGTATTCCTGGCGAAAAAACAGGGCAAGAATCAGGTCGCCGTCATTGAAGCGCCGGAGTTGCCGCTAACTTAGGAAAACGCTGATTAATTGACTATACGGGCGAATCACTTCATTGCGCGGTACTCGCTCCCTCGTCTATCTTGTTGCCAGTTGCAACACACCACACCATACTGGTAAATTCAAACGATTAATCTATCGCTATCAAGGAGTGTTCCGTGCAAAAAACATCAATAATCATTGTCTGTTTACTGATCTCAATCTCAACCACCGCCTTCGCGGCCGATAAAGACAACCGGCAAACCCTCACACTTTCCGAAGATCAGCGCAGTCACGTACTGGAGGAAATGCGGGCATTGTTGTCGGGTGCGCAAAACATACTGGCAGCACTTTCTAAGGATGACATGGCATCGGTTTCCAAATCCGCCCGTCCTCTGGGGTTGGGCATGGCGCATAAAGCCGAGAATCACCTCAAAGGTGTGCTGCCCAAAGAGTTCATGCAGCTGGGCATGTCCTTGCATCAGGATTTCGACCAAATTGCCGCGGACGCGGAATCCAAAAAAGATCCCAAGCTCACACTGCGGCAGCTGAGCGACGCCATGACCAAGTGCATTGCCTGTCATGACGCCTATCAAATCAGCACAGCACCGGTATCCGGACAACCGGCGCAAGCGCAGAAACACGACCATCACCATCATCATTAACACCCGGCAAAACGGATACCAGGGTAGATGGATGTACTCTGGCTGTTTCGGATTGCGCTTGGCTACTATGCGCTGAATTCCTAGAGGCTTATATATTACGCGGACTCAATTTCCAAGCTATACTGTAATTTTCCTTCATTTATACACACGGACGGATTGCAATACTGCTAATTAAAGAGAGTATCTACGTAGCAGGGAATAAAATAGTAGATAACAGATTGAGAAAGGGAATGGCACCGATCTTGATGATCGCCATCACTTCAAAGCAATGCTCGACGCCAGAATCTAGCGCCGGATCATTTCAGAGGCGCGGCTCTTATCCTTCCCTTGCTCTTGATCGAATCCGGAGCATGTATGATCGTGGCACCCCACCCATGCCCCTGGGTCTGAAGCCCTTCGCTCTCTTTCGATATGGAGTTACAAACCTTCCTTGGTGAAACTCCTATCTGATGTCTTTCAATCAGAGATGCGGAAATCCGCCAAGTTTATTTGGTATTTTTTGAGCTTGGCATAAACGGCCCGTGATGTAATTCCCATACTTTCAGAAACTTTTTTTATATTTCCGTGATGCTGTTTCAACGCTGTTTCAAGAAACGATTGCTCAATTCTGGCAAGCGAATGTTCTTTTGCATCTTTCCATCCGATAATATTTTTGGTTTTGGCTGGAAGCTCCAAATCCAGCTCCGTCATTTCCTTGCCACTGGCAAACAGGATGCTGCGCTCAAGAATGTTTTCCAGTTCGCGGACATTACCAGGCCAATGGTAGGCGCGAATTTTTTGCATGACTTCACGACTTACCGACTCAACCGCTTTGTTATAGCGCTTGTTCAATCGCTGAAGAATCAATTGTACCAGGTAGGGCAAATCTTCTAGCCGCTCGGCCAAGGGAGGGATATTTAAACGGACTACATTGATACGGTAGTACAGGTCATTGCGAAATAAATCCTGTTTAACAAGATTCTCCAGATTTTGATTCGTTGCAGAGATGATCCTGACATCGACCGCCAATGTTTGTTTGCCGCCGACTCTTTCCAGCTCTCCCTCCTGGATCACACGGAGCAATCGAGTTTGTGCCGCTGGCGATAACGAGTCGACCTCATCCAGGAACAGAGTACCGCCTTCGGCTCGCTCAAAGTAGCCTTGGTGCACTTCTATGGCTCCGGTAAAAGCGCCTTTTTCATGTCCGAACAAGGCGCTTTCAATCAGGCTTTCCGGGATTGCGCCGCAATTAATTGCGATGAAAGGTTTATGAAAACGCTCGCTCATGGCATGTATAGCGCGTGCTATCAGTTCCTTGCCTACACCCGTTTGTCCCTGGATCAGCACGGTTGCCACAGTCGGTGCAATAACCTCGATTGATTGCAGTATTTTCTGCATCACCGGTGATTTAGCTATGATTGCAGGAGATTGATGTTTCTTTGATGCTTGCTTGCTTTGTTTGTGCCAAAGCCGCTGCATGCTTGTTTCAATCCGATACTGCAATTCATCGATATCATGAATTTCCTTAACCGGCGTTGTGTCGGTATATTCCATTCCGGCATGCCCTTTTGCCGCATGCGGATTTGTATAAATGCATACATCACATTGGCCATCTCGGCGGGCTATGCTTTTTTTGATTTCAACCTTGGCATAACCGAAGTTTCTGGCTGCAATCCCTCCGAATACGCTAGAGGTCATCCGGCATAATTCAGGAAAGTTAGTGACTTGCTCGCCGAAAGGACAGCGGGAATTGGTAACCGTTATGCAATCCGGATTGCTGGAGACAAGTGAAAATTTACCACCGATATTGTTTTTGATGCCAAGTATGAGCTCGGTATAGCTTTCACCATCGAGCTGTTCGCTTTTATGAGTATTCTCCCGGTAAGTTTCTTCAAAAAAGCATCCGGCGGTTTTGGCGATATGTTCAATCAACTGCTCGCAATGCTT